>CAZLOQ010000015.1:0-61718 GCA_964561125.1 uncultured Chitinophaga sp. | reverse complement strand
ATCTGAAGTGCGGGACCCGCAGCGTAACGTCCCGCGATCGCTCTGGCTGGGGACAATCGTCGTTACGATTCTGTATCTGCTGCTGAATCTGGTGTTCGTCACAGCAGCTCCGGCGGCGGAGATTGCCGGCCAGGAGCGTGTGGCTGCCATTGCGGCGAGGGCCGTTGGTGGTGCCCCGCTGCAACGGCTCATTCGTCTCGCCGTCTGTCTGGGCGCATTGTCTTCCGTTGCCGGCATGGTGATGACGGGGCCTCGTGTGTTTGCAAAGATGGCGGATGACGGTCTGTTTCCGCAGATCTTCCGTTCCGGTCCGGCGTCAACACCGCGCACGGTGCTGCTGCAGTCCGTGCTCAGCATCGGACTGGTGTATGCGGGCAGCCTTGCGGGACTGCTGACCTATCTGAGTTCCCTGCTGGCACTCTCTTCGGCCCTCACGGTGGCCACACTGCTGATTCCGTTACATTCGCAGACTCAGACAACGCTGCAGCCGGCCATTCCAGCGGTCATCAGGACGGCCGCTGTGTTCTATGTGGCAGCCACCTGTCTGACTGCTGTGCTGATGGCTTTGCGGGATGTTCGTAATCTTGCTGGAGCAGCCATCACGATTGCTGTCGGGCTGCTGCTGTGGTTCTTTGCAGTGGCAGTCCGGTCGTCCACCGGGAGCGGAGCAGGGGGGCAGGAGTGAATGGCTCGCTGCGATCTGCGTGAGGCGAGTCGTTGGTCTGTCAACGGAAATCCCCAGGAATTCACTGCCGGGCTGTTAAGAAATCCGTCTTCCGCATAAACTCCGTGGGGCATCCGTTGTTTCAGCAGGGTTGATCGCCGTGTCAGTGTCCGTGAAAGACTTCCAGGAGCACACAGCCGCTCTGCGGCGGACGGTCGAGTGCCGTCTGCGTGAGTGTGTGGCGGGTCGGGGCTGGCCTTCGGGTCTGCAGTCTGCGGTTGAATACAGTCTGCTGGCCGGAGGGAAGCGTCTTCGGCCTCTGCTGGTGCTGCTGGCCTGTGATCTCTGCGGGGGCGAAGTTTCGCATGCGCTGGCCCCGGCCTGTGCAATCGAGGCCATCCACACGTATTCACTCATTCATGACGACCTGCCGGCGATGGACAACGACGACTATCGCCGGGGACGGCTGACCAGTCACCGGGTCTTTGGCGAGGCACTGGCGATTCTGGCGGGCGATGCGCTGCTCACACTGGCCTTTGAACTGCTGGCTGAATCCCCGGCTCCCGCTGCTGTGCGTGTGGACTGCCTGCAGATTCTGGCCCGGGCGGCTGGCGGAAGCGGCATGGTCGGAGGGCAGGTGCTCGATCTGGAGGCCGAACGCGGCCCCTTTCCTGCCGGCCCTGCGTTGCCGGAAGCGGTGGAAATTGGTTCGGATTCCGGTTGTTCAGCTGAAAATTCGCCGGTTTACGGGGGTGTTGAAGGCGGTGCCGACAGCTTCTCTGAATTTGCTTCCCCCGGAACTGACGTTTCCCGCGTAGAAGATCTGAACCGGATCCATAAGATGAAGACGGGTGCTCTGATTGCTGCGGCGCTGGAAATGGGCTCCGCGGCTGCTCAAGCCCCTCCGGAGACCCGCAGTCGTCTGCGGGAATACGGGGTTTGTATCGGACTGGCCTTTCAAATTGCTGATGACGTTCTGGATGTCACGGGCGACGCGGCCCGCCTCGGAAAAACTCCGGGGCGCGACGCGGATCTCGGAAAACTCACCTATCCCGCGCTGATGGGCCTCGAAAACAGCCGCTCCTGTGCGGAACAACTCGTACACCGTGCCTGTCAGTCGATTGCTCCTCTCGGTCCCCGAAGCGCCCACCTGCAACTGCTCGCGAAATTCATCGTGGAAAGAGACCACTAATGTCATTTGAGATACTCAGCGGTATTCAGTCGCCGAAGGACCTGCGAGGCCTGAGTGAGCCCCGGCTGAAGCAGCTGGCGGACGAAATTCGGGAAGCCCTGCTGACTGTCGTTTCGGACCGCGCCGCGCACTTCTCCAGCAACCTCGGCGTGGTGGAACTCTGCATCGCGCTGCATCTCACTTTCGACTTCTCCAAAGACCGGCTGATCTGGGACACGGGTCACCAGATCTACCCGCACAAGCTCGTAACCGGCAGATTCTCTCAGTTTTCCACCATCCGTCGTCGCGGTGGTCTGATGGGCTATCCCAACCCGGCCGAGAGTCCCTGGGACCTGTTTGTTACGGGGCATGCCGGCAGCAGTGTTTCCACCGTACTGGGACTCAAAGCCGCCGATGATCTGCTCTACCAGGACGGACGCAAAGCGGTCGCTGTGATCGGCGATGGAGCGCTCCCGTCAGGCATTGTGTTCGAGGCCATGAATAACGCCGTCGAACTGAACAAGGACCTGCTGGTGATCCTCAACGACAACAAGATGGGCATCTGCCCGCGTGTCGGGGGACTGGCCAGCTATCTTGACAAAGCCCGTGTCGCCCCGTTCTACGATGGTCTCAAACGCGATGTCTCGTGGCTGCTCAATCGACTCCCTGTAGTCGGTGAACCCACCGAAAAGGTGCTCAGCAGCCTCAAGGATGCCGTCAAATCGTTCCTGCACGGGGGCATGCTGTTCGAGGAAATGGGGTTTCGGTACATCGGTCCGGTTGACGGGCATGACATCCGCAGCCTCCGCAAGTACCTCGAACTCGTTCGCGACGTCCGCGGTCCGGTGCTCCTGCACGTGTTCACAGAAAAGGGCCATGGTTTCGAACCCGCCTGTAAGGACCCGGTTAAGTTTCATACACCATCGCCGTTTCGCCGCGATGCCGACAATGAAATTGTGCCCATCAAAAAGTCCTCAGAGATCACATACACCGAAGTCATGTCCGAGGCGATTCATCGGGCGATGCAGGCGGATCCGAAAGTCTGCGTGCTCACCGCCGCCATGTGCGCCGGAAATAAGCTTGAACGCATCCGCGAAGACTTTCCGGATCGCTTCTTCGATACCGGTATCTGTGAAAGCCATGCGGTGGCCTTCGCCGGCGGGATGGCCAAGTCCGGTATGAAACCGATTGTTGATATCTACAGCACATTTCTGCAGCGCAGCTTCGACCAGATCTTTCAGGAGGTTGCTTTGCAGAATCTTCCAGTGGTGTTCTGCATGGACCGCGCGGGACTCTGCGGACCTGATGGCCCCACCCATCACGGCGTGTTCGACAATTCCTACATGCGTATCTTCCCGAACATGATCGTCACGGCCCCGGCGGACGAGCAGGAAATCGGGCCGATGCTTGAATTTGCCCTGCAGAGCCCGTCACCTGTGTCGATTCGCTACCCCAAAACCCGCGTCGACAACATCCCCAGACTCCGCACCCCCGTGGTGCTCGGACAATCCGAAATTCTCTCCACGGGTGAAGATGGCACCATCATCGCCTGCGGGACGATGCTGGCACAGGCTGTGGAAGCGGCAGCGCAGCTGTCAGAGCAGGGCGTTCGCGTGGGTGTGGTGAATGCCCGCTTTGTAAAACCCATTGATGAACAGATGCTCAGACAGGCTGCGGCTTCGGGATTTGTAATCACCATCGAAGAAAACGCACTTTTGGGAGGATTCGGCAGTGCGGTTCTGGAGACGGCAAACCGGCTCGGTCTGAATACCGAACGTTTTCGAGTGCTGGCGATTCCTGATCGGTTCGTCGAGCATGGTGAACGCGACGAACTGCTGGCTGAGATGGGGCTGGATGCTGCGGGAATCGTCCGTGCAGCACTTGAATTCACCCATGCACAGGCGTACGGGCACTGTTAGACCACGGGAGCCCTTCACGCAATATCAGGCAGCTCGGTCATAAACTCAAGGTCTGTGTGTTCTTCCGCAGGTGTGGCTGCCGCGGCGGCTCGGCGTTCCAGGGGCAGCAGGATTGTTTTCTGTCCCTCGCTCGCTGGAGCAGCAGGGGAGGGCTGTGCTGACGGCACGGCAGGCTGCGGAGCGACGGTTGCGGGCGGAGTTGCCGCGTTGGGGGTTGGTGCTGGCGGGGCCACCGGATTCGGCATGCTTTGAGCAGGTGTTCCTGGGGTCATCTGCGGTGCGGCAGGCATCATTCCGGGGTGCATCATGGGCTGCGGCATCATTCCGGGCATCATCTGAGGCGGCATCATCCCGGGCATCATGGGTGGCTGCATCATGGGCTGCGGCATCATTCCTGGCATCATGGGCGGCTGCATCATGGGCTGCGGCATCATTCCGGGCATCATCCCGGGCATCATGGGCGGCATCATGCCGGGCATTCCGAAGGGCATTTGAGGAAATTGCTGGGCAGTGGGTTGTGCGGTTGGTGCGCCTTGTTTTTTGGGTGCTTCCAGTTCTCCGATGGGGGCAGTGGTGCGGCCTGCTTTTTTGGCTTTGACGGGGGCAGAGATTCCGCGGGAGACGCGGTCGGCATCTGCGCGGCTGTCGAGGCGTTTATCGACGCTGAGGCTTTCGTTGGCCTTGGCTTCGCGGACTTTGCGTTCGTGGAGTTCGATGGGATCTTCGATGAAGAATTTGCAGTTGCGGAAGAGGGACATTACTTCGCGCATTTCCTTTGGGCGATCTTTGGGTTTTTTCGCCAGCATTCGCAGGAGCATCATTTCGAGTTCAGGGGAGATGTTTCTGTTAACGGCGGTCGGCGGTGCCGGGTTTTCGCTGAGGTGTTTCTTGAGCAGGTCATTTGGGCTCAGACCGGCAAACGGCGGGGCTCCGGTGGCGATTTCGTAGAGTGTCACTCCGAGGCTGTAGATGTCCGACTGCGGGGTCGGGGGATTGCGGAGGATAATTTCCGGGGCGATGTAAGTTCGCGTGCCCGTGATTGATTTCTGTTTGCCGGCCAGGAGTTTCATGACGCCGGTGGCGTTGCGGCAGGCCAGACTGAAGTCGATGACACGGACTTCACCGGTCTTGTTCACGAGGATGTTATCCGGCTTGATATCGCGGTGCAGCCAGCCTTTGTCGTGGAGGTAGACATAGGCCTGGCAGATGGCTTCCACGATTTTCTTCATGCGTGCCTGGGTTTCGGGGAGGTTGGCTGAGATCTGAGCTTTGAGGCTGGGAGCGCGAAAGTAGTCCATGATGAAGAAACCATGGTCGCGTGTGAGTTCAATGCGGTGAAAACGTACAAAGCCGGGGTGTTCGAGGCCCTGACCGACTTTGTATTCGTGTTTGAGAACCGCTTTGGCTTCGGCGTCTTTGAGTGAATCCGGGAGCAGCAACTTCATTGCAGAGGGCACTGTTGCCCCCTGCTCGACCACTTCCCAGATCTGAGTGGAGCTACCGGAGGCGATGCAGTTTTTGAGTTCGAAGCCGCCGACAAGGTTGGTATTTTCAGCCACGCGTCTGGTCCGGATCAGGAGGGATTGAATCACTCCGGTGCGGGGCATTGACGCCCTGCACCCACCGGACCTCAGAGCCCGGATTTGGGAAATCATAAGTTTTCCGGGGGGGGAAGGCGACTTCATTTCCGGCGGAGAGGGGGGGAGAATTAAAAAAATGCGGGGTGGTTCCGAAAAATTCGGATGGTTTCCGAGTCATTTTCTGTTCGCTTCGGAATTGTCCAGGTCGTCCGGATCTGACATAGTTCGCATTCGCCGCGATTGTCAGCCGTCGCTTTCCCCCCGCCGCCCATTCCAAAGCCAAACCTATGCGCGCTCTTCTGCAGGTACCGGCCTTCCTGTTTTTGCTCTGTCTGACCGCCACTGTCGCTCCTGCCCTCCCACCCGCCGATCCATCCACCCACACCGAATTCTCCGGGGCGTTAGTGCAACCTGGTCAGGGAGAAGGCGAAATCCTGCGACGCTTCGAAGTGCAGATGTTCAGCCTCCCGGCCGGTCTCTTCTTCCATGTTTCCGACGATATCCGTCAGGGTTGCCCGTGGCCCGACTGCTTTGGCATCACCGCTGCCAACCCTTCTTCCGATACCGTCCAGCCACACCTGATCTACCCCTTCGACGGTACCCGCTACTTTCTGCCTCTGCCCCCGCTCGTTCTCGCTCTGCCAGAGAATCCCGAACCCGGAGCTGCCTGGTCCCAGCAGGGTTGGCAGATGTCCGTGCTGGCGAAGAAAAACGTGAGCGGAGTGTCTGCGTGGGAAATTGAGGCCCGCGAACCCCGTGGTCGCCGACAAACGCTCACTGCCGACGCCGCTTCCGGAATTCTTCTCCGCGCTGAAATGGATGTCTTCATGGGGCAGGGCGACCAGTTCGTGATGACGCTCGCACGCTCCGCCAGCCGGCCTCTTCCCGAAGCCCAGCAGGCCGGTGTTGCAGAGACTGTCCGCGAGCTTCTGTCGCTCCAGTCCCGGCTCAAACGCCGTCCGGATGCCCAACTCGCAGAACTCTCTGCCCGCCAGGTACGCGACACCCTCGATGCGCTCCCAACGCTCGGCAAACTCGCTGCCGGTACTCCCCTCGAACGACTCATTCGACAGATTCAGGCCGATGCCGATCAGCAGCAACAGCGGCTGGAAAGTGCCGCCAGTCGTTCACAGGCCCTGATGAATTCTCAGGTCCCCGACTTCTCGCTCTCACTTGTTTCCGGCCAAACACTCACTGCTGCCTCTCTGAAAGGCCGCACGACCGTGCTGCACTTCTGGGACTATCGCGACGCTCCGCTTGCCGAACCCTACGGCCAAACCGGCTACCTTGAATTTCTTTTCAATCGACGTCGACAGGACAACCTGCAGGTGGTTGGAATCAGCACCAATGCTGATCTGCAATCCCCGGAAAATCTGGGGCGCGGTCGCCGTGCTGCCCGCAAAATTGCCGAATTCATGAACCTCACTTACCCCATCGGCTACGACGACGGATCACTCCTGAAAGCCCTTGGTGATCCTCGCGATCAGCGCGGACAGCTCCCGCTCTGGGTGGTCATCAGCCCCGACGGTCGAGTGCTTCATTATCATGCCGGCTTCTATGAAATCGACGCCGCTCAGGGACTTAAGGAACTGGAAACTGTCCTCTCCAAAGTTCCGCTCAAGTGACGGCCCTGCGGGCCTGCTGAGGTGTTTTGGGGTGGCGTTTGTGGAGAGCTCTGCGGATGTCGTCGGGGTTCATGCCGAAAGGTGCGGGCACACGCGACCGACTTTTAGCGGAACGCCGCGAGCCATCCGGTGATGGATGCTGAAATTTTCTGTCGTTACCGGACGGCTCGCGCCGTGCCGCTGCAAATGGAACCGGCAAGCAGGTGGTAGTGAAAACGCCCGCGGTCACGAACGACAACTCAGAATGGACAACGGCCTCCGTCAGGCACCCGCGTCAGTGGACTGCGCAGATCCCCCCGGGAATGCTGCCTTTTTTCACCGTCTCCGCACACTCGGCCGCCATCTGCGATTTCTTCCTGCCGTGTGCCGAACGCCATTGACTGGGTATACAGGTTCGAACACTATGGGTGCATGAACATCAACCCCCGAAATCGTCCACACGACTACTTTTTTCGCCGCACGTTTGATTCGGCCGAACACACTCGCGATTTGATCCGTACATTCCTGCCGGCCCCGTACCTTGAAGGGCTCCAGCTGGACCAGCTGCAGCGTGAAAAAGAAAGCTTTCTTTCACCCGCTGACGCCGAAAGCATGCTCGATCTGCTGTATTCTGCCCGTTACGCCGACGGCACAAGGGTCGTGATCTATTTTCTGATGGAACACAAGAGCCCCGACATGAATGTGGTCTTCATCGATCTGCTGCAGTTTCCGACGGACCAGTTTCAGGGCAGTCAGGATTTCCTTGCCCGCATGCGGACGCTGCCGAATTCGAAAGCCTCCAGAAAGCAATTCTTGCCGGGATTCAGACAGAACGGGAAAACCTCATGCCTACATGCCTTGATATGCTTGTCGAGCAGCGCTGCGAGAAACTCTACGGGGAATTGATCAATAGAAGCCGCGAGGAAGGCCGCGAGGAGGGTGTGCTGATCGGCCAGATTCGCACTCTGCAGCGGGTATTCAGACTCCCGGTGACCCCTGAAACAGACATGAAAACACTCCCGATTGAACAGCTTCGTTCCCTGCTGCAAAAGGTCGAAGCGAATCATGGCGGGACGCCGAACAGTTGAGGCCAGCCCGCCAGACCGCACGGCTTACGCCCATTGCCACCTGCTTTTAGCGGAACGCCGCGAGCCATCCGGTGATGGGTGCTGAAATTTTCTGTCGTTACCGGACGGCTCGCGCCGTACCGCTTCTATTTGGATCGGCAAGTCGACGGCGTTGGGCTGGCGGGGCCGGGGAGTTGGGCGTGGGGGGCAGTGGGGATGTGAAGCGGTTGAGAACGGCCTTACAGGCCTTCTGGATTTTTCTTGGGCTGCGACCTGGGGTTCGTCGCCCCGAATGGGGCTACTCACCCAAGGCTTTTGGAGGACGGCCCTGCGGGCCTGCGGAGGTGTTTTGGGGTGGCGTTTGTGGAGAGCTTTGCGGATGTCGTCGGGGTTCATGCCGAAAGGTGCGGGCACACGCGACCGACTTTTTGCGGAACGCCGCGAGCCGTCTGGTGATGGATGCTGAAATTTTCTGTCGTTACCGGACGGCTCGCGCCGTGCCGCTTCTATTCGGAGACGAAAGTCGGCAGCGTTTGGCTGGTGGTGCCGGGCTGTCATTCACCGGTGGATTGGCTTCCGCGGGTCAGAAATTGTAATCGGGGTTCGCTACGTCAAAGTCGCGGTCGGTGAGTTTCAGCTCTGTATTCAGCTCAGTGAACGTGTAATCTTCGACGACTGGCCCCTGGGTTCCTGGTTTTCTGGGAAACGCAAATTGCTGGAGTCTCACGGGGTAACCACTTCTGACGTCAATCCAGAGTCGCGTTTTCTGAAATGCGAATTGCCTTCTGGGTTGCGGATGACTGCTTTCGACGACCCGACAGGAGAGTTCACCAATCTTCGCATCCTGTAGATATTTGACGCTCACTTCACCGTACTTCAGTTCTGACTCCCAGATGGCAATCAGGGCTTCCACGGTGCGGAGGATTCCGGCTTTGGTGATTGGATGTCTGTTTTCAGACATGACCCGCGGATCTTCGGGGGACAGTGACAGCGTGCCAATCAAAGAGGCGAGGCCGGTTTCGTGGACCTGCAGCCTGTTGTCGTTGCGGCCTTCGACGAAAATGACCTCACGGCCTGCCTTTGGCTCTTCAAAGTACATGTAAACGCTGAACGGTTTGTGCCGAATCTTGAGCCGCATTTTCTGCTCGACGAGGTGATTGTCGACCACTTCTTTTTTGGCGAAGATGCAGGAGTATCCAGCGAGGGCGGCAACCTGTCCGGCGCATTCCCGGGCGATGCGGATAGCGGGCACGAGCGGATGCTGTCCGCTGACCTCGTCGGCTGATAATCGGTGCAGACCACCGACGAACAATCCGGCCGAGAGGCCCTGAAGCACCTGACGACGGCTGACCGTTCGGCAGGTGAGTCTCAACTGCGATGCGGATATTGAAGCGTCCATGTGAATCCTCCCGGGCTACCGTCGCCCTGTTTCAACCATCGCCGAACGATGCCCGGAATGAACAGAAATTCGGGCCGGGGTTGCCCCGAAATTCAAAATTCTGCCGAAAAAGCCTCCGTGTCGGCGAATTTTACCAATTCTTTGCGAGACAGCAGAAGACAAAAAGTGCAATTGTAGGAGTCCGGGACTTTTCCTAGACTCCGGCGAGTTCTGCCGAATTGATGTGCAGACAGACTGTCCTACCGGAGTCGCGGGAATGGATTCCTCTCGAAGCGGCTTGTTTTCAACGCTCCTGATGACTCTGCCGCTCATCATTGTGCCGGCGATGGCGCTGTTGCGTCCCCCGAATTCCGCGTCTTCCCTTTCTTCACAGAATCTCAGTGCAGACGATTCGGCGGGCGCGTCCGAATCCGGCCTGTCTGCTGATGAACTCGGCTTTCCGGACGATTTTTCAGGAAAACCCACCTCAGAGTCGTCTTCGCAAAGCTTTGAAGACGCTGACATCAACGTCATTTTCGGCGACGATACCAAAAAACGCTCCGCTGCACCCAAAGCAACCCCTGACGATGTCCCGGCCGGCCTTGACGACAACGCCGTGCCCAAAGCGGGTGCTGACCCCTTTCAGAAGGGCGACACAGCCCTCCCGGCGGCCGCCCGTGACGGCAGCCCCGGCTCCGGCCCCGATAACTCGTCTGCTCAGCGGATAGTCCAGCAGCTCAATGCGCTCGGCTCTCTTCGCACGCTGTGGTTTGATGCGGGGGACCGCACGCCGGTCGGTTTTGCGGCCTTCTTTCGTGGTCAGACGGAGCTCACTGTTTATCGCTTCGAGGCCGTCGGACAAACACGCGCTGAATGCGCCAGAGATGTGCTGAATCAGGTCACTGCCTGGCGACGCCAGACGGCTACTTCCCCCTGACAGACGGCCCGACTGCGATGCTCAACAGCCGTCATAATCTGATCGCTCCCTGGTCAATGCACCTGCACCCGGTGGCGTCATGTTCTGAGGAGCGTTCCGAGTGGGAACGCTTTCGGCAGCGCAGGTCGCCCGCGCAGACTCAGGTCACCGCACGTCCACTCCCTGACGGTGGCCTGCTGCGAACTGATCGCATGGCTCGGCTTGAGGCCGCACTGCTGATTGCCGAAGGTCCCGCCTCCGGCAGGAAACTGGTGCAGGCGGCCAATCTTGCTGACCCTGCTGAAGTTCGACAGCTGACGGTCATTCTGAATGAACACTACGACCGCAGCCGGTCAGCGTTTCGCATCGAAGAAACGGCGGCGGGTTTTGTTCTCATGACCCGAGCCTCTCTGGCTCCCTGGCTCGATCGACTCCATCAACGGCAGGCCCGGCTGCGTCTTTCGCCGCCAATGCTTGAAACACTCACCATCATCGCCTACCAGCAGCCGGTCACGCGTGCGGATGTGGAAGCGATTCGCGGGGTCCAGTCGGCCGAGATGATTCGCCAGCTGCTTGATCGTCAGCTCATCCGCATCGCTGGCGAAGACGATTCACTCGGACGCCCGTTTCTCTACGAAACGACGCGACAGTTTCTTGCTGCCTATGGTTTGCGACAGCTTGATGATCTGCCTGCCTGGGAAAGTCTGCGTCGGGAACGTAGACTGCCCGCGATCGCTGAAACCCCTGTTGACGCCGATGCGGAAGCCGAAGACGCCTCAGCTGCCTGACGATGCGGGATTCTGCGTCCTTTCGTTCGCACCGGATTCCATCGCCCGCGTTTTTTTCGGCCTGGAGCCAGCTTCCCGTGACAGGTGTTTCTCAGGACGAGTCTGCCACACTCCGCATCGGGTGTCCCGTCTGGGCCTGCGAACACTGGCGCGGCAGTCTGTACCGGGCAAAGGCACCGCGCGATGCCTGGCTGCAGCAATACTCCAGCGTCTTCAAAACCGTTGAATGCAACAGCACCTTCTATGCTCTGCCACCACTGGAAACGGTTCGCCGCTGGGCCTGTTCCGTGGTATCCGGCTTTCGCTTCAGTCTCAAAGTCCCGCGGCAGATCACTCATGATCTGCGGCTGGTCAACGCCGCAGCACCACTCCGGCAGTTCATTCAGGCCGCCGAAGCACTGCTCGAAAAAAACACTCTCGGCCCCTCCTTCCTCCAGCTGCCGCCGAACTTCACAGCAGCCGAATCCAGCTCCCTCGAACCGCTCCTCCGGTCGCTGCCCGGGCACCTTCCCTGGGCACTCGAAGTTCGCCACTCCGACTGGTTCGACTCCGGTCCTCACGAACGCTGGCTCACACAACTGCTCACCGAACTTTCCATCGACTGGGTGATTTTCGACAGCCGACCGCTCTATTCCCGCCCGCCCGCCGATGATGTCGAAGCGATCTCGCAGACCCGCAAACCCCGCACTCCACTCCGGCACACCGTCACAGCGCAGCGTCCTTTTCTGCGTTTCATCGGTCGCAATCAGCTGGATGACGTGCAGCCATGGATGGACGAATGGGCGCCAATCATTGCCGGCTGGATGCGTCAGGGACTCCATCCTTTTGTCTTCACCCATGCTCCTGACGACCGTTTCGCCCCTGAATTTGCGCGTCGCCTGCATCAATGCGTCGCTGCCCACCTGACTGATCTCGAACCGCTTCCTCGCTTTCCCGGCGAACAGGAAGCAGCGAACGCCGCCCGCCAGCGATCTCTGTTTTGATTCCGAACACCTGCCTTCAACAGGATTTCTGCCATGTCCAATCCCTTTGCAACGCTCGAGGGACCGGAATCAACATCGCCAGCCACCAGCCGTGTTCGCTGGATCGTCCTTACGTGGCTCTGCGCTCTTTCCGGTATCCTCTACATTGACCGCATCTGCATCTCCGCAGCCATCACACCCATGCAGGCCGAACTGGGACTCAACAATACCCAGATCAGTTACGTGCTGATGGCATTCACGCTGGCTTACGGACTTTTTGAAATTCCGACGGGACGCTGGGGAGACCGGATTGGTCCTCGTCGAGTGCTCACACGCATCTCGATCTGGTGGTCCGCCTTCACCGTGCTCACGGGACTGTGTACCGGACTGTACTCGCTGATACTTGTGCGTTTTCTGTTTGGTGCGGGTGAAGCCGGTGCGTTTCCGAATGCAGCCCGGGTTGTTTCCCGCTGGTTCCCGACACAGGAACGCGGGCGTGTTCAGGGGATACTTCTGGCCGCCTCACAGGCCGGCGGAGCACTCTCGCCGTTCCTTGCCTCGTGGCTGATTCTCGAGGTTGGCTGGAGGTCTGCGTTTGGCTTCTTCGGCGTGCTGGGATTTGTCTGGGCGGTTGGCTTCTTTGTCTGGTTTCGTGATGAGCCGGAGGAACACCGCAGCGTGAGCGCTGAAGAGCTCAGTCACATTCGACGCAGCACTGCTGCAGTCAGCAGTGAACATGCCGCCATTCCGTGGGCTGCCGTTTTCAGCAGCATCAGCGTGATTCTGCTCAGCCTGATCATGATCTGTGCCTCGTTCAACAGCTACATCTACTTTTCGTGGTTTCTGAAGTACCTGCAGGCCGCGCGGGGGCTTGGGCAGTCGCAGGCCGGACTGCTTTCGTCCGTGGTGCTGGCCTGTGCTGCTCTGGGGACACTGGTCGGTGGCTGGAGCCTCGATATCACCGGGGCTGCCAGATTTCAGGTCGGTCGGCGTCTGCACGGGAGTTGCTGTTTCCTTGCGGCCGCGGTCCTTCTGTACCTTGCCCTCCGGCAGGACAATGTGATTGTCGCAGTGACGCTGACGGGGTTCTCCTGTTTTTTCACTCAGGCCACACAGTCACTCTGGTGGTCCTCCGCGATTCAAATCAGTGGTCGCCATGTGGGTGCACTGTTTGGCCTGATGAATTCCGTGGGCGTCTTCGGCGCGTTGTCGTCCCAGTTTCTCGTCGGTGCTCTGGCTGACCATTTCGCCGGGCAGGGGCTCTCCGGCCGCGCGCAGTGGGATCCCATCTTCCTGATCAACTGCGGTGTGCTGATCGCGGCCGCCGTGTTGTGGGGCGTGTTTGTGCAAAGGCCGGTGGAAGACACACAGGAAGTGAGTTAAGTCTGCAGTTCCGGGCTAACCGATCACCTGGTGAATCGGCTCAACGTGCTCCACGCCGACCAGCTTCTGATCGAGGCCGGAATGGAAATACGAAAGCCGGTTCGGATCGATACCCAGCTGATGCAGGACGGTGGCATGCAGCCGCTTCACATGGAATGGTTCATCGACGGCAGCGGCGCCCAGTTCGTCGGTTGTGCCAACACTGACGCCGCCTTTGATTCCGCCTCCGGCCATCCACATGGTGAAACCATAGGAATTATGATCGCGTCCCGTCCCCTGAGCATACTCAGCTGTGGGCTGGCGACCGAATTCACCGCCCCAGATAACGAGAGTTTCATCGAGCAGATTGCGCTGTTTGAGGTCTTTAAGGAGCGCGGCAATCGGCTGATCGGTGTTACCGGCGTGGTAATCGTGGTTGACTTTCAGATCGGAATGGGCATCCCAGTTGTCGTCGTTGTGGGCTCCTCCGGAATAGACCTGGATGAACCGTACACCGCGTTCCACAAGTCGCCGGGCCAGCAGACACTTGCTGCCGAAGTCTCTGGTGCGGTCCTGATCAAGGCCGTAGAGCTTTTGCGTTTCGGCAGTTTCCTGAGAAAAGTCCACGGCTTCCGGAGCGTGTTCCTGCATGCGATAGGCCAGTTCATAGCTGGCGATGCGGCTGGTGAGTTCTGAGCGACCGCCGCGAGCTGCAGCATGGATGGTGTTCTGTTCCTGCAGTGCATCCAGAAGCTCTCGCTGGAGTTCCCGCGAGACCCCGTCGCGCGACTTCAGGTCGAGGATTGGAGCACCGGTGGTGCGGAAGATGGTGCCCTGAAAGCTGGCAGGCATGTAGCCACTTGTCCAGTTGCGTGCTCCGGAAATCGGACCGCCTTTGGGATCGAGCATCACCACGAACCCCGGGAGGTTGTGATTTTCGGAACCCAGTCCGTAGTTCACCCACGAACCAAGGCAGGGGTGCCCGCTCTGGACGCGACCGGAATTCATCATCAGCATGGCAGAGCCGTGAATCGGCGAGTCTGCGGTCATGGAGTGCAGGAATGCCATATCGTCGACACAGCCAGCCAGATGCGGAAACAGGTCGCTGACCCATTTGCCGCACTGCCCGTACTGTTTGAATGCCCAGCGAGGTTCGACGATGCGGCCGGAATTGCGGTGTCCGCCGCGTCCGAAGGTCTTCACGGTGACTGTCTGGTTGTCCCGCCCCTTCATTTCCGGTTTGTAATCGAACGTATCGATGTGGCTGGGGCCACCGTACATAAACAGGAAAATCACGTTTTTGGCTTTTGCCGGATGATGCAGTGTCTTCAGCGCCGGGCCGTCATCGGCCTGAGCAGCACTGTTGAAGAAGCCATCGTCCGACAATAAGCCGGCCAGTGCCACGCTGCCGAAGCCAGCACCGGTTTGCCAGAGCATTTCGCGGCGGGTTCGGCCACAGAAACTGTTTCGCATCGCTGCACTCCCTGAGAGAAATCAGACTGGACTTCAGTCAACGTAGATGAATTCATTGAGATTGAATACGAACAGACACCAGCTGTTCAGGGCCTGCTCGGGCGTGAGACCGTGCTTTTGTTGCAGGCGTTCATACAGAGCCAGCCCGCGGCGAAGTTCCTGGTTGTCAGCTTCGCGGGAAAACGCCAGTCGCAGTCCCAGCCGCAGCTGTGCCTCGATACTTTCCGGTGCTTCCTTTCGCAGGCGGTCTGCAAAGAGCACCGACTGTTCGTTGAGGAAGTCTCCGTTGAGCATAGCGAGGGCCTGACCGGGCTGCGTTGTCACGAAGCGTGCTTCACAGCTGGTGTCGGGTTCCGGGAAGTCGAAACTGGAGAGCATCGGGACGAGCAGGGACCGCTTCACGTGAATGTAAATGCTTCGGCGAGCCTGTTCTTCGGGGCTGCTGTTTCCCCAGCCTTTGCCGGGCACCGACTGGCCTGCCAGAACTTCCTGGGAGATCTTTGTGTAGATGCTGGGTCCGTAGAGCTGCCGATTAAGCTGTCCGTTGACCGCGAGGACTGAATCCCGAACCTCTTCGGCACTTAACCGCCGCAGATCGAAACGGCTGAACAGGTCGTTCACGGGATCCTTCTGCAGCGCCGCCGCAGACGCCAGCGAAGACTGTTGCCAGGCAGCGGACGTGAGCATCAGCCGGTGCATGGCTTTCATGCTCCAGCCCCGCTCTATGAATTCGCTGGCGAGCCAATCGAGCAGTTCCGGGTGGGTGGGAACTTCGCCGAGCTGGCCGAAGTTGTTGGGCGAACGCACAATGCCGCGTCCGAAGTGGTGCTGCCAGAGTCGATTGACGAAGACGCGGCTGGTGAGTCGGTTGTCGCTGTGAACCACCCAGCGTGCAAATGCCAGCCGACGGCCAGTGGTGTTTGCAGCAGGATTCGGCAACACTTCTGCCTTGCCACCACCGAGCACTGAGAGGAACTGTGGTTCGACCTTGTTGCCTTCGGCTTCCGGACTGCCCCGCAGCAGCACAAACGTGTCCGGGGCCTGAACACCATGTTCGCTGACGCAGAGGCCATAGTCTTCCCATGGTCTGCGGCGTTTGACATCTTCCAGTTGCCGGCGGATGTCGCGGTACTTTTTGATGGTTTCCTGACTGACGGATGCAGCTGCAGGCGAACGCAGGAGTTCGTTGAGGTCTGCACCGGCCGCGGCGCCTTCTGCGGTCAGGCTGCGACGTTTGAACCCGGGGCCGCTCCAGAAGAGCTGTAAACCCTTGCCGAACTGACCCTGGAAATACTCCAGTCGCAGCGGAATCCGGCCCTGCTTCAGCGTCACCTTTGCCTGCCTGGCATCTCCAAGTCCGTGGATTCCGTCGTATTC
Organism: uncultured Chitinophaga sp.; assembly: GCA_964561125.1. GTDB lineage: Bacteria > Planctomycetota > Planctomycetia > Planctomycetales > Planctomycetaceae > SXXK01. The sequence continues at coordinate 45,457 of CAZLOQ010000015.1, read as the reverse complement.
GAGCAGCTTATTTCCGTCGAGGATCAGGCGGGAACCGTCATCGGAGTCCAGCGTGAATTCGTATTCTCCGTCGGCGGGCACAATGAGCGTCCCGGTGAAGACGAAGCCGAAGTCATCCGGCCGAGTTGCCGGAGCGATGCTGATTACCGGCGGGTCGAGCTTCGCGATGGTTTCGGCTTTGAGTGAATCAAAGTCGGGGAGTGATCGGAAGGTATCGCGGTAGAAGCGGTATTCGAGATCATCGAGGTCGCGTGAGGAAGCCTGAGCAGATGCCGCTTCGGCAAACTGACGTCTCAGGTCATTCTCGATGCCGGTCAGTCGCATCTGCAGCGCATCACTGCGTTCGCGAATTTCTTTCTCTGCGGTAGCCAGTGCGGCACGGTCGGCTTCGCTGGCAATCAGCGGACGCTCGACCTGGGGACCATAACCGTTGGGAGTCAGGTTACGGAAGAACGCCAGAGTTCCGTAGTAATCGGCAGCCGGAATCGGGTCGATTTTGTGATCATGACAGCGAGCACAGTTGAGTGTGAGTCCGAGCACTCCCTGGCCGACTGTGGTGAGGATATCGTCGAAGCCATCGTAGAGAGCCAGCCTGCGGTCGGCTGGTTCGTCGTCCCAGATTCCGAGGCGGTAGAAGCCTGTGGCCACCAGCGAATCGCGGGTAACTTCGGGCAGTTCGTCGCCTGCGAGCTGTTCGAGCAGAAACTGATCGTAGGGTTTATCTTCGTTGAAGGCCCGTATCACATAGTCCCGATACCGCCACGCATTCGGCTTTGCGCCATCACGTTCAAAGCTGTTGGTTTCTGCATAGCGGACAACATCCAGCCAGTGTCTTGCCCAGCGTTCGCCGTAGTGAGGTGAGTCCAGCAGGGAGTTGACTTCCTGCTGCCAGGCAGTGTCAAAGTCGGTGCTGCCGCGGGCAAGAAAATCGCTGGTTTGCTGTGGGGTTGGAGGCAGACCGATGAGATCGAAATACAGTCTTCGGAGGAGCACCAGAGGCTCGGCACGAGGGCTTCGGGCAAGACCTTTGGCGGAAAGCGACGAGTCGATGAAGGCGTCGATGGGGTTGGTGCTGTCCGAGACGGCGGCGGGAACCTGAGGACGCTGGATGGGTTCGAAGGCCCAGTGTTCGTTCCAGGCGGCTCCCTGGGCGATCCAGGAGCGGAGCAGGGCCTGTTCGGCTTCGGTGAGCGCCGTGCCCTCGGGAGGCATGCGTTCGCCTTCTTCTGATGAGGCGATCCGACGCAGCAGTTCGCTTGTGTCAGTGCTTCCGGGCACGATGGCAGCGTGGCCGGATTCCAGCGTCTTCGTAGCCGCTTCCAGCGAATTCAGACGCAGACCCGCCTCGGCCTTGTCCGGACCGTGACAGGCAAAACAGCGTCTGGCCAGCAGTGGTTTGATCTGCTGGGAGAAATTGACCGCGGGCTGTTGAGCTGTTGCCGGTGCGGATGCACACAGCCACAGGGCAGACGCGCACAACAGAACGTCCCTGAGACGGACCATGGTGGGATTTCCAGAGTCTGGAGCGGGGTGGGAGGTAGATGCGGGAGGATGGAACAGAAGCGCGAGTGCAGGCAGACAACGGTGCATTATGCAGTCCTTCGCCGCACAAAGCACCTGCGAAAATGCTGCTTCAGCACTCCAATTACCGAGTTTCGGAAATCCTCGCCACTTATCGGAACTGAACCACCAGAATAACGAAAAAAGCGGACAGGGAAAACTCAGTCTGACGCTGATGCCGACCAGACAGATTCCGTTTTGGTGTCCGGGACGTTATTCTGCATCAGGTGATCACGCAGACAGAACCGGTTATTCTGCAGACAGAACGCGGCTGTTTGCTTTGCGAAGCGGCGACCCCGCATTTCGTTTCGCGGAGCGAAACGGACTTCTGAATCCCAACCCGCAGGTGCTTCCATGCTGCACTTCAGTCCTCTGCTCACAGCCCTGCTGCTCCTCCCGCTGCTCACCGAACCTGTCGCAGGGCAGGAGCAGGGCGCTCGGCCACAGGAAAACAGCGACGCTGCAATCGACTACAATCGCGATATTCGCCCCATTCTCTCCAATCACTGCTGGAACTGCCACGGACGGGATGAAGGCAGTCGCCAGGCAGAACTCCGGCTGGACGAACACGACGCCGGCATCAAAGGGGGGGCGAGCGGTCTGTCGGCTATCGTTCCGGGACAGCCTGACGCCAGCGAACTGGTGCGCCGCATCCACCATCCCGATCCTGGTCTGGTGATGCCACCTCCGGAAACGCAGAAACCGCTCACTCCGCGTCAACAGGAACTTCTGGAACGCTGGATCGCTGAGGGTGCTCCCCGAGCGGAACACTGGGCGTTCATTCCGCCGGTCCGTCCGCCGGTTCCGCAGGGGAATTCTCAGCTGTCCCGAGGTGACTCTGTCCGGCCGATTGACGCTTTCATTCTCCAGCGTCTTCGTCAGCAGGGGCTCGATCTGTCCCCGGCTGCTCCGCCTCTCACGTGGCTGCGTCGAGTTTCCCTCGATGTGACCGGACTTCCGCCGTCTCCGGCTGAACAACAGGAATTCCTCGACAACATCGCTGCCGTCACTTTGCCTGCGGCTCGTGAACGCGTCGTCGACCGCCTGCTCGCCTCCCCTGCCTCCGCAGAACGCCTGGCCATGCTCTGGCTGGATCTGGCCCGGTATGCCGACACCAATGGCTACAACAACGATGAAACCCGCACGCTCTGGCCATGGCGGGACTGGGTGATTCAGGCGTTTCAATCCAACATGCCGTACGATCAGTTTCTCACAGAGCAGCTGGCGGGCGATCTGCTTCCCGACGCATCGCTCAGCCAGAAAGTCGCCACCGGCTTCAACCGCAACCATGTGCTCACCACGGAAGGCGGCATCATCGAGGAAGAGTATCACGCTGAGTACGTAGCTGATCGCATTCACACCACTTCGACTGTGTTTCTGGGACTGTCCATCCAGTGTGCGCGCTGCCACGATCACAAGTACGATCCCATCTCTCAGCAGGACTTCTATCAGCTGGCAGCCTTCTTCAACAATGTGCCCGACCGTATTGTTTCCTACAGCGCCGGGCGGATGGCTGAACCACTGCTGAAGGTGCCAACAGCCGGACAGCAGGCGGAACTGGACCGCCTGACGGCACTCGAAGCCGACCTCAAAGCCCGACTCCTGCAGCGCCGTGATTCGGCCGACGAAGCTGTGGCTGCCTGGGAAGCAGCGCTCACGCCTGCCGATCTCAGTCAGCCGGCTCAGCCGGGTTTGACAGCCGCCTTCACACTCGATGAAGCCAGCGGAAACTACATCGAACAGCTGACCGCTGCTCCCGTCGGCATTCATCATGGTCCGCGCGAGTCGCTGCCGGGACGCTTCGGTCAGGCTGCCCGCTTCGATGGCACCGCGTGGATCGCAGCAGCCGACGTCGGGGACTTTGACTCCGATCAGCCGTTCTCTCTGTCCGTCTGGGTGAAGCCCGAGTCCGGGGATGCCGCCACGGTGCTCAGCCGCATGGATGATGCCGCTGCCTGGCGAGGCTACGACCTGATTCTGGAGGGCACACGCCCGGCGGTTCACTTTGTGCACCACTGGCCCGATAACGCCTTCAAAGTCGTCGCCGAGAAGCCGCTGCAGCTGAATCAGTGGCAGCATCTGCTGCTGACCTGGGATGGTTCCCGTCGTTCCACCGGCGTCGCGCTTTACGTGGACGGCGTCCCGCAGAAGCTCACTGCCACCACTGATCACCCGCTGACTGGTACACTCCGTACCGAAAAGCCGTTTCACATCGGTCGTCGTCAGAGCTCCGCGCCGTTTCGCGGTGCGATTGATGATCTTCGTGTCTTCAGGGTGGCACTTCAGGAAACCGAAGCCCGACGGCTGGCAGCCGGGGCACCCCCCGCCGGCCTCCGCGAACTGCTCGCCACACCCGCCGGCCAGCGCACACCCGAACAGCAGCAACTCGTCCGCAGTTACTTCCTCGACTTCGCCGATCCGTTCTCAGAAAGCCTCCGCACACAGCTCTCTGAAATCCCCGGGAAACGCAGCGAAATTGAAAAACAGATCCCCGTGACGATGGTCATGCAGGAACAGCCTCAGCGGCGGCCGTCATTTATTCTGAAGCGTGGCCAGTATGATCAGCGGGGGCCGCAGGTTCGCGCGGCCATTCCTGCTGTCTTCGCCCGCAGTCTTCCACCGGCACCAGCTGACGCGTCTGAACCCACACGGCTGGAACTGGCGCAGTGGCTCACCGACCCCCGACACCCGCTCACCAGCCGCGTCGCCGTCAACCGGCTCTGGGAAATGCTTTTCGGCACCGGTCTCGTGGAGACTTCGGCTGACTTCGGCATCCAGGGCTCGCCCCCCTCGCACCCCGAACTCCTTGACTGGCTTGCCGTCGAACTCGTGGAATCCGGCTGGAACCAGCGCGCCCTGTTGAAGGCCATGCTGCTGTCAGATACCTACGGGCAGAGCTCCACAGTCACTGCTCAGCTCCGCGAAGCCGACCCCCGCAACACTCTGCTTGGCCGTGCTCCCCGGCTCAGGTTGCCCGCAGAACTCATTCGCGACAATGCACTCGCAGCCAGCGGTCTGCTGAGCACCGTTGTCGGGGGACCCAGTGTGCGTCCATGGCAGCCGGAAGGACTCTGGGAAGATGTATCTGTGGAACGCCGCGACAAATATGTCACCGATGTCGGCGAAAATTCCCGTCGACGCAGTCTGTATTCCTTCTGGAAACGCACCTGCCCGCCACCCGGGATGACCACTTTTGACGCACCCGACCGCGAAACCTGCGTCATTCGCCGCTCCCGCACCAACACCCCGCTCCAGGCACTCGTACTCCTCAATGACCCCATCTACCTTGCTGCCTCGCAGCACCTGGCAAAACAACTGCTGCCGCTGCCGTCAGACACCGAGCGCTGGAGCTTCGCGTTCCAGCGAATCCTCTGCCGTCCCCCCGTCCCCGCCGAGATCAATGCGCTCGATGCCGTGCTGCAGTCCGCCCGAGAACACTTTCGAAACGACCCGGAAGCCGCATCGCAGCTGCTGAACGCAGCGCTCGTCGCCATACCACCCGCCCCCGCAGAAGCAACTCCTGAAACTCTCCCCGACCTCGCACATGACCCGCTCGAAGTCGCCGCGTGGTCCACAGCCATCAGTGCGCTGATGAATACCGACGAAGCGATCACAAGGCCATGACAGAACCGGCAATCGACGTCAGTCAAATGTCACTCTGCACGCCGTCATCCCCCCGGTTTTCTCAGGATTCCGCAGTGTTCAACTTGACACGCCAGCATGGCGCGGTAAAAACTCTTACATGGCCCACTCTCTCTGCATCCTCACGCTTTGCCTGACGCAGGCTCTCTGGCTGTCGTCCGTTGGGATGCCGTTTTCAGGCAGGAAGCCTTGCCCCTGCGATGCTGTCAACGCTGTCAGCGAAGTGCCCGCGGGTTCGGTAATTGAAGCCGAACTTGAAGAGTCCGAATGCATCGGGCACACGCCGCATTTCGTTGTCGTTCTGAATCGCGATGAACGGTTGCAGGCAACTGGGGGGGCACCGCCAGTTCCGTCCCGCCCTGTCGATGTCCGTGGTTGTCGCCCCCCTCCGGAATCGCGGTAAAGCCGATGTGCGCATCAGGCACGCGGTTGGTCGCAGACGCCTGCCCGGCAGGACTGGTTTGCTGAAGTTCGCTACGTGGCAACCGTGATGTTATCCAGCCTTGTCGAGGTTGCACGTCAGAGGCAGGCAGGTTGCTGTGCTGCCGAAGGCGATGTATCCCTTCGCGAACAAGCATCTCGTGGTCCGACAGGGGCCTCGCCTTTCCGGTGATTGCCCGGCTGGCGGTAATCCTGAATTGAGCATATCGGCTATGGTCCATGTCAGATGCTGCCGCTGCGATTCCGCGGTGACTGCAGGCATTGCATTCCACTTCCTCCCGCCACAGATTCCTCTCGCCACAGAGACACGATATGTCCGCCGCCGACCCTGCCCCCGCCGCCGCCCCTGACCAGGAAGTTGAACAGGAAATCTGTCAGCTGGCAGCACTTCTGCCTTTGCAGGGACCGATCACCTCCTTCGCCTTTCTCAACCCGCTGCAGGGCCTGGAACAGAACTCGTTCTTTGACGTCCTCCGTCAGGTTCCGGAGATCTACGGATGCCAGCCATGGCTCAGTGAAACTCGCTATCGCAGCAAACTGCAGCGTGGTCGTATCCGTGAATGCGACCTGCGTGAAATCCTGGAAGAGGACTGCGGGGCGAGTGCTCAGGAAACCGTCGCTGGTCTCGCGTCTCGTCTCGAACTGCGACTCACGCGGCTCCGTGATCTGCTCACCCCGGAGACCGACCATGAACTGCACTGGATGATCGCTGAACTTGATGGACTGCGACGATTTCATGCTGCGGTGTCGATTCCTGCCCGCACTGCACTCCTTGAATCCTCACGAGCCTGGCTGCTGCACTGGTCCGGTATGACGCAGGTCCAGCGGGAGACGTCTGCGTATCGAAGCATTCTTGCGACAACCGGCATGCAGATGACATCAGGCTTTCCTGACCACTGGAAGGAAGGCAACTGGGAAGAGGCGGCGCTGAAATGGATGTGGGGTCTGGTTGAGCATGGGCTGGCGGGGCTTGACGCAGCGGCGGATCATCAGCTGACGGCCGGCGTTTCGCGGATTCGGGATCTGCTGCTTTCCGTAACCGGCGAGGATCCTGATGAACTTGTCAATGAAGTCCTCGTTGGATTCTGTGCAGCATGGCTGGATCAGGGCTACGCGCAGTGGTCGCTGCCGGATCAGGAGGATGGGTTTCTGGCTGCGTTCTGCGGTCTCTTTCGAACACCGGTCACTGGCGCTCGTCGCTGGCTGCGCGACCTCCCCGCGGCACTCGAACCCCTTCGCAGTGGCGAGGTAACGCCTGCAGCCAGCATTCTTGCTTCGCTTAAAGCATTCGGCATCGCCCCCGATGACCGTCGCACGTGGCTGCGTCAGTCGCTCCTTGCCCTGCGTGGCTGGGCGGGCATGCTCTGGCAAACCGAAACACGCCCCGACCGCGTTTTCCGCGCTTCTCCTGCTGGCACACTGGTCCAGTTTCTGGCGATCCGGCTGATTCTTGATCAGCTGGCCACGGCAGAGGTGATTCGAAGGCAGTTCGGAAAGGAACTGAGCATTTCCGGGGCGACGGCAAGGTTGCTGCCGGAATTCAGACGCTCCCGGGGGCATTCCACAGTCCGGCAGGAAGCCTTCGTGCTTCTCCAGCTGGCCCAGATCCATGGCTGGGGGCCAACCGAGCTCGCCAGCCTGACATCGGAGCAGTGGCTGGCTCTGCAGCAGGAAGTTCGCGGGTTTGACAGCTTTGAACGACGTCGAATCTTCCACCTGGCCTTTGAACGTCGACTGCTCCACCAGGCATTGGATGCTGTCCACATCCGCGCAGCTCGACCTCACATCAAACCACCGAGGCCGAAATTCCAGGTGATCACCTGCATCGACGCTCGCGAAGAATCCCTGCGACGACATCTTGAAGAAGTCTGCCCTGACGTTGAGACTTTCGGCAATGCCGGTTTTTTTTGTGTGCCCATATACTACCGCGGTGCTGCTGAAGCGACCTGGACCGCGCTCTGCCCGGTTGTTGTCACCCCGAAAAACTGGATTGTCGAAGACGTCGTCTACGCGCTCGAAGACTCCCATCGTCACCGGGCTGCCGCCCGCCGGATTCTCGGTCGGGCTTCCCAGGGGATTGATTCCGGCAGCCGCTCCTCGCTCACCGGCGCCCTGCTCACCACCTTCCTCGGACCGCTGGCAACGATACCACTGCTTGGACGAATCCTCTTCCCCCGCTTTACAGCCCGGATCAATCGCACCGCCCGTCGCATCGTGGCTCCGCCGGCAGTCACCCGACTCCGGCTCGAACGCCCCGAAGGCACCCCTGCCGGTCCCCATGACGAAGGCATCGGCTTCACCCTGTCCGAAATGGTCAGCGTCTCTGAACGCTCTCTCCGCGATATCGGTCTCGTGACCGACTTCGCCAGCATCGTGCTGATCCTCGGACATGGTTCCGTCTGCCTGAATAACCCGCACGAATCCGCCTATCACTGCGGCGCGTGTTCCGGCAATCCGGGTGGTGCGAACGCGCGGGCGCTGGCCGCCATGCTCAACGACCGCCGCGTCCGCAGACAGCTGGAGTCCCGGGGAATCCTGATTCCGGAAGAAACCTGGTTTATCGGTGGGCTGCACAACACTGCTACGGAAGAAGTTACCTTCTTCGACCTTGAGCTGTTGCCGTCCTCACATGTCGCCCGCCTCCGCTCTCTCCGCTCCCTGCTCAGTACCGTACTTGAACGCAACGCTCACGAACGCTGCCGCCGCTTCGAATCTGCCAGCCTCGATCTGCCTGCAGCAGAGGCCCTGCGACACGTCCGGGAACGCGCTGAAGACCTCGCTCAGACTCGCCCCGAATACGGCAACTGCGCCAATGCCATGTGCTTCGTCGGCAGACGCAGCCGCGTCCGCGGACTGTTTCTTGACCGTCGCTCCTTCCTTATGTCCTACGACGCAGCACTCGATTCACCCGACTCCGCTGTCCTCGCCCGCATCCTTGCAGCCGTCATCCCCGTCTGCGAAGGCATCAATCTGCTCTACACACTCTCCGCCATCGATAACCACGGCTGGGGCAGCGGTACCAAGCTGCCGCACAATATTACCTCGCTGCTTGGCGTCATGGACGGTGCCGCCAGTGATCTCAGGCCTGGGCTCCCGTGGCAGGGCGTTGACATCCATGAACCCGTGCGACTGCTGTTTGTGATTGAATCCACCCCCGAAGCCCTGCTGCAGATCATGGATCGCAATTCCAGTATCGCCTCCATCTGCCGAAACGGATGGGCGCAGCTGGCCGTACTGGATCCGCACACCAGCGCCATCCGAAGATTTGTCAACGGCAGCTTCCAGCCTTACCACCCCGAAACCGATTCGCTCCCCGAAGCTGTCGACTCACTCACCTGGTATCAGGGGCGTCGCGACCACCTTCCCTTTGCAACCATTCATCCGGCAACGTGATTCATACTCAGAAGGCTCCAGCCAGCCATGCTCAGACTTCTCGGACTGATCGTTATCGCCGCACCTTTCCTGCTCACAGCCGTCCTCGGCCTGTGCATGCTGTTTCGTATTCAGCTCAGTGAACGCGTGATCTCCCGGCTGACTGCCATCGCTGTCGCCACCGGACTTGCGGCTTCCCTGGCAATCCTCGTCACCATGCTCGTCACCGACAGTCGCTATGTCCCCGTCTCGGCCGGTGACTGGGTCCGCCTGCCGGACGGGGAAGCTTCGCATGCCGGTGAAACAGGCACCTCCCCTGAACATCATTCCACGCCTGGTCTGCCTGCTGAAGCTCACTTCCACTTCACACTCAAATTTGTCTTCGATCGGCTGAGCGTTCCGTTTGTGGTGATGACATTTGTACTCTGCGGAGTGATCAGCGCGTTTGCCAGTCGCTATCTGCATCGCGAACAGGGCTTTCCGAGGTTCTTTCTGCTGTTCTCCTTTTTTCTCACCGGGATGATTCTGTCTTCCGCTGCCGGCACCATCGAAACTCTGTTTTTTGGCTGGGAACTTGTCGGTCTTTCCTCTGCGCTGCTGGTGGCCTTCTTTCAGGATCGTCGCGGTCCGGTGCAGAATGGCCTGCGCGTCTGGTCAATCTATCGTGTTGCCGATGCGGCATTCCTGCTCGCTGCCCTGACTCTGCATCACCTCTCCGGCTCCGGTGACTTCGCCGGGCTGGCAGGGCAGGGGGCCTGGCCCGCGGGCGATGCGGTGATTTCGCCGGATTCGGCACTGCTTGTGGGCATGCTGCTGCTCCTCGCAGCCGCTGGTAAGTCGGCACTGATCCCCTTCTCGGGCTGGCTTCCCCGGGCTATGGAGGGGCCTACGCCGTCCAGTGCGATCTTCTACGGAGCGCTCTCGGTGCACCTCGGAGCTTTCCTGCTGCTCCGCATGGGGCCGCTCCTCGAAGAATCTCTGCTCCTGCAGACGCTCGTGATCCTCCTCGGTTTGTCCACCTGCGTTTTCGCTGCGATGGCTGCCCGGGTTCAGGCCGATGTCAAGAGCAGCCTCGCATTTGCTTCACTCATCCAGGTCAGTCTGATCGTCACCGAAATCGGCTTCGGACTGCGCTATATCCCGCTGATTCACATCATCGGTCACGCCAGTTTCCGCACCCTGCAGCTTGTTCGCGCTCCCTCACTGCTCAAGGACTACAACTCCATGATCAATGCACTCGGAGATCATCACAGCATCAGTGCAGAGATCGGAGTTGCCGCGCCCGCCCGTGAAGTACGTCTCTACCGCTTTGCTTTCGACCGTGGCAACCTCGATTCCATCCTCGATGAATGCATCGTCCGCCCCGTCACCGCCGCATTCCTCTGGTCGGATCGAATGGAGCGACGCTGGACCGCATGGCTTTCCGGTACCGGCAGCACCGGGCAATTCAGGGCAGGGCAGCCCTCGTGTGAGGACAGTGCGATGTCCGGTCAGAAGCCTGTTCCCGAAGCAGATTCCACTCTCCGTTCGGTTTAACCGTCAGTACAGCCCGGCTCGCCTGCGAAAGTCCAATCATGATCGGTGAACTCCATCTTCCATGGCTTGAAATTGCCATTCTGCTGCCGCTGGCAGGCGCGACAGTCTGTGCCTGTACACGGCAGGTCACCCGCGCCCGTATGACGGCTCTCGTCTTTGCCGGACTCACCTCGCTCTGTACTCTCGGCGAATGGATCGACTTCAGCACCGTGCACGCCTTCGAGGCTCACGATCACTGGGACCTGCTGCAGCGACTCACCGGTCGCAGTGATATCCTTGTGATCGACGAACTCAGCGCACCGCTGCCCGCCCTCGCTTCGCTCCTTTTCCTGCTGGTGCTCCTCGCGACGCTCCGCACGAAGCTCGAACGCTTCCCGCTCAGCCTCACACTGCTCTCACTCTCACTCACCAACGCCACCCTCAGCTGCCATGACCCCTGGCTGCTCATCGTTCTGCTCTCACTTTCCGTTCTCCCGCCGCTGATCGAACTTCGCCAGCGCGGACAATCCCCGCGCGTCTTTCTGATTCATATGGGGCTGTTTATCGGACTGCTGCTGGCCGGCTGGGCACTCGTTGACCGCTCCGATGGAACCGCCTCCGCCTCAGGAATCTCTGCTGCACTTCTGACTGCTGCCGCGGTACTCCGGGCCGGTGTCGTTCCTGTGCACTGCTGGATGACGGACCTCTTCGAGAAAGCGTCCTTTGGCACGGCTCTTCTGTTCCTGACTCCCATGACCGGCGCTTACGCCGTGATGCACCTCGTCTTTCCGGTTGTGCCCGGCTGGGCCATGCAGAGCATCGCCGTACTCTCGCTGATCACCTCGCTCTATGCGGCCGGCATGGCAGCAGTCCAGACCGATGCACGACGCTTTTTCTGCTTTCTGTTTCTCAGCCATTCCTCACTCGTTCTTTCCGGGCTGGAACTTGTGAACGTGATCGGACTCACCGGTGCCCTCTGCGTCTGGCTCTCCGTCGGACTCTCGCTCACCGGCTACGGACTCACCATCCGCGCCGTCGAAGCCCGCGTTGGTCGTGTCCGGCTCAATCGCTTCTACGGACTGGCCGAACACACGCCCACACTCGCCGGACTGTCGCTCATCACCGGGCTCTCCTCCATCGGCTTTCCAGGCACTCTTGGCTTTGTCGGTATGGAACTGCTGGTCGAGGGCTGCGTCGAATTCTACCCCCTCATCGGATTGATCCTCGTGCTCTCCTCGACCCTCAATGGTATCTCGATTCTCAGAGCCTGGTTCCGCATTTTCACCGGATGCCGCTTCGAGACAGCCGTCTCACTGCGATCACAGCCCGCCGAACGCTTCTCAGTTGTAGTGCTCACCATCCTGATCATCGGCGGCGGACTCTGGCCCCAGCCTGGAGTGGCCTCACGGCATCACGCAGCCATGGAACTGCTGCGACTGAAGGGCAGGGGACTTTTCGAGATCGATGCTGAAGACTCGACAAACGCTGCAGTCCCGATCCCGAAAACAGAACATTCTGCCACCCCCTGACGGTGCACCAGGGCGAGCGGTCTCGTCAAACTTCAGCCCAACAGTTCATCCTCCCGTCGGATCGCCGTCATGAATCAAAACTCCCAGGTCCCCCGTGGCAACTTCGCCGGCCTGTTCACTTTTCTGCGCCAGGACATCACATCCGGCTTTCTTGTCTTCCTGATCGCACTCCCGCTCTGCGTGGGCATTGCGCTGGCATCCGGATTTCCGCCACTCGCAGGAATCTTCACTGCCATCTGCGGCGCTCTGATCACAATGCTCTTCAGCAACTCCGAAATGACCATCAAGGGCCCGGCTGCCGGGCTGATTGTGATTGTGATCGGCTGCATTGAGGATTTCGGGGGGAACGGCAGCTCCGGCGGCTGGCTGCCCACTGACCAGAAGGCCTACCAGGCTGCTCTTGCCATCGGTGCCGTGGCTGCAGCTCTGCAGATTCTGTCCGGATTCCTCCGTGCGGGTATTCTTGGCGAATTCTTTCCCGGTACCGTCGTCCACGGAATGCTCGCAGCCATCGGTGTGATCATCATTTCCAAACAGGTTCCCGTTGCGCTTGGAATCATGGATGCCAAAGGTGGACCGATTTCACTGCTGCAGCAGATTCCGGACTTTCTGCGGCATGCAAATCCAGCCATCGCCTTCATTGGTCTGCTGAGCCTTGCCATCATGTTCGTGTGGCCCCTCGCACGCAATCGCGTCAAGGTTCTGAGCTTCATCCCCGCACATCTTGTGGTGCTGCTTGTCGCTGTTCCGCTCGGTATGGCATTCAATCTGACGCAGGCCAGTGAATACCGTATTTTCCACGAAACGTATCGTCTTGGGGAACAGTACCTTGTCAAAATGCCCGGTCGCATCTTCGGCATGTTCGATGAGATCACCGGGCCCGACTTCACTGTGCTCAGCCAGTTCAAAGCCTGGAAGTGGATCTTTATGTTCTTCATCATCGGCAGCCTTGAATCACTCCTGAGCGCCAAGGCTGTTGACCTTCTGGACCCCTTCAGACGCCGCACCAACATGAATCGCGACCTGCTTGGCGTCGGCGCTGCGAACCTTGTTGCGGCCATGATCGGTGGTCTCCCGATGATCTCTGAAATTGTCCGCAGCCGCGCCAATATTGACAATGGCGCCCGCACACGCTTCGCCAATATGTGGCACGGCATCTTTCTGCTGCTCTGCGTAGGCCTGATTCCAACAATCCTGCATCGCATTCCCCTCGCAGCTCTCGCCGCTATGCTTGTTTACACCGGCACCCGACTCGCCCATCCCAGCGAATTCTTCAATGTCTACCGCATCGGCCGTGAACAGCTGGCCATCTTCGTTGTTACTCTCGTCGTCGTCCTCGCCACCGATCTGCTCATCGGCGTCGCTGCCGGTGTGGCACTCAAAACCATCATTCACCTGGCCAACGGTGTGCCCCTGAGGTCATTCTTCAAGGCGTATCTGGAAGTCGAGGACGTCGATGCTCAGACCAGCCTGATTATCGCCCGCGAATCCGCCGTGTTCAGTAACTGGATCCCCTTCCGCCGACAAATCGAAGACGTCGGACTCGTACAGAAACGCAATCTCATCCTCGACCTCTCCGGTACCACCATGGTGGATGCCAGCGTGATGGAAAAACTGGAAGAACTGCAGTCGGAATTTGAGGAGGAAGGGCTGAAACTGGAACTCCGCGGCCTCGATGACCTGCGACCCGCATCCACCAGTGCTCATGCCGCACGCCACCGCGGACTCACACCCGTCCGCAGACTCACAGTCGTCGTCCATGAAACACTCGCCCGCGAAATCATTTCCCGGATGGTCCAGATGGGCGTCTCCGGCTACACCGAAATCCCCTGCCGCGGGTCCGGCCGCGCCGGACTCAAAAATCCCGAACTCCCCCCGGAAACACTCTCACGTATCGAGGTCATCGCCGTCCCGGAACTCTGCGAACAAATCGTCGAATACTTCCGCACCAGCGTCATTCCCAAACACCATGTCACAATGTGCGTCGAAACCGTCGAAGTGGCCCGCATGACCGCTTTCGCCCCGGAACCACAAACCGTGATGACACACTGAGCAGTCGGGCGGCAGTTCCTCGTTGCAATGTGTACCCACGTTGCGCGTCGCTCCCGGCCCAGTCACCGGCACAACTCTTGCTGATCCTCCTGTCAGTCTCCGCCAGATTCCTGAAACTGGTCCACATCCGCACGCCCGTCGCAAGGATCCGCACATGCCCGACCTGCACGATCTCCGCCAGACACTCCACGCCCGACTCAGCCGACTCCTGCAACGCGCCAGCGAAATCGAAGATACACTCAGCGATCCCGGTGACCCCGACTGGCAGGAAAATGCACTTGCCATGGAAGATGATGAGACCCTTGCCGCTGTCGGCACACTCACTAAGCAGCAGATTCAGGATATCCGCCTGACGCTGAACCGCATCGAAAACGGCACCTGGGGCACCTGCGTCAGCTGTGGAAAGCCCATCGACCCCGAACGACTCGCAGAACTCCCCACGACCTGCCACTGCAGCCGCTGCGCCTGAACCTGGCCATCCAGGGGCTGGATGCATTTGCGCCGCGCCGCAGAATGCGGCAGATCGAACACCTGCCGGAGATCGCCCCCGATCCGCCCCTGTCAATTCCCGCGACCCTTGCCTCGAATGCTGGTCCTGGGCCGTTTTTTCGCTGTTTTCGCGCACCTGCGGTGCCAATCCGAGTTGGGTGCATCTGCCTGTCAGCTGCTCATTCCCGCTCCCCGAAAAAATTTCCGCGGTCTCCTTTTCCCATTCCCCCCCCGCTCCCGCTAGAATACCGCCCGCCCAATCCTCCCTTCCCTGAATCAACGTCTCTGCCGACACCAGGCCCAATCATGTTCCAACCCGTCACCGACAGCAATTTCATCTCCGGCGAACACCAGGTCCTCCACTTCTGGAAAACGCAGCAAACCTTTCACAAACTTCGGCAGAAAAATGCCGGGCGGCAACGCTGGAGCTTTCTTGACGGGCCCATCACCGCTAACAACCCCATGGGAGTGCATCATGCATGGGGACGCACTTACAAGGACACATGGCAGCGTTTCTTTGCCATGAACGGTCGTGATCAGCGCTACCAGAACGGCTTCGACTGCCAGGGGCTCTGGGTCGAGGTTGAAGTCGAAAAGCAGCTGGGACTGGGGACCAAGAACGCTGTTACCGAATTCGGGATCGACCGCTTCGTCAACGAATGCAAACGCCGAGTGCTCCGCTTCGCTGCCCGCCAGACCGAACAGTCCATTCGTCTCGGATACTGGATGGACTGGGACGACCCCGCTCAGCTGCGAAAGCTCGCCGAACACCTCGGTTCCCCCGCACAGGTCGACCTCCACACTCCCTCCGGTTCCACCGTGACCGCACCCGCCCACCAGCTGGTCGAACAACTGGGCCGACCCGAATGGGGCGGCAGCTACTTCACGTTCAGCACCGAAAACAACGAAACCATCTGGACGTTTCTCAAGAAATGCTTCAACCGCGGCAAGATCTATCAGGGCCACGACGTCATGCCCTGGTCCGGACGCGGCGGCAGTGCCTATTCCCAGATGGAAATTGCCGAAGGACGGAAGCTCACCACCCACAAAAGCGTCTTTATTCGGCTCCCGATTCAGCGCCCCGGGGCTGATTCACAGACTCGTGAATATCTGCTCGTCTGGACCACCACCCCGTGGACGCTCACCAGCAACGTCGCCTGCGCCGTTAATCCGGAGCTGGAATACATCCGCGTTCAGGCGACCCGCGACAATGCCATCTACTACTTTGCAAAGGAAAATCTCAACTTCCAGCGACTTGCCAGCGAATTCCGCGAAGGCTTTGGGCGCCCGGAATGGAAATGGCCCGAATCCGTCCCCAAACTCAAAACCATCGCCCAGATCCTCAAAGAGCAGGGTGGTTTTACCGAGCTGGGCACGCTCACCGGCGATCAGATGATCGGCTGGACCTACTCCGGGCCCTTCGATGATCTGCCGGCCCAGCAGCAGCCTGGCGGTGTGCCGGTCGATGATCGACTGCTGGATCGCTGCGGTGCCACCAGCCACCGTGTGATTGATGGCGGCCGGGATTCCCGAGGCAACCCCAACGTCGTCGCCGGCGAAGGCACAGGCATCGTCCACATCGCTCCGGGCTGCGGTGACATCGACCACAAAATCGGTACCGCTCTGGGACTCCCGGTGATCGCCCCGCTCAATGACGATGGCACCTATTCCGGTGAATTCGGCGAATTCACCGGTCGCTCGGCGATCGCCCCCGAAACCGCCGAGCTCGTCTTCGAAAAACTTCGCGAGCGCGGACTTCTCGTGGCCGTGGAAGTCTATCCCCACATCTATCCCCACTGCTGGCGCACCGGCGACGAACTCGTCTTCAGACTTGTTGACGAATGGTTCATCAACATGGACTGGCGCGAAGAAATTCGCGATGTCACCCGCCAGATCCGCTGGCTCCCCGAGAGCATCAACGGCCAGGAACGCGAACTCGAATGGCTCGCCGGAATGGGCGACTGGATGATCAGCAAAAAACGCTTCTGGGGTCTCGCTCTGCCAATCTGGGTGGATGAACAAACCGGTGACTTTGATGTCATCGGCTCGCTCGCCGAACTCAAATCCCGCGCCGTCGAAGGCTGGGATCAATTCGCCGGTAATACACCTCACCGGCCCTGGATCGATCACGTAAAAATTCGCAATCCCCGTACCGGTAACCTCATGCGCCGCATCCCCGATGTCGGCAACCCATGGCTCGACGCCGGCATCGTCCCCTTCAGCACCATGGGTTACAACCACAACCGCGACGAATGGCGCAAATGGTACCCCGCTGATCTGGTTACTGAATGCTTCCCCGGCCAGTTTCGCAACTGGTTCTATTCAATGCTCTCCCTCTCCACCATGATGCGGCACGACGAGACGCCCTCCGCTGCCGAACGGGCCCCCTTCCGCACTCTCCTCGGACATCGCCTCGTTCAGAACGAACAGGGCCGCCCCATGCACAAATCTGACGGCACCGCCATCTGGTTCGAGGAAGCTGCCGAACAGCTGGGCGTCGATACCATGCGCTGGATGTACCTCTCTCAGAATCCCGCTGTCGATCTTCGATTCGGCACCCGACACCCCGACCAGCCTGTCACACTCCAGACTCCCGACGGTCCCGCAACGCAGACACAGGAAGGCGTCCCGACCTGCCTTGTCACCAGCACTCCCGCCGACGAGACCCGCCGACGAATCCTTATTCCGCTCTGGAACTGCTATAAATTCTTCGTTGATTATGCGGCCGCAGACCAGTTTTCGCCGTCAGACGATCTGCGTCACCGCGTCGCCGGTAACGGGCACACGACCGGCACCCACCCGCACCCCGCAGCCAGTCGCCCGGAAATCGACCGCTGGATCCTCTCCTCACTCCAGTCGCTCATCGACATCGCCACCCGCGAAATGCTCGATTTCAACTCCGCAGCCTTCTGCACAGCTGCTGCCAGCTTCATTGATGACCTCAGCAACTGGTACATCCGCCGCAATCGCCGACGCTTCTGGCGTTCCCGTGATGCCTCCGACAGCGACAAGAATGCTGCCTACGAAACGCTCTACGAAGTCCTCGTAACACTCTGCCGACTCCTTGCCCCCTGCATTCCGTTCCTCACCGAACGCATGTACCAGAACCTCGTCCTCGGACGCGATCTCGCCAGCCCGGATGCCGTCGTCGAAAGTCCCGCATCAGACACTCTGCCCGACTCCGTCCACCTCTGCGACTGGCCCGCCCCCACCCCCGAACTCCTCGATGATCTGCTCAACCGCCGTATGGCCGCTGCCCAGGCCGTCGTCCGACTCGGACACAAACTCCGCGAAGATGCCGCACTGCGCGTTCGCCAGCCACTCGCTGAACTCCGCTTCGCCTGCAGCACCCCGGAAACTGCCACGGCCGTCGAATCACTCGCCGACGTCATTCGCGAAGAACTCAATATTCACGCCGTCATTCGCCAGCAAAATCTGGATGACCTCGTCTCCTATTCCTACAAACCCAACCTCAAAACACTTGGTCCCCGCTACGGCAAACTGCTGAATGCGCTCCGTACCCGGATCCCGGAACTCGGCGATGCCGTCCTCGCGCCACTCCGCCGTGGCGGGAGCGTAGAAATTGAACTCGACGGCACTCCCGTCCAGCTCACCCCGGAAGATGTTCTCGTCTCCACGCAGCAGGCCGCTGAATGGATGTCTGCCGATGATGCCGGCATCCAGGTGGCCATCAGCACTGTGCTCACGCCCCGACTGATCCGCGAAGGCATGTCCCGCGACTTCGTCCGCCAGATCCAGCAGCTCAGGAAGGATGCCGGTCTGAATATCCAGGACCGCATCGCCATCAGCTGCTCCAGTGATCAGCCCGCCGTCGGCGAAATGATCAGCGAATGGGGCGACTATATCCGCACCGAAACCCTTGCCGACACCCTCGATACCTCATCCCTCTCAGACGGCCGATCCGTCTCCGTTGGTGACTGTGAGATCCGCATCGCCATTCGAAGAATTCCGGTTCCTGATCCGTAGTTTCATTCAAATGGGCCGCGCGGGAGTGCAGAGTGACGCGTTCACCGGGGACGCAGTTTTCGAAAATTCCGTGGATAAAAATCCGTTTTGTCGTTGTTGTGCGGGAAAAACACCGGAATACTGGGCGGGTAAACCCTGTACACGGGCCACACTGACGACCCTCCGGATTTCTCAACATGCCCAGTCCAAACAAGCCGGCTCGGCGAACGTCTGATTCCCCCGGTCACCGTGCCACCACAGCGCCTGTGCCTGTCGAGGGCACTCAGGAGGCTGTTTTCCGGAAAGAGCTGCAGCGAGTGGGGAACCGCCGCAGGCACGCTATCTGCAGGGGCATGGTTCAGACCGATGAAAGCAAACCGTGTCCGACGGATGCAATCCGACACGACCTGACGGGACTGGCATTGTCCGGAGGTGGAATTCGGTCGGCCTGTTTCGGCATGGGTGTGGTGTCTGCGCTGCAGCACACCGGACTGTTTCGCAGCATTGATTATCTGTCCACGGTCTCCGGCGGCGGCTACCTTGGGGCGCATGTTTCCAGCTGGTACGCCCGGATACACGACGAATCGCCTGCACAAATGTGTCAAAAGCCGGCTGAAGCCACCTTCCCCTTTCCGCCCCGCGAAGCAAACGGGCGTTCGGGACGATCGGTCCGACAGCTGATTTACGGCGGTGACTACATCGTCGACGGACTCACAGCATTCAATAAATACATGATCGGGCTGCTGTTCAACAACATGGCGGTCTTTTCACTGATGATTGCCCTCGCGGCTCTCGTCGCGTGGCTGTGGCGGTGTTTTGATCTTCCGGTGATCCGCGAACACCTTAAACTGTTCGATCTTTCCACCGACTTTTTCGTTCCCTTCATTCCCGGCACGATCTTCGGCAGCCTCTGGGTGATCGCCTGGCTGCTTTCCTACTATCGTCGTCAAAGCCAGGCGCCTGGCGCATTCGCCCGACCGCTGCTCAGACTCACGGTCGGCTCCATTCTCATTGCCATCGCAATGTTGTTCGGCAACGGAGATCTGTTGTTGCCCTGGCGTGGCGAAACCAGCACTGCCGAGACAATTCCGTCCTCCGTCTGGCTGCCCTTCGTGCTGTTTGCAGCTGCGGTGCTGTTATTGATCCCGTTCATTCGTCCCGGCCGACTCATTCAAAGTGCGATTGCTCCTCAAAGCCCCGCAGAGCAGTGGGTTTTCCGGATCGTCACCTCCGTCGTGCTGGTGGTCATCCCGCTGATCCTGATTGGATTCCTCGGCCGCGAAAACATTTCGCACTACTTCGACTTTCCGGATCGGGGGATGCACGAGGCGGATTTCAAGTTTCCCGAGTTCCTGTATATCTCGGGACGGTCTGACTTCGGAGCCGCCTCAACGCCGGCTGCAAATGCGGCGCAATCGAACGGGACGCTCACTGCCACACAGATGGCAAAGACCGCTCCCCCCCGCGGATACCTGTCGATGGGGGCGAGACAAAAAATCAATGCGGCAGTCGACCAGTTCCTGCTTACCAGGCTGCAGCAGGGCTCGTCCCGGACGTCACCCCCGCAGATCCTCGTTTCCAGTGAATTGTTCGCTGAGTTTTTTGAGCCTGGTTTTCAGCTCTTCAATTCCGGCGAAGACCAGGGAACGCGATCGAATCCCGGGAAGCCATCTGCCTACCCCAAGTCCGTCCATCAACTGCAGGTGCTCAGCTGCATCCTGCTAAGGCTGCACGAACATCACAGCAACAATTGGCTCAATCTGCAGCGTACGCAGTTCACAGCGGACATCCAGAAAAAGCCGATCTTCTCCGCAGAACACTGGAGGGGGCTCACAATCAGGCTTGACGACTACCTTGATCAGGTGACATCCGCGCTCGCTTACCTCGCCTTTGGAAACGACAATGATGCGCGGCGCTTCTATGTGACAGATCAGGTTTTCAAAGCTGCCCGAATTGAGTTTGCTTCGCACTTCACCCAGCACATCCTCAGCGAATCCGATCTGACCGCATGGCTGATCAGCCAGGCTGACGCTCAGCTTGCAGCCGAGAAGAACGAAGATCGCCGGGATGCAGCATGGGCAGATGGCCTCGTCAGGGCTCGCAACGCAGCGCAACAGCACCAGCGAACCGCGGCAACCGGGCGCAGCTCCGGCCTTGCCAACTGGCAGCTGCTCCGCGCCTGCTTTCCTGATGCCGTCATTCCCTCTGACCGAGTGCAGCGACGAATTGTCATTGAAGCCGACCAGGCTACCCGTCTCTGGATCTTCCTCGGATTCCTGATCCCTGGTCTTGTCTCCGGCTGGCTGCTGAATATCAATCTCACCTCCATGCATCGCTACTATCGTGACCGCCTCGGAGCAACCTTTGTCGTTCGGAAATCATGTGGCTCTTCGCCACTCCTGACTGAACTCAACTCGACTGCCGCTGGTGCTCCTTACCATCTGATCAACGCCTGCGTCTCCCGATTTGGCCGGCAGGAACGCACTCAGGCGGAACCACTGTCATTCGGTGCCCTCGGTGATCGCGAATCTGATGATCCCCGTCGCCAGGACACGTTTGTGTTCTCCCAGGACTTCGTCGGATCGTCTACGACCGGCTTTCTGCCAACCAGCGACTACGTCAAAGCCGCGGCCGCAGCGGGGATTCCGCTGAACGTGGACGAAGTCGTTGCGATTTCAGGTGCTGCCGTCAGCCCCGCCAGAAACGAAAACCCGCTCGTCGCTTTCCTCATGTTCATCCTCAACCTGCGACTCGGGCAATGGCTCCCCAACCCGGCACTCGGCATACCCCGCTTTCAGCCACGCTTCCTTTACATGCTCTCCATGCTGCTCAAATCAAGAGAAAAACGACCTTATGTCTTCCTCAGCGACGGCGGACATGCTGAAAATACGGGCATCGTCGAACTCCTCAAACGACGCTGCCGCCTGATCATCGCCTGTGACGCCGGACATGACCCCCGCCACAGCTTCGCGGATATTGCCAACGCGGTCCGACTCGCCCGCAATCAGGAAGGTATACGACTGGTTGAATTCGTGCCGGACGCAGGCGGTGCGGGGCAGCCCGCAGATGCTGCTGAATGGTCGCTGGAAGACCTCGCTCTGAAATCTTCCAAAGGCCAGACCAACACGCCGCTCCGAACCGCACAACACTTCAAATTCGCCACCATCCTGTACCCTGAACCGGAAACTCCACCGGGGCTGCTCATTCTGGTGAAACCATCAATCACCGGTGACGAACCTGTCGATGTTCTTGAATACCAGCGATCTTCTCCCGAATTCCCCCAGGAACCCACGACAGATCTTGTCTTCAGTCCGGACCAGGTCGAATCCTACAGACAGCTGGGCTATCACATCGGCGTCGAACTCGCAGGCCTCTTTCAAAACCCGGGAAAACCTCGCTCCGATTCAAGCCTCATCGACAGAGAGGCTCAGGACAATCTTTGGGCGAATGATTTCCCTGTCGGCGGAGCAGGGCTGTTGAGACAGTTTCAGCATGTCCGGCAGACCAGCCCCGCTGATCCGCCACGATCACACGCCGGGTCACAGCCCGCCGGACGGGCTCCCGCTGCCTCTCGCACAAAGAAGTTCAGCGGGTAAACGTTGAATCCCCCCTTCGCCAGACTGCGCCACTGCGTCGCCCGCCAGTTCAGTTTGTCTGCCGGCTCTGCGTCTGCGGCACCGCGTCTCCGTGGGCTGATTCACCATGTTTCCAATTGTCTTCCAAACGCCTATCATTTCAGCTCATCCGTCTTTCGCTTCTGCCCGTACCTCTTGTCCACATACGCATGACCACACCTTTCGCTGCACTCGCACTCACCCTCGCTCAAAACGCCCGTGCGGCTGCCACGGTGCTCGCCACTCTTTCCGGTGATTCCAAAAATCGCTGGCTGGCGGCCGTTGCCGGCGGTCTCCGACAAAATACCGCCGCCCTGCTGGCTGCCAATCAACTGGATCTGCAGGCCGCTGCTGCAGCCGGCCTCAGCCGCGCCATGCTTGACCGACTCACACTCACCCCCGACCGCATCGAATCCCTCGCCAATGCCGTCGAACATGTGATCTCGCTCCCGGATCCCGTTGGTGAGGTCATCGATGGTCATCGCCGGCCCAACGGTTTGTCTGTCAGCCGTGTCCGAGTGCCTCTGGGGGTCGTTTTCTTCATCTATGAATCCCGGCCGAACGTCACCATCGATGCGGCCGCACTGTGCCTGAAAAGCGGCAATGCCGTGATCCTCCGCGGCGGCCGCGAAGCTCTGCACACCAATCAGGCACTCGCTGCCATTCTCAGCGAACCCCTCACTCGCTGCGGACTCCCGGAATCCTCCGTGCAGCTTGTGCAGTCTCCCGAACGCGAGTTGGTCGGTGAACTGCTGCAGCTGGGACGGCTCATCGATGTCACCATCCCTCGTGGCGGCCGATCACTCATCGAACGCGTCACCCGCGAAGCCACCATGCCCGTCATTAAACACTTCGACGGCATCTGTCACGTGTTCATCGACCAGTCAGCAGACCAGTCAACTGCGGTGAACGTTGTCATCAACAGCAAATGCCAGCGTCCTGGAGTCTGCAATGCTGCTGAAACGCTGCTCATTCACCGCAGCATCGCCGACACACTCTGGCCGGTGCTCGCCACTGCACTGCGGCAGCATAACGTCCAGCTCCGCTGCTGCCCCGACAGCCTGGCTCTGACGCCCGTCGGCGTTCCCGCCACCGAACAGGACTATCACACTGAACATCTCGACCTGATCCTCAACGTTCGCATCGTGGATTCTCTGGACGATGCCATTGCCCACATCCGCCACTACGGGTCTGCGCACACGGATGCGATCGTCACACGCTGCCTTGAGTCGGCGCGAAAATTTGAACTGCTGGTGGATTCATCGGCTGTCGTCGTCAATGCCAGCACTCGCTTTAATGACGGCGGCGAACTGGGCCTGGGGGCCGAAATCGGGATCAGCACCGATCGCTTTCACGCTCGTGGTCCCTGCGGACTCCGTGAAATCACTACATACAAGTACATCGTTCGCGGAGATGGTCAGGTCCGCAGTTAGCTGGACAGCGCCAGGTTCGAAGTTCCGTGAGTCCGCCCCGCAGGCGCAGCACCGCAAAAACATGGATTCCTTCTGGTATTGAACGACCTTTTTGTCACGTCTGCGATTCAGACGTGTGATCCTCGCTCTCTGTGGTCAGGAATCGTGCCAGGGTGCATCCAAAGCCCTCGGGTTTAACCCCGGAAAAAGGCGGGCACTCCCACAAATGAACGCGCCCCGCAAAGCCCACTGCTGCGCACCTGGCTCACACCGAACACGCGGCATTTGGCTGAGAACCGCCCTTACAGGGCGAAGCACCCGGGGGACGCGTGACCTGGCATTTCATGCCAGGCTGATGGAACTGGCCTTACAGGCCGTAAACACAGCCGTGCTGTTGCACGCTAACATGCGTCTGAAGGTGCCATGCACCTGGCCCAACACGGCGCTGTCCAGTCAGGAGTTCGGTCGAGTGTCTGACCATATGCCGCGACTCCGACAGAGCCAGCAGGTTCATGCTGCCTCGAAGAGAGAGCAGGCCGGAATGATGACTATTTCTGAGCGGCGAATTTCACCGGCAGCGGGTGCCCGAGAGTGTCTCGGTTTGCTTTGAAACCGCCACCATCAACGTCCACGAAAACCGGATTGGTTAACGCCGTCGGGTGTTGTGTGCCCCAGTCGGGACCAAAGACTGGGCCCAGTGTCTGAACGCTGTGGCCGGCGAGCACCACGATGTGGGCGTCCTGATCAAGTTTGATCTCAACAGTGTGCTCAAACCGCACTGTGTCCGAGTGGAACAGATGCGGATGAGATGTTCGGGTAAAGGTCAGCTCGGGGCTGGGGCGGCCATTGACGAGCACCATAGCGGTGTCGATGTCCAGAAAATTCGGACACTGCACGCGGATTTTTCCCTTGATTTTTCCGGAACTTGCCGGCAGGTCTCCGCCTGCTGTGACTTCTTCCCCGGTCCCGTCGGCTGCCGTGAATGCGGCCTCCAGCCATGGCCCGTTGGACATCACGATCCGGCCTTCACGGGAGGCGTCCCGGATTTCATCGGGATTGATTTTTCCCGGTTCATCCGTTGAAGACTTCACCCAGATTCTCAGGCCGCCTGACCCATGAAAGTTGTAGTGCGAATCGGTGTTGACAACTCCGTAGATACGAAAGCCCTGATTGAGCAGTTGCAGCCAGTTGAAGGCTGTGTGATTGTCGGCTGGCTTGCCGCCACGAATGTCCCACCGCTCAAACTTCATGAGTTTGTGAATGGGATGGATTTCCATGACATTCATGATTCCAAAGGAACGCTCGAAACCACCGTCAGGTGTTTGATTGCCGTCGCGGTCATAGAACAGCCAGCCAAGGTCCGGGTGATTCTGTTGAATGAGCTTGATGCTGTTGTTGTCCCAGGCCGCCAGACGCTCCATCTGTGTCTCCGGACTCAGATCTGTCTGAGGTCCACCGCCGTCCTGGGTGCGGTCACGATGGATCATTGGAAACACATTCTGATGATTCAGCGGGAGTGGGCTTCCGGTGAGTTCCATTCCGGAGACGGTGGCGAGGAAATTCTGCAGTTGGAGTCGCTCGATATGCATGTCATAGCTGCTCACGCGGTTGTGCTCAGTACAGGGCGCGAATTCGATATGCTCCGCGGCCAGGTTGAGTACTCGTCCGAGCTGGCTGCTGGTGTTATCGCCGGACGGTGAACTGTGACTGTGAAAGTCCGCACTGATCCAGCCCGGTGTTGAGACGAGACGTGGCAGAGCAATTGTCCGTTCCGTCGTCTTTCCCGACTCCACCTTCAACGTGGTGAACTCCGCATGAAACTCTGCACCGTGGCTGACGATCAGTTCATACTCTCCAGACTGAATCGGCAGCTGCACCCGTCCGTTTGCCGTGTAGGCCAGGTTCCGCACAAAAAAGTCTGCCGTCTCCGGACCCCAGTCTGGAGTCGGCGTTCCGGAGCGGCCGATGAATTCCACCTTGGCTGGAATCGGTTGCTGCTCCCCATCGACAATTCTCAGGTCGACAAGCCCCGGACGATATTCGTTGACGGCAATGAGCGTTGCGGGCTGACCGTTGAGCATTCCTGAAGCTGGCGTCGATGGATACGCCTGACCGGCGATGGTGACCTGAACGTCAAGGTCGCCCGAAGGTAATCGCACGGATACCTGGCCGTCGGTGCCTGTAACCACGGTCCCGCGACTGCTGCCTGCCACCTTCAGCTGCAAGCGGGCGTCCGCCACAGGCTTCCCGTGAGCGGTCACGGCGAGCACACGGGGCTGCAGACTGTCACCACGGCCACTGGCTGCTTCGTAGTCTGCCAGTACTCCGGCGTAGTCCCGATTGACAAAAATGTTTCGCGTCAGCGAAAACTCTTCTCCCGGATGGAGCACAACAGGTTGTCCATCCTGCCGCTCCCAGGTGAGCACTGATTCGCGTGCATTGGTCTTCACTCGCACGCGAAAACCTTCTGCCGCGATGGCATAAGCCTGCTGCCAGTGCACATCATGGAACCAGAACTGATCCTGCAGGCCTTCAGCCGACTTCTGCATCCTTTCCTTGCCGCCGTCCTGCCGCAGTTCATCTTCGGGTATCAGAGTCAGGTCGGCAGCTGAGTTGTTCTTCCATGTTGAAATGGCGGTCAGATGTCTGGCATCAGCCTGCAGTATCCACTGGACGGAGTGCTGCAGCGAGGAGTCCGTGTCGGGGCCTGTGACCGTTACGGCTGCGGGCCCGCCGGCATCAGAGTTGACGGTCTTCCATGCTGAGAACGGAGTTTTTTTTCTGCCGGGATAGAAGGCGCTCAGGGCGTCGCTTTCGTGCGAACGAGCCACGAGGTCGATCAGACAGCCACCGACACTGCGGACGGTCATATTGGCGTTTCGGCTGGCGACAGGTTTTGCAATCACAGCCCGAAGCCGGGAATTCTGCAGCACCATATCGCCGTAAATGGCGTCCACTTCCTTACCGGAGGGAACCAGCTGATTCCAGGACTCCGGAGTCAGCTCTCCGATGGTTGCCGGCTCCTGTGCAGCGAGGCGAGCGGGGGAGAATGGGTACCACAACAGGGTGGCAGCAAAGCAAACGCACGTCAGGAAACGCGACATGGACGACTCCGAGATAACTTCAGTGAAGCGACTGAATTCCGGCGTGGGGACGCGAGTGCGTTCATGACTGGCTGCCATGAAGCTGTGATGAATTTTCTGCCAGAGTTTTCGGACTTGCGGAAACTCTATCGGGCGAGAAACCAGATATTGCGATAGCGGACCTGGTTACCGTGGTCCTGGAGATAGAGCGGCCCGGGAGCGGCCCCTTCGGGAACCGGAGCCGCGGTGGTGGCATGTGTGAGCTTCACTTTGTCGTGAATCACCACGCCGTTGTGTCGAACGGTCATCAGGCCGTCGGCCGTCTTTTTGCCTGCGTCGTCGAATGTGGAGGCCTGAAATTCGATGTCATAGGTCTGCCATGTCAGTGGCGGGAGGCACATGTTCAGCTTTGGTTTTGCGATCGAGTAAATGCCGCCGCATTCGTTCTGTTCGCCGCTGAGTCCGAAGGAATCCAGTACCTGCACTTCGTAACGGCCCTGCAGGTAAACACCGCTGTTGCCGCGTCCCTGGCCCCGTGCGTTGGGCATGAAAGGCAGCATGAATTCCAGATGGAGTTCGCCGCTGCCGAACTTCTGGCGACTGGTGCAGCCCTGCATCAGCAGTTTTTCTTCAGACAGCCGACCGCCCTCAAAATTCTCTGCCGAGGTGCCGTCGAACAGCACCACTGCGGTTTCGGGTGGTTTGCGACCGAGCGTTGGTGACTGACGGGAGACTTTAGCGAGTTCTCCGAGTTGCTGATTGTCGCTGTTGAAAATCACAAGCCTGCCATCACGAATCTCACCGCGGCCTGTTTCGCCCTTCATCACAGCCAGTTCTCCCTGACGTTCGCCGAGCCCTCGCAGGGGGGTATTTCCGTCCCAGCCGTCACCCGGAAGACCGCCCATCAGAGCGGCCCAGACGAAGCGCCCGCTACCTTCTGCAATGACCTGGACGCCCACTTTCAGTTCGCCATCGGCTGACTTCACAACCCCTGAGTATTCGCCCTGAAAACTGAAATCTGCACCCGCCTGCCCTGCGGTCAGAGCAGTGAATCCCGGAGCTTTTTCGTCCGCGCAGACGAGGCCGGTGGAGAATAAGACACACGCCAGTACCAATCCTCTGTTCATGACACACCCTGCTGTCAGTCGAAAAAAGAAGAAACGAAAACGCAACAAGTTGGTGATCTCGATGCTGCCATCAGCTCTGCCGGTGCGACTTCATCAATTTCAGGCTTAGCTGAAATGGCCCGGCCCGGCCCGGCACGGAGCAGAGCGGGCCGTACCGGGAGAGGGAACCGTGTGTCTGTGATCATGCCGGTTCCACAGCCTGAAGCAGTTCGCGGGCATGCTTTCGCAGCAGCAGCCGGCCTGTGCTGAGCACGGGCAGACACTCTGAATCGATTTCCGGGAGTGTGACTCGCCGCAGCACCTGATTCAAGCGTACCAGCAGTCGCTGGTCGTCGAGGTAGTCAAACAGCACCCGTGCGCCAAGGAACTTTCCCAGAAACGCAGGCAGCTCGAAGGTGGTGTGAGTTGCGAGGCGATTGACAACGGCCTGAATCCATTCCCCCGAAATTGTTTCCATGGATCTGTACCAGCCCTCCAGCACGCCCGGCTGTTCTTCAGCGATCGCTGCATCGAGCAGCAATTCCGTGACGATGTGCCCCAGAAACGGCGGACGATGGTCAAAGCGGTCAGTGAGCACTCGACGAAAGCGTCCGGTCAGCTCAGACTCCAGCATCAGGAACGTTGGGCAGGTATGGAACATGTCGTCGTCCCGCAGATGCTGCAGAACCCCCTCCGCCACCTCCCGCTCCTCCGCTGACAACTCGTTGAGCAGACCGCGAATCCGCCGGCTCCGCAGACGCACTCGACGGTCCACAACACTCAGGCAATCCGGGAGGGCCGTGCCAGCCAGTCTCAGCGGTGATTCCAGAAAACGGTAGCCGTGGGCGAGATAATTCATGGGGGAATTTGACCACATACGGTGGTCCGTTGGCAAGCACGAACGGGAAATTTTTTCGGGCTGCAGGCCCGGTCAATAAAAATCGGGACCGAAATTAATGGAAGCACCTCGGATCGGACACTCCATCACGCAGGTGAAAGGAAATTTTCCCGACCAGCCTCCGCCAGACTGCCGCAGCGACGGCCAATTCTCTAACATCCCCGCTCCAGTCAGACCCCTCTCCCCTGTCGCTACTCCCGGACCGCCGCTGTCATGATCTGTGTGAGCCTCGGACGCACCCGTCACTCTTCCGTAATCGAAGAACACCGCGCGCTGGCAGCCAAAGGTGCTGAGCTCGTCGAGTTTCGGCTGGACTACATGCGGAATCGTCCTGATATCGGCAGACTGCTCAAGGACCGCCCGACCCCTGTTGTCGTCACCTGCCGCCGCAAAACTGATCGTGGACGCTGGAACGGCACCGAAGAACAGCGTCTTGCCATCCTCCGCGAAGCCATCATCGCTGGTGCTGAATTTGTCGATCTCGAAGAAGACACCGCCACGTCCATCCGCCGATACGGAAAAACCAAACGCATCATCAGCTATCACAATTTCGATGAAACTCCCATCGAACTCTTCGATATTCATCGACGGCTGTGCCAGAGGGATGCTGACGTCGTCAAGATCGTCACCATGGCCAATACGCCTGCTGATAACGTGCGAATGCTGGAACTCGTCGAATCAGCGAAGGTTCCGACTGTCGGCTTCTGCATGGGGGAACTGGGGACCCTCAGCCGCATCCTCTGCGGCAGGGCTGGTTCGCCGTTTACCTATGCCAGCTTTTCGCGCGAACGTGAAATGGCCCCCGGACAACTCTCATGGGCCGAAGTTCGCAACCTCTACAACTTCAACCGCATCAACAAAGACACCGCTGTTTTTGCCGTGATTGGTGACCCCATCGCTCAAAGCAAAAGCCCGCTCATTCACAACGCCGCCTTCCGCAAACTGGGACTGAATGCCGTTTACATCCCCATTCGTGTTCCCGAGGACCAGCTGGAGGAAACCCTTCGCGAACTTGCCCGAATCAATGTCCGCGGCTACAGCGTCACCATTCCGCACAAGGAAGCCGTGCTCCAGTTTGCCACGCTTGCGGATGAAGCCTGCAACAGGATGGGGGCCGCAAATACGCTTTATCGCCGCGATGGGCAGTGGTGTGTCGCCAATACGGATGCCCCGGCTGCACTTGCTGCGATTCAGGACGGACTCAAAAAATCCGGCGGCATTCCTGACCTTGTGGGGCGACGTGTCCTGATTCTCGGGGCCGGCGGTGCGGCCCGCGGAGTTGCCCACGCCCTGATGGCAGCGGGGGCTGCGGTCACCATCACCAATCGTTCCCGGGATCGCGGCCGTGAACTCGCGTCAGAACTCGGCTGCCAGTTCATCTCCTGGGAAAACCGCGCTTCAGATACCTGCGAAATTCTGGTTAACTGCACATCCGTCGGCATGCATCCCAACGTTGACGAATCTCCCTTCGAACAACAGTGGATTCGTGATAACACGCTTGTCTTCGATACTGTCTACAACCCCGAACAAACGCTGCTGCTGAAGTACGCCCGTGAACGCGGCTGCCCCACCGTCGGGGGACTCGAAATGTTCATTCGCCAGGCCGCCGAACAGTTCACGCTCTTCACCAAACTCCCCGCACCCCAGGAATACATGGCCGAAACACTCCGCCGCGCCAGCGCCGCTGCACGCGCTGTCGTCAATGCCGATGGCTCCACTTCCCCGGGACGTTCCGCTGAAGACTAAGGGGCTGCCCAAAGCGTACGGTGCACCGGCCACTGAAAACCGAAAATGAAAAACTGATGGTTATCTCTCTGATCGGCTACCGCGCCAGCGGCAAATCAAGCATCGCCCCCAGACTTGCCAGAAAACTTGGCTGGGAATGGCTGGACAGCGATCGCGTGATTGAACAGCGGACGGGGGTGACGATTCCCGAAATCTTCGCTGCGGAAGGCGAAGCCGGCTTCCGCCAGCGGGAATCAGCGGTACTCGCGGAGCTCCTGAATACCCCACAACTGGTGCTCGCCACCGGTGGCGGCGCAATCCTCAGTGCTCAGAACCGTCAACTGCTCCGACAGGCCGGACCTGTCGTCTGGCTTTACGCCTCTCCTGCCACACTCATCTCCAGACTCACCCGCGATCGTCTGGGCGGCTCGATTCGCCCCAGTCTGACCGGACGACCCATCGACCAGGAAGTCACAGAAGTGCTGGCCGCCAGGGAACCGCTGTATCGGGAAGCTGCAACGCTCACCGTGCACTCCGACGGAGAACCTGCCGAACAGGTCGCCCGACGCATTCTTCGACATCTTGGTCTGCGGCCCCTGCAGGAGTCTTCGCATGACGGTGTTTGACCTGCCACGGTTCTTCGTGCTTCCCTTCCTGTTCATTCTCGGATCCTGCATCGGCAGCTTTCTTAACGTCTGCATTCATCGCTTTCCTCACAAACTTCGCCTGCGCGATCAGCTTCGCGCTCTCGCCAGTCACTCCTCCGGCTGTCCCCGCTGCTCCTCCGCAATCCTCTGGCGCGACAACATTCCCATTCTCGGCTGGCTGCTTCTGGCCGGTCGCTGCCGCAGCTGCCGCCGGCCCATCTCGTTCCGTTATCCGCTCGTGGAACTCCTGACGGGCTGTCTGTTTGTGCTTGTCTACCAGGCCGAAATGCCGCCACACTTCTGGTCCAGCGCGACGGAAACCGGACTGTTCTCCACCGACGGCCCCCAAAACCTCACCCAGCATCTCTCGATGCCCGTCTGGCTGCACGTTCGCTACGCCCTGCACATGGCCATGGTCTGCGGACTGATAGCAGCCTCCTTCATCGATCTTGAGCTCTGGATTATTCCCGATGGTACGACCGTCCCCATGATGGTCGTTGCCATCGCAACGCATACGATCTGCGGCCAGGCGTGGCTGGTTCCGGTCTGGTTTGAAGACGCCAGCGTCTCAGCGCTGCTGCGGCATATCGCCCCCGCCACCCTCGAACCCTTCCTCGAATCGTGGAACTGTCTGCCCTTTGCCATCGCCCACCCGCACTGGCACGGATTCCTTGTCAGCATTACAGGCTTCGTCGTCGGCGGGGGGATTGTCTGGGCAGTCAGAATCCTTGGCGAATTGGTACTCAAACGTGAAGCCATGGGCTTTGGAGACGTTGTTCTGATGGCCATGGTTGGCAGCGTTCTTGGCTGGCAGCCCGCCGTACTCATCTTTTTCCTCGCTCCAGTGCCGGCAATCGTCGTCGGTATCCTCTCAGTGATTCTTCGCAGACGCGACGAAATCCCTTATGGCCCATGGCTCAGCCTCGCGACACTCCTGCTGCTGCTCACCTGGCCACATGTCTGGCCACTGGCGGAACGATTTTTTGACATGGGCAAAGTGCTGTTGCTGATGGCCTTCCCGTCTGCGCTGTTTCTCGCCGCATCACTCAAAATCTCCCAGCTCACGAGGCGTTTCTTCGGTGGTGCTCCGCTGCCTGTTCTGCCGGAGGCAATCGACGATGGCATCCCCGTGATCTACCCTGCTGATCGCTCAGACCCGCTCGCCGGCAACTGGCCCCGCGACCTC
Source organism: uncultured Chitinophaga sp. (assembly GCA_964561125.1). Taxonomy (GTDB): domain Bacteria; phylum Planctomycetota; class Planctomycetia; order Planctomycetales; family Planctomycetaceae; genus SXXK01. The sequence continues at coordinate 13,220 of CAZLOQ010000015.1, read as the reverse complement.
TGGCCCGGAGTCCGCTCCGGGCAGGGACTCAGCGCCAGCCACTGCTGGCGGAGTTCACGTTGACCCGCCTCGTTTTCTCCAGGAGCCGACCATGAAAAAGGAACAGGCCAGACGCTGGCTCGCGATGAAACTGAAAACCCAGCAGCAGGTGACCCTCGCATCTGTCGCCGGTCTGGCTGTCCTCGGTGCCATTGCGTGGTCTCTGGAGCTGGGAGCTGCCACGCTGGTGCTCAGGGTCGGATTTCTGCCTGGCAACCCCATTTCATTTCTGACTGCCGCCGGGATCCTTGCTGTGGTCCAGTGGTTTACGATCCTGCGGCTCCCGGCTGATCTCGGAGACGTTCGCGCCCTGCAGAAGGTGAGCGAAGTCTCTGACAGCGAATACTCCACCGCTCAGCCGCTCTCCGCTGTCTGGATGTATGCGTTTGGCAGCATGGACTCTGATCAGTTCTGGTACGAGAAACTGCTGGGATTTCTGTGCATGCCGCAGCGACTGTGCAGCGCGGCGTGGTTTGCCTGGAAACGCACTGAAGAGCTGAAGCAGGTCAACCACGAATCCTGTGCAGCCATCATTCGTCACCTGTATCGTGAAGCGGAACGTGTCGAAATCGAAGAACTCACCACTAAACTCAGTCTGGCAAATCCCATCCGCGCCATCCGCGAAGTTTCAATGATCGATGGCGTAATGCTGCTCACGCGACAAACCACAGGACTCAACCTCGCCCCCCGCCTTGTCGATGAACTCAACGCCTGGCTCAAACAGGACTCCACTCCTGTCGAGGCCTGAAAGCTCGGGATCAACGCCGGCAGTCCCCGCAGAACAATCACAAAGTTGCCTCGCATGAACCTCATGATTGTCGACGGAGATCTGCTCGATCAACCAGTGGAGGTGATCGTCAATGCCTGGAATCGAAATATCATTCCGTGGTGGTTGCTGATTCCACAGGGGGTGTCCGGAGCGATCAAAAAACGCGGTGGCCTGCAGCCGTTCCGGGAGTTGGGTCGGATCGGAGCAATCCCGCTGGGGCAGGCTGTGGAAACATCCGCGGGGAGTCTGCCGTTCAGAGCCATCATTCACGTTGCCGGAATCAACATGTTCTGGCGCTCCTCGGAACGCTCAATTCGGGATTCTGTGCGAAATGCGATTGCACTGGCCGCTGTTCGAGACTATCGCTCCATCGCAATCCCGCTGATCGGCGCCGGTTCCGGAGGTGGCAACATGGAACAGATTCAGGGCTGGATTGAAGATGAGCTTTCCGGATGTTCGTTCGACGGAGACGTCCGCGTCGTCCGATTCAGGAAAACACCGTCAGATCAGGCCGCTGCTGCAGACAACCGGCCCGTTCGCTGATAAACCGGACAGTGACAGCCCCCTGCCGATTCCCCCTTAAATGCAAGCGGTTACCATGGCCAGTCTGCCCTCTTCAATCCGTGCCACAGCTGTTCTGATCCTTTCTGCGCTGTTCGCAGATATGACCGCAGCTGCTTCCCCGCCGGATTCCGGCGATACGTGGCTGACCGACACGGAACACTGGCGCGAGCAGCGGGATCGTCAGCTGCGGTCTGCCGACGGTTGGCTCGCCGTCACCGGGCTCCACTGGCTGAAAGATGGCCGCATCAGCTTCGGCTCAGCACCTGACTGTGAAATCCGCCTGTCCCCGGAATCCTCCCCGCCGCGCGCCGGCACATTGACTCTCGAAAACGGACTCGTCCTGTTCTCTGCTGCTCCCGACGCTCCCCTGAAGCTGAACGACAAGACCGCCCCCAACGGGATCCTGACTCTCCACAGCACAGCAGCCGAGGCTGATTCCCCCGATCGCCTGGCTATTGGCTCCAGCACCCTGCAGCTGCTCCGTCGCACAGGTCAGCTCGCTGTCCGTGTCCGTGACAGCAACAGTCGCCTGATCCGTGACTTCCCCGGCGAACGCTGGTACCCGCCCAATCGCGCATATCAACTCAATGCCCGCTTTATCCCTGCGGAACCCGGCACGTCCCTGCAGTTTCAGAACGTCCGCGGAGCCACTCTGAATGAAGAGCTGGCCGGAACCGTGGAATTCGAGCTTGAAGGCAAAACATACCGACTTCAGGCAACCTCTGATCGTCCCCGCACCCTGTTCATTGTCTTTCGCGACCAGAGCAGTGGCCAGCAGACCTGGCCTGGCGGTCGGTTCCTGTCCATCGAACTCCCGGAAGACAACGCTCCCCTGATTCTTGACTTCAACCGTGCCTTCAATCCGCCCTGCGCCTACAACCCACACACCCTGTGTCCACTGCCCCCCCGGCAGAACTCACTGCCGATCGCTGTTCCGGCCGGTGCTCTTCGCCCGCACCATTCTCCGGCAGACTGAGCCGGTCCCGTTGCAATCTGCCGGATGCAGGGATCCGTTTCCTGCAAATCGTCCCCGATTCTGCTGGACTTCAGCACCGGCGGGTTAAGGATAGCACATCAGAAACGCTGTCCCCCCGGTTTCCACGTGCTCCCTCAGGCAATGCTATGGACCGCACAGAAATTCTCGATATCCCAGGTACCACGACTGCGACGGAAATCTCCGCAGAGACTCGTCTGCCGCCTTTCCCATCGCCGTCTGCGCGACCGCTCCGCTTTCTCCAGGGGCCCCAGTCGCGCTGGCGTGAGCTGCTGCTGCTCTGTCGGGCCTTTCGCGAGATGCTCAACGGCTTTCGACATCTGCATTTTGCCGGCCCCTGCATTACTGTGTTCGGTTCCGCTCGCTTCCCTGAAAATCATCGCTACTACAAGCTCGCCCGCGACATCGGGGCCGCTGTTGCACATGAAGGCTTCACGGTCATGACCGGTGGCGGACCGGGCATCATGGAAGCCGCCAATCGCGGTGCCAAAGATGTTGGTGGACGCAGCGTCGGCTGCAATATCAAACTTCCGATGGAACAGCACCCCAATCCGTGGCTGGACGAATTCGTTGATTTTCGGTTTTTCTTTGTCCGCAAACTGATGCTGGCAAAATACTCATATGGCTTTGTGGCGCTTCCCGGAGGCTACGGGACACTCGATGAACTCTTCGAGGTGGCGACGCTGGTGCAAACTCGCAAAGTCGAATCCTTTCCCCTCGTTCTTGCCGGCGTTGACTACTGGAGGCCCATGCTGGACTACCTCCGCGACGTCATGGTTCCGGAAGGCACCATTTCTGCGGATGACATCGACCGCTTTTTTCTCAGCGACAACCCTGAGGAGATCGCGGCACACGTGAGTCGCATTGCCCGGACGGAGTTCGGCGTTCGCGAGGCGCGGCCGAAACCCCGCTGGTGGCTGTTCGAACGATCTCCATGGTCCCGGTAGATCGTGGTCTAAAACAGCAGTGCCCGGACTGCATTGCCGGCCGCCAGCGCCGTCAGCCAGCCACCAGCCGCTGCAAGGACGGCGGCAGCCAGCAACAGTGTCAGCAACTCGGCTGCCTGCAGCTGTATGATGGTCAGGCGACTGCAGCCCAGCCGAAACATCGTCTGCATCTCGGTTTCACGCAGTCTCAGAGAAAGACTGAGCACCAGCCCCAGCAGCAGCAGAGTCACGAACGCAGCCGCCAGAGAACAAATCCACACCAGCTGCTCGATGCGAAACACCATGTCCAGCAGTTCTGCAATCACCAGCGGAGGCTGAATGCACTGCACCTTCAGCGCAGCATCCGCGTATCGTCCCAGCAGCAGCACGCGGGATTTTTCACTGGCCGGCACGGCCAGCGCCGCAGTCAGCGGAAACTCATCCGGATCTCCGTGAAAGTGAAAGGAATCCCGATTCTCATCGGTGATCTCAATCCAGGGCAGCACACCACGATTGACTGTCACGCTCTTCTGCTGCGTATCGCCTTCCATGAGCAGTGATGGATCTGTTTCCTTTGTGATTTCCTGATGCCCGTGGCCGATTCCCTCGATGACCCAGGCAGTCTGCACATCGGTGAAGACTGCGAAGTCATCCGGGGAATGGGATGTGGCAAGGACTCCGGATACCCGGAGTTGCAGCGGATAGTTACCGGCGAGATTCAGGGCGTTCTCGGGAGCCGAGAGCAGTGCGTCACCGGGCTTGAGCCCGGAGCGTTCTGCGTAGCCCGATCCCAGAACACATTCACCAAGGAGTGCCGGGAGCGATCCTTGCTTCGGATACAGACCGCGAAATTCATAGTACTCCGGAGACGTTCCCACAATGGGCGCTCCATCCAGACCGGGGCGCGACTGGGTGCGAAAGCGGATATGCAGCGGAATCGCCGTGCCCAGTCGCGATTCATCCACGGCGCGAATGTCCCGCATGGTGATGACGGCAGGAGGCCTTGCGTCGAAGTACAGAGCATGCAGGGCCAGATCCATCCGACTGCCAACGGATCCCAGGACCAGCGGAGTTGAACCGGCGCGCAGGGAAATTTCGTCCTGAAACTGCTGCAGAGCCAGTCGCACAGTCAGCGGGAGCCAAATGGTCAGTGCCAGGCTGGCGATGAGAATGAGCGACCGGCCACGATGCCACCAGAGCGATCGGATGGCGAGGTAGAGTGCCTGCGTCATCCTGCATGCTCCTGCTGTTCGAGAAACATTTCGAAGGGGATCGTCTGGTCAAATCGCGAAAGCAGGGTGTGGTCATGGGTGACCATGATGAGTGTGGCACCGACTCGTTTGGTTTCAGCCAGCATCAGCTCTACCATCCGCGCGGAATTGCGAGGATCGAGGTTACCGGTGGGCTCATCCGCCAGCACAAGCCGCGGTGAGAGCAGCAGGGCGCGGCAGAGCGCTGCCCGCTGTCGTTCGCCCTGGGACAGTCGCACGATCGACCGCCGTGCATGCTGGCCGATTCCGACGGCATCGAGGAGTTCCAGAGCGCGTGAGCGGAGTTCCTTTGTCAGCCTGACTGAAGGATGAATACGGCACGGAAGGAGCACATTATCGAGCACATCAAGGTAATCAATGAGCTGAAAATCCTGAAAGACAAGGCCGATTTGCTGCAGGCGAAAGAGTCGCCTTGCGGGATCCTGCAGATCGGTGATGCAGGTGTCGTTAATCCGGATCCTGCCCGAACTCGCGGGCAGAATTCCGGCAATCAGATTGAGGAGTGTTGTTTTTCCGGAGCCGCTTGGGCCGGCCACAACAACAGACCGGCCATCTTCGATTTGCAGCTCGGGCACGTGCAGCCGAAAGACGCTGTCACGATAGGAAAATCGAAGCTGTTCAATCCGGATCATCATGCTGTCCAATGACGAAATACCGCTCGCAGCGTTTTTTGTTCGTGGTCGAATTCTATCGGGACGGGAATGGATGTGCGAGCGAACAGAGGGAGGGCAGGGCAGTTGGTATTCGCTGTGGATTGATTCAGGTGGTTTCCACGCGGTAAGATCCGGCAGACACGCCGCAACTGCAATCAACACAGAGCCCCTGCCGCAGGATCAGCCATGCCCAATGCTCCGCTCTTTTCCCCGCAAACCCGGATGTCTTTATTCACAGCCATCCGCTGCCTGACGATCGTCTTCTCTGTGATTGCTGGCCGCAGCACACTCCTCGGCGATGAAACCCAGTCCGAAAAGCCGCTGCCGGTCATACTGCTGACAGGCTTTGAGCCGTTTGGCGAAGAGAAGCCGCCCAACCCGTCGTGGGAAGGCATCGCAAAACTCGATGGCATCGAGTGGGAAGGTTACCGAATTGCGACCATCCAGCTCCCGGTCATCTGGGGGGCCCCGCTGCAGCAGCTGGAAAACAAGATCCGCGAACTCAGACCGGCTGCTGTTTTTTCGTTCGGCCAGGGAGCTCCTGGGGCCTTCGCGATCGAAACAAAAGCGCTGAATCAACGCGGCGAAATTCCTGACAATGCGGGCAATCTTCCGCCGCTGCCCCTGATTGTCGGAGATGGTCCGACGGAACTGGCGTCGTCGTTTCCCTTTGATTCAGTGGCACGTCAGCTCAATCGACAGGGTTTAAACGTCCGCCTCTCAGCGCGGGCCGGACAGTACCTCTGCGAAGAGACCCTCTATTCTCTGGAAACGCTGCGGCGGCGGACACCTTCCAAACCGGTTGTGGCGTTCTGTCATGTGCCTCCTCTGGGCTCCTTACTCGGAGGCAAACCAGTTGATGCCGCTGTCGTTCGGGAGTTTGTCATCGCCTTTCTGACTGCATGGAAAACGGTTCAGAGTCTTCCTGGTGAGTCAGCATCGTCCGAATTCTCTGCGGGTACTGTCTCCAGCCCCGTGAAAGTTGATGAACCCGCCAAAACTGCAGCACCTGCGAGCCCGGTGAATCCGGAACGGGCGGCCGTGGAGAAACTTGTACGCAACTACTTCAAGTCCTGGTCGGATCAGCGAATGAGGGACTACGCCGACTGCTTTGCCGAGAATGCGGTAATTCAGGAAGTTGATGGTGGCAGCGTCCGTACGCAGCTCAAGGACCCCTTCGTTGCTGAACAGACAAACTATCATCGCATCGCTGTGTTCCGGGCTGTGGAAGTGCCGGTCCAGACGTCGATCAGCTTCGAAGCTGAGCTGGCACGAGTTGTTGTCTACTGGAAACTGACCGCCGGCCCTCGTGTTCAGTATGGCTACGATCACTTCACGCTGGCGAAAGTTGATCAGGACTGGAAAATCGTCAACCTCGTGTTTTACGGCGTCAAAAAAGCAGGGAAATAGCCGGACTGACGTTCGACCTGACTCCGCAAACATTGCCTCAATCGCCCTGCACGACTACCATCTCGTTGTCTTTTTCTTACTGTCCCGTCGCTCGATGGAGCCCCAGCCATGACAGTTGCTGACGAAACCGCATCAAAATCGCCCGAATCCGGAACTGAACTGGCCACCTTTGGGGGTGGCTGCTTCTGGTGCACTGAAGCCGTGTTCCTTAAGCTGCGCGGAGTGAAAAAAGTCGTCAGTGGTTACACTGGCGGAGCCAAAAAGAACCCCACGTACAAGGAAGTCTGCACCGGACTGACCGGGCACGCTGAGGTGATCCAGATTGAGTACGAGCCGGAAAAGATCACCTATGAACAGTTGCTGGACGTGTTTTTTCACACACATGACCCCACAACATTGAATCGACAGGGGGCTGACGTCGGCACTCAGTACCGGTCCTCCGTCTTTTACCACAATGCACAGCAAAAGGAGCTGACCGCAAAAACGATTGCCGAGCTCAACAAGTCAGGTGACTTTGACGATCCGATCGTGACCACGATTGAAGAACTGAAGATTTTCTACCCGGCCGAGGACTATCATCAGGATTACTTTGCCAACAATCCCGGGAACCCCTATTGCATGGCAGTTGTCGGGCCCAAGGTGGCGAAGTTCCGCAAACGCTACAAGGCTCTGCTGAAAAAGGACGGCGAGTAATACTCGCGGTTGATGGCTGCTGCGGTTTATGGCTTCAAAGCCCCGGGATCCTCATCGGGAATCACACTTCCATGGGGATCCCGGTCAGACGCTGGACCTTCAGCCCGCAATTTCTCTCTCAAAGCTCGTCCTGTGAAGTGTTCCAGCACCTCTGCCTGACGATGAATCACTCCGGCATCCACACCCTCGTGAACCAGATAGGTTTCCCAGAGTCGATGAGACCTGACCAGTGCGGCCGCCGCCTGATGGCCGACAGGTGTGAGTCGATATCCTGTCAGTTCTGCGGTCACCCAGCCCCGCAGTCGCTGTCGCTGCAGCGCCAGCCATGTCTGGAATGTTGATGAGAGCAGTGTTCGGGCAAGCTGTGCGGCCTGCACTGGCCCTTTATCGCCTCGTTCGTCCATGCGATACATGAGTGCGATAAGGTCTTCGGCAAGGATCTGCAGCGCGAGCCGCTGTCGGCGCAGCCAGACTGCGCTGAGTCCTCGTGAGGGAGCAAACAGTGTGGCCAGCAGGAACAGCAATCCGGCACACACGGTCATCATGCCTGCACTGCTGGTGCTGCGAAAACCAAACCAGCGCGGGACGGTGACAGCCGCAACATCCCCGAGAATCGCCGAAACGGCTGCGACTCCCGCACTGATCATGATCATTCGGCTCAGGCGGTCAGTCAGGAGCAACGCTGTGGAAGGTGGCACGATGAGCATCGCGACGACCAGAATATTTCCGGTTGCCTCAAAGCTGGCAACGGTGGTGATGGCAACGATGATCATGAGCAGGTAATGCATGAACTGAGCACTGCAGCCTTCTGTCGTGGCCAAACCCGGATCAAAGGAACTGATGAGCAGTTCCTTGAACATGAGCACAACGAAGAGGACGTTGATGATCAGCACGCAGGACAATGCGAGCACCACGCGGGGGATTTCCAGTCCGACAACAGCAATGGTATCCAGTGGCGAAGCCTCAAGAATTCCATAAAGCACGCATCCGGGATCCAGATCGACTCGCGGTGCGGCCTGAGACATCAGCACGAGCCCGCCGGCGAAAAGCGTTGTGAAGGCCACCCCGATCGATGCCCCCTCGTCCACCTTTCCCACATTGCGGATCCACTGTGTGAGCATTGCGGTGATCAGACCGGTGCTGATGGCACCCAGATACACGGGCAAACCGGAACGACTGGAGGTGATCCAGAAGGCCATCGCCAGACCCGGCAACACTGCATGGCTGACTGCATCTCCAAGGAGGCTCATCCGCCGCAGTACGAGGAAATTTCCCGGGAGCGAGGCTGCGACAGCACACAACACTCCACCCAGCATCACCCAGCCATCATAAGAAAATGTCCAGCCGTGCAGCCCGTCCATTACAGCGACTCCTTCGGGTGGGGACTCTGAGGAATGACTCGACGGCCTCGCTCCTGCTCAAGAAGCTGCTCAAGTCGAGCGATCAGGGCTGGCTCAAGCACGTGCTCAACTGCATCCGCCTGCCGGTCTACCCGCGAGGCCGCGACGTCGGCATGTGTCATCAGATACAGTTCCCAGAGCCGATGATTATGAACAAGCCGCTCTGCTTCGATCAGGCCACGGTCGGTCAGTTCAATCTCTCCGTCCGCTCGACGCCAGACGAGTCCCTCAGATTCGCAGCGGCGAATCTGCAGCTGGAGTTGTCTTAGCGACCAGGTCCGCAAATCATGCAGCTCGGCTAACCTTGCAGCCACTGGACAGGAAGGGTCCGGGTGAGTTCTGAGGTCGGTCTCGCGGAGTTCATAAATTCCTCGCAGCAGATGCTCCCGATCGATTGCACGGCGTAACATTCGTCGGCGCTGGATCCGTACCAGCACCCCGCGAGCGCCGCCGAACAACAAACTGAGGAAGAACAGTGCGGCACACACAAGCACAATCACCGCTCCAGAGGGCAGGTCCGGGAACACCCCGCTGACAGCCGCGCCCAGAGCACCGGACAGACTTCCAATCATCGCGGAGATGATCACCATGCGATGCAGCTGATGCGTCCAGAACCTTGCTGCTGCTGCGGGAATCACCAGCAGTGCGATCATGAGTACAAGGCCGACGGCCTGCAGTCCGACGATTGTGATCAGCATTACGACGGCCATCAGGAGCACATCCAGCAGTGCTACGGGGTATCCCCTGGCAGCCGCGAAGCCTTCGTCAAAGCACAGCAGGGTGAACTCGCGGTAGAACAGCACAAGGATCGCTGTCGCTGCCATACCGGCCCAGGCAATCAAACGTGCGTCGCTGGCTGTCATCAGAGCCGTTCTCCCGTAGATGAAAGATTCAAGCCCCGCCATATGACCGGACTCAAGCTGCTGAGCCACGCTGAGTATCGCGATGCCTGCACCGAAGAAGACGCTGAGGACAATTCCGAGTGCTGCGTCTTCCTTCAGCCGCGGCAGTGCACGAATGGTGAGGATTGCTGCGACACCAAGTCCGCCGCTGACGGCGGCGCCGAAAAGGAGCACGGGCAAAGACTTTTCATCAAGTCCCAGCAGCGGCGCAATCAGGAACGCGAGCCCCACACCTGGCAGCGTGGCATGACTCAAGGCATCCCCAATCAGCGCCCGACGACGCAGAAGGGTAAAACAGCCCACAAAGCCGGCTGCGGTTCCCAGCAGTGTGGCACCGAAAATTACAACCCGGGTGTTGTAATCCCGGAGTAACAGCACGCGGGACAGTGCGGATTCTGAATCCGCAGCGGGTGCCGCACTGCAGCCGCACTGCAGTACGCTGCAAAGCAGGAGTGCCACCGGAAAATACTTTGTCAGTACACGCCCGTCGCTCACAGATTCCGCTCCCGTCGCCGGAGTGCCTCCGTTGCCTCATCCAGAAGCGTCAGACGTCCACCATAAGTCCGCTCCAGGTTCTCGCGGGTGAATACGGATGCTGTCGGGCCCTGGGCCACAACTCGCATGTTCAGGAGCACCACGGAATCAAAGTAGTCCGGTACTGTGTGCAGGTCGTGATGAATGACCAGAGCTGTTTTACCAGCGGATCGCATCTCGCGCAACAGCCCTACAATCGCCTGTTCCGTCGCAGCATCCACGGCGGAGAATGGTTCATCCATCAGGTACAGATCCGCCTCCTGCACTAATGCACGCGCCAGAAATGTGCGCTGCTGCTGGCCACCGGAGAGCTGACTGATCTGGCGATTGGCGTACTCCCCTATGCCGACCCGTTCCAATGCACGCATGGCGAGGTCTCGATGCCGACGGAGCACCGGGCGGAACCAGCCGATTCGCCCGTACAAACCCATGGTGACCACATCCAGAACGCTCACCGGGAAGTCCCAGTCAACGCTCTCACGCTGCGGAACATAGCCGACGCGGTGTCGGTTTTGCCTCCAGCTGCGGCCGAACACTTCAATCCGTCCCGATGCCCTGGGGACAAGATCCATAACTGCCTTCAATAGTGTGCTCTTGCCAGCACCGTTCGGACCAATAATCCCAACCAGCTGTCCGGGGGCAACGTCGAACTCAACGTCCCAAATGACCGGCTTTCGGGACCACGCGACAGTCAGGTCCTGAATCGACAGCGGAATCCTGTCCCCGTTCATCAGAATTCTCTCCTGTCTTCCGCGCTTAAACGCCCTCTGTAGCCCCGTTCCGGAGCGATTCCTCCGAGCGACCGAGCGACAATCGTCAGATTATGATCGAGCATTCCTGCGTAAGTTCCTTCCCAGGTTCCAGCGGCCCCCATGGCATCAGAATAGAGGCTGCCGCCGATGCGAACCATGTGTCCTCGGGCAGCCGCCCCCTCGATCAACGCTTCAATGCTCTTGCGAGGCACACTGGTCTCGACAAAGACGGCAGAAATCCTGCGTTCAACCAGTAAATCCACCAGTTCGTTGACTCTCATCAATCCAGCCTCAGATTCTGTGGACAGGCCCTGGACACCAAGAACCTGCAATCCGTAGGCGCGGCCAAAATAGTGGAACGCATCGTGAGATGTCACAAGGATGCGCGAGGCTTCAGGGATGGATCCAATTGCTGTTCTGCCATATTCATGCAGGGCGCGAAGTTCATTCGCCACCGCCTCCGCCCGCTCATAAAATTCAGCCTGAAACTCAGGGAGCTTTCCTGAGAGCAGTTCAGCAATGTCCGGCAGGACTTGTGACCACAAATCCACATCCATCCACACGTGGGGATCAGGATGAGCATGCTCGGGGGCGTCTGCATCTTCCTGACCAGACAACAAACGCTCAAGTGGCAGCTGTTCTCCCAGTGACAGAACCAGTCGAGTCGCCGCAAGTCGCCCGAGTGTTTCGCGGAGACGCCCTTCCAGCATCAGCCCGACCGCGAAAATCACGTCAGCCGACTGGAGAAGACGAAAATCATCACGTATTGGTTTGTACACATGGGGGTCAACACCGCTGCCCATCAACGTAGTGACGCAGATTCTGTTGCCACCCACACGGTGCACCAGATCTCCAGCCATCGCAACGGTGGCGACGACATTTATCGCTGACCTGCAGGAGTCGCCAGTTGTCGAAGAAGGGGAAGGCGAACAGCCAGTGAGCCCCAGCCCGAGCGCTGTGCCGGCCTGAAAACTCTGCTGCAGTAAGTTTCTTCGGGTCAAAACCAACACACATCACCCGCCCGGACAAATTGATGAGCTGCAGACTTCTGACGGAAGTCTAGTCCTCCGGCGATTCGGGGCAAAACCAAACGTTCACCTGCCGAACGGATTTGACGGGAAATGAAAAAAGGGCACCGACCTTTGGTCGGTGCCCTCTGCTGAGGATTCATCTGACTAACTGGAGCCCTGCATGACCGGAGCCTACTCCGCAGCGGCTCCGGCAGATTTTGGTTTCCGTTGAAGCAAAAACCCCTTCGATGATGGCTGGGCGGGATCCACGGGTGCCTGGGCTGGCTTCACCGTCCGACCAACCAGAATTCCCCTGGGATCCACCGGTGGCACATCTGTGACGGTGACCAACTCTTCGTCGGCAAAACCAGGATCGGCAATCGGCACTACCTCTCTCAGTATCGGCTTGCCATTTTCATCTACGGGAAAACCGAACACGCCGATTGAGAAGGGCGTGGGCAGCACACAGATCAAGACGTCGGGCAAACCAATCTGCGGCTTCACGATGACTTCCGGTTTCGAGATTTCCTTCTCAATGCCGGTCACGAAGCCTTCTTCAATGGCTGATTCGATCTCGGGATCCTCATCGAAGCCCGGAGGAACGTCGATCCCCGTTGGGTCCACACCTTCCATCACCCGATTGGAATCCGGCAAGTCGTAGGGCTGAGCGAGCCCTGAGACAGACTCACGAGCCGGCTTGACCTTACGGTTCAGAAGGTGTTGTTTGCTTCCTGCAACAACCTCTTCATCCATCTCCTCCTCAGCGTGTCCCTCGTCGTCGTTTTCTTCCTCGTCGCCGTATTCTGCATCTTCCTCAGCATTCTCTTCGGCGTCTTCTTCGTCGGCCCCATCTTCGGCAGGCTCTTCGGTCATTTCCTCTTCTTCACCTTCCTCGCCCATTTCTTCTTCGTAAGCGTCCTCGTGGTCACCTTCTTCCGGTGCTTCTTCCTGAGGTGGCTTCACGTTGCGGTCGATGAGGTGTTTCTTGTTTTCGGGCACGTCATCAGCATCCGGTGTGGGGAGACTGATGGGTTCACGATTTGAATAATCGCCTTCGTCGCCTTTGTCGCCTTCTTCGGCGTCATGACCTTCCTCAGGCTCTTCAGCGACGGGTTCTTCATCCATCTCTTCTTCATCGTGGCCCTCGTCGTCGTTGTCTTCCTCGTCGCCGTAGTCTGCATCTTCCTCAGCATCCTCTTCGGCGTCTTCTTCTTCCATGTCTTCTTCAGCATGACCTTCATCTTCTTCGTCGGCCTCCTCTTCGGCAGGCTCTTCGGTCATTTCCTCTTCTTCACCTTCCTCG
>CAZLOQ010000014.1:10989-62169 GCA_964561125.1 uncultured Chitinophaga sp. | reverse complement strand
TCATCACAAGAGTCGGGTCTGTCGACGACTGGCGATGCTGGAGCGACTGTGTCCGGCAGCCCGGGAAGATCTGAGCCCCTGAGGGAATCGCATACAAAAGCTGAGCCATCTTCCTGAACAGCTCAGCCTGATAGAAACCTTGCTATCGCACTGTGGCCGCGGAGAACTGGCTGCGAGCGATTCCATCATCCGGAGATTTGACTGGTCATTGTCGACCCGGCAGCTACTCTACGCCGCAATAAAACTGCTGTGCCACTCCGCCAACCTCACCATCCCCTGGCTGCCCTCCTCTCAGCCACCGTCCAGCCCGGACGCCCCGGGATAACTCTCACAAAATCTCGATCCGCAACCACGTGACTGCTGCGCTTCTGGCTGGAAAAGTGCGATTCTTCCAGACTGGAATCGACATGCAGCGATTGAAGAGGTTCAAACGAAAGCAATGACTCCAGCCATTGCACCGGTCGTACCAATTCTGCCAAGCTCTGCACGGTACCGTGCCGCGGCACCTGAGAAAATCGGGGCAGAACGAAAAAATTAAGCAGGTGGCATTGGGTTAGTGGCCCTTGGCTCCCGCACCACGGACTCAAAGTCCGTTCCGACGACAGACCAGTGAAAAAATCATCGAATCGAATCGAAAATTACGATTTTTGCAAAAAACACGGCGAATTCATCCCCACGGCAATTGTTCCGGCGTGCTGGATGTCCATTTCCGGGTGTTGAGCCTTGACCATCTTCGCCACAGAGGTAAAACGGATGTACGAATTTTTGTTCGTATTTCAAGCTTCGATTTGCCTGTTTGCAGTTCTTCCCACGGAGTGCTCCTGTTATGACACCATCTGGTTCTTCCCGCAAAGTTCCCATCACGGTTGCTCGAGGCGACGGCATCGGTCCTGAGATCATGGACGCATCGCTGCGGATTCTGCTGGCTGCTGGAGCGCAGCTGGAGATTGAAGAAATCGAGATTGGCGAGAAGGTGTACGCGCGGGGCAACAGTGCCGGAATTGATCCATCCAGCTGGGATTCGCTGCGTCGGACAAAGGTGTTTTTCAAGGCGCCGATTACAACGCCGCAGGGTGGCGGCGTGAAGTCGCTGAATGTGACGACCCGCAAGGCACTGGGGCTGTACGCCAACATTCGTCCGTGTGTGAGTTACCATCCGTTTGTGGACACGAAGCATCCGGTGATGGATGTGGTTATTGTGCGTGAGAATGAAGAGGATCTGTATGCGGGGATTGAGCATCAGCAGACGGACGAGGTTGTTCAGTGTCTCAAGGTGATTTCGCGTCCCGGCTGTGAAAAGATTGTGCGATATGCGTTTCAGTACGCTGTGCAGAACAACCGCCGGAAAGTGACCTGCTTCACGAAGGACAACATCATGAAGCTCACCGATGGACTCTTCCATCGCGTGTTTGATGAGATTGGCGCCGAGTATCCGCAGATTGAAAAGGAGCACTGGATTGTCGACATTGGAGCAGCGAAGCTGGCGGACAGTCCGGAAGCGTTTGACGTGATCGTGATGCCCAATCTGTACGGTGACATTCTCAGCGACGTGGCTGCTCAGATTGCCGGCTCTGTCGGATTGGCGGGATCCAGCAACATTGGCGAGCATGCGGCGATGTTCGAGGCGATTCATGGCTCTGCCCCGCGTCGTGCCGGTCAGAACATGGCCAATCCATCCGGTCTGCTCCTTGGCGGCGTGCTGATGCTCAACCACATCGGGCAGCCGGAGGTTGCCGAGCGTGTGCACAATGCCTGGCTGCGAACGCTGGAAGACGGCATTCACACCTACGACATCTATCAGGAGGGCGTCAGTACTCAGAAAGTGGGAACCCGAGAATTCGCGGACGCGGTGATCGCCCGACTGAATCAGTCTCCGCAGAAGCTGAAGCCGGTGCATTACAACACCGCAGAAAGTCTCGCCGGGAAAGCCATCCGTCGTCCAGCAGCCGCAAAGCAGCTGCTGGGTGTGGATATCTTCCTGCACTGGGATGAAGCTGATCGCAGTGCCGAAGTGCTCGGACGCCGCTTCGAGCAGGCGATTGCGGTGGTTCCCGGCACGACGCTGAAGATGATCAGCAATCGCGGGGTGAAGGTCTATCCGGATGGATTCAGCGAGACGTTCTGCACAGACCACTGGCGCTGCCGTGTGCTGGCCGACAGCGGCATGATGACCCACGAGCAGGTCATTGCACTGCTCACTGCCGTAAAGAACGCCGGTCTCGACTTCATCAAGACTGAGCACCTTGTGAGTTTTGATGGCCAGAAGGCATATTCGCTGGGACAGGGCGAATAGCAGGTGCTGCAAACGGCGTTCGGGTGGACGCTTCTCTGCGAACGCCCGACGCTGGCACATTGCGGCTGGTGAGATCGTGGGGCCCCTGATGGGGCGTGGGGATGGCATTAGCCGCGAGGTTTACATCAGCCGCGAGGTGACCGTCTGCAGGAACTTTTTAAGGTCAGCGGCTTTGGCCTGCTGTTCGGTTGTGAAGCGGATGCGAACGAGGTCGTGGCCTTTTTCGGGCGTGATGGTTTGAGATTCGCCGAGGCTGGCGATGGCACCGATGGTGACTTCGCCGGGTCGGCAGCAGAGGCAGAGATCAACACCGTCGCTGCGTTTGGTGTGCAGTTCGGCGACGACCTTTTCCGTTTCGGGGTGGCTCCAGTTGATCTTGCTGCGAAGTCCATAGTCAACAGTGCAGCCCTCGAGTGCGGATTCGACAGCGGACAGCAGGTGTTCGATGAGGCTGAATTCCCATGGCACGCGTCCGTTTCCTGGCAGGCCTTTGCGCATTTCGTGCCAGCGGCGTCCCAGTTTTTTCCAGGGCATCAGATCATCGGGATTTGCGGCTTCAGCTTTGCTGAGCAGCAGGCAGGACTGCAGAGCCTGGGCAAGGAATCTGCGGAATGCGGGGGTGTCAATTTCGGACTTTTTCCAGACCTGTACGGTGACTTCCTGCCATGCGGTTTTCAGGTTGCGTGCGCGGACGCGAGGTTCGCTGTTGTAGACCGGGATTTCCTTGATGTCATCGAGTCTCAGCAGCCCGAGTTCGGCATCCAGCTGTTCTGTGGTGAAGGTATCGCGGCGAACGCGGAAGCACAGTGACAGCAGCCATTCGCCTGCTGTGCGTGCGTGCAGGAACCACCCCAATCCTGCTGCGGGTTTGACTTCCACGGTGGAGCGATCGTTCCAGTTGACGGGGGCAAGATCCTGGGATTTGGCCAGTTCTTCAAGCACCCATGTCAAAGCGGCCCCGTCCCATCTGCAGGGTTGACCGGAATTTGAGACGCGGTCCTGCGTGTGCCATTTCCGTCCATCGATTTCCCATGGAAGTCTGGCTGCTCGCCCAAGTTCTTCGACGCTTACGTCGCCGGGACGTTTTTCGGCCTGCTGTGCGAGGTTAAAGAGGGCGATCTCGCCCTGCTTTGATACTTCGAGTGCGGGGGCCAGCAGTTCACCGGTCCACGATCGTGGCCTGAGCGGATTGTCTGTGCGTTCTTTTTTGCTGCCGGCTGCTGCTGTTTCTGCGGCAACCTGTCGGGCATACTTCACGACGTCTTCGGGAGTCCCCTGGACGACAATTTGTCCGCCGCCGCGTCCGGCTTCCGGACCAAGATCAATGATCCAGTCGGCTGTCTTGATCACATCGAGGTTGTGTTCAATGACCACGACAGTGTTTCCCTGTTCGACGAGGCTGCCAAGTACGCTGAGCAGTTTGAGAATATCATCGAAGTGCAGCCCTGTTGTCGGCTCGTCGAGCAGATACAGGGTGCGACCGTTATGGCGTCGGCAGAGTTCTGCGGCCAGTTTGATGCGCTGGGCTTCACCACCGCTGAGGGTGGGGGCGGGCTGTCCAAGGGTGAGATACCCCAGCCCGATGGCATCGAGTGTAGCGAGTGCAGCGCGGATTCTGGGGAGGTTGGAGAACAGTTCGAGGGCCTTGCTGACGGAGAGTTCGAGCACATCGGAAATGCTGCAGCCGTTGAATTTCACGGCCAGCGTCTCTGTGTTGTAGCGTTTGCCGCGACAGACCGGGCATTCAACCCAGACATCCGGAAGGAAGTGCATTTCGATTTTCTTCTGTCCCATTCCTTCACATTCTTCGCAGCGTCCGCCGGGGCGGTTGAAGCTGAAGCGTGCAGGCCGAAAACCGCGAACGCGTGCATCGGGCAGGCGACAGAACAAGTCACGAATCTCTTCAAAGAGCCCCACGTACGTGGCCGGATTTGATGCGGGTGTGGTGCCGATGGGGTTCTGGTCCACAGTGATGATGCGGCTGAGGTATTCGACGCCCCGCAGTTCGCGAAACGGTCCGGGGGATTCGGTGGAGAGATTGAGTCGCCTTGCAACAGCCGGTGCGAGCGTATTCATCATCAGCGAACTCTTCCCGGAACCGCTCACACCGGTAATGCAGGTAAGCGTGCCAAAGGGAATGCAGAGATTGACCTGCTGCAGGTTGTTCTGAGTCGCGCCGAGCAGTTCGAGGGCCGGAACGGGGGCTCCGGGAATGGCTTTTGTCCCCGCCTGCGACTGTTCGGTTGTGGCAAATTTCGGGCGGCCGTCAGTCTGCCAGCCGGCGAGGCAAACGCGTCGGATGGCCGGCAGGGGAATTGCTCGCTGGCCACTCAGATAGGCACCGGTCAGCGACCGGGGGTGCTTGCGGACCACCTCGGGGCTGCCCTGAGCGGTCACGGTGCCGCCCAGTCGCCCGGCTCCGGGTCCGAAGTCGTAGATCCGGTCGGCGGCATCGAGAACTTCGCGATCGTGTTCGACGAGCAGGACGGTATTGCCAAGATCGCGGAGTCGTTTGAGGGCTGCGAGCAGTCGCGCGTTGTCTCGCGGGTGCAGTCCGATGGTCGGTTCGTCGAGCACATACAGGACGCCGGTGAGTGAGCGTCCGGCCTGACCTGCCAGCCGAATCCGCTGTGATTCGCCACCGGAGAGCGTGGGCATACCGCGATCGAGAGTGAGGTATTCGAGGCCGACTTCAACAAGGAAGTTCAGTCGGTGGGCGGCTTCATTGAGCAGGTCACCGGCAATACGTTTTTCGTCGCGGCTGAGCTTGAGATGCTGGAGAAAGTTCAGCGCATCAGACAGTGGCATACGGCAGAACTGAGGCAGGGTGACATCCCGAAGACGGACGGCTGCGGCTTCGGCCTGCAGACGACTTCCGTGGCAGGCGGAGCAATCCCGTTCTCCGGCCATTTCCATGAGGGAGCGTCGGTGCGAATACGACAGCCGGGATGCGGCTTCGATTGCCGGATACAGGCCACGATAGCGGAAACGGAAGGCGGCAGGTGAACCAGGCTGCTGTGCAAACGGCGGCTGGATTCCGGTTGCCCGGTCGCCGGCAGCCAGTTCTTCGCGAACGCGGAGCTGACGTTCGGCCGAGACCTCGACCCAGCGTTCTTCATCTCCGTAGAGCACCACGCGCTGCTGCTGGGGAGTGAGGCGATACCATGGTTCATCGAGGGGCAGTCGGAAGGTTTCGGCGAGGGCTTCGAGAAACATCAGGAAGGTGGGATTGGTTCGCGGATCCGGCCATGCCCCGATAGCTCCTTCTTTGAGTGAGCGTTCGGGGCTGGAGATGAGCAGAGCCTGGTTCGCACCGAATTCGCGTCCGAGACCTTCGCAGCTCTGGCACCAGCCGAGCGGGCTGTTGAAGGAGAACTTCTGGGGGGTCTGTGGTTCGAATGACCGCTGGCACTGACTGCAGGACAGGTGCAGACTGAAACGGAGCGTCTGCCATTCAGGTTCGGGTCGAGAGGCATCGGCGATGACAGCGAGCATCACGCCTTTACCGGGTTCGAGTGAGGCTTCGACGGAATCGGCGATCCGCGACCGCTGTCGTGAATCGACACTGATGCGATCGACGACGATGGCGATTTCGTGCTGTCGCCGATGATCCAGTTCGGGAAACTGATCGAGTTCGCAGGTAGTCCCGTCGATGCGGGCACGGACAAAGCCGTCATCGCGGAGCCGATCGCGGAGTTTTGTGAAGGGAACGGTGCGGTCGATCTGGAGCGGGGCGGTGAGCAGGAGTCGGG
The DNA here is from genome assembly GCA_964561125.1 of uncultured Chitinophaga sp. Taxonomy (GTDB): domain Bacteria; phylum Planctomycetota; class Planctomycetia; order Planctomycetales; family Planctomycetaceae; genus SXXK01. The sequence continues at coordinate 56,124 of CAZLOQ010000014.1, read as the reverse complement.
TTCCGGCGGGGAGCTGCAGGATGCTTTCGACGATCTGGTCGGTGGTTTGTCTGACAGCGGGGACCTGGCAGTGCGGGCAATACGGTTGTCCCAGCCGCGCGAAGAGCACTCGCAGGTAGTCATAGACTTCTGTCACGGTACCAACGGTGGAGCGCGGGGTGGCACCGACGGTTTTCTGTTCGATAGCGATGGCGGGACTGAGTCCCTGGATACTCTCGACGCGAGGTTTGGGCATTTGTCCGAGGAACTGTCGGGCGTAAGCGGAGAGGCTTTCGACATAGCGTCTCTGGCCTTCGGCATAGAGCGTATCCATGGCGAGGGAGGTTTTGCCGCTGCCGCTGGGGCCGCAGAATACGCTGAGTTTTTCGCGGGGAACTTCGAGGCTGATTTTCTGCAGGTTATGTTGAGTGGCGCCGGAAATGCGAATGGACTGGCTGAGTATGAAGGGGTCGGATATGGAGTCGGACTTTTTCTTCGGCCTGGCGATTTTTTTCGGTTTGAAGCCGGGCAGGACGGTGCGCAGTGCGGCGCCAGTGTGAGATTCCGCGCAGGCGGCAATTTGTTCGGGCGTTCCCTGGGCGACGATACGACCACCGCCGGAACCACCTTCCGGGCCGATATCAAGAATCCAGTCGGCCGTTTTGATGACATCGAGGTTATGTTCGATGACGATGACGGTGTTTCCGGAGTCGACGAAGCCCTGCATGACTTCGATCAGTTTTTTGACGTCGGCGAAGTGCAGGCCGGTGGTGGGTTCGTCGAGGAGATACAGCGTTTTTCCGGTCGACCGTTTACCAAGTTCGCGGGCCAGTTTGATGCGCTGAGCTTCACCGCCGGAGAGCGTGGGTGAGGCCTGTCCCAGCTGCATGTAATCGAGGCCGACATCGCGCAGAGCGCGCAGCAGCTGTTTGATTTTGGGGAAGCTGTCGAAGAGTTCGAGGGCTTCGCGAACTTCGAGATTGAGTACATCAGCGATGCTTTTTTCGCGGAAGCGGACTTCGAGCGTTTCGCGGTTGAAGCGACGGCCTTCGCAGACGTTGCAGGGGACCCAGATATCTGCGAGGAAGTCCATTTCCAGCTTTGTGGCTCCGTGCCCTTCGCAGGCTTCGCAGCGTCCGCCTTCGACATTGAAGCTGAAGCGTCCGTCCTTGTAGCCGCGGATTTTCGACTGGGGCAGCTGCGTGAACAGTTTGCGGATTTCGTCGAACACCTTGACATAGGTGGCGGGGTTGGAACGAGGTGTGCGGCCGATGGGTGACTGATCGATATCGATAGCCTTGTCGATGAGATCGAGTCCCTCGATGCGGTCATATTTTCCGGGTTCGCCGACACCGCCGTTGACGTCGCGATTGACCACCTGCCAGAGGATGTCATTGACCAGGCTGCTCTTCCCGGAACCGCTCACACCGGTCACACAGATGAGTCGTCCGAGGGGAAATTCGGCGGTCACGTTGCGGAGGTTATTGTGTGAGGCATTGTGGACAACGATGCCACCGCGGTCGGGGGCGCGGCGGGTGGAGGGGATCGGGATCGTTTGTCGGCCGGAGAGGAACTGTCCGGTGATGCTGCGGGGCGATTTGAGAATGTCGCTGACGGAGCCTTCGGCGACAACCTCGCCCCCGAGGACACCGGGGCCTGGGCCGAAGTCAACGATGTGATCGGCGGCGCGCATGGTTTCTTCATCGTGTTCGACGACGATGACGGTATTGCCCTGATCCCGGAGTCGCTGGAGGCTGCTGAGCAGCATGGTGTTATCGCGGGGATGCAGACCGATGGAGGGTTCATCGAGGATATAGACAACACCGACGAGTCCGCAGCCGATTTGTCCGGCGAGACGGATACGCTGGGATTCGCCACCGGAGAGCGTGGGAGCTGAGCGTTCGAGGGAGAGGTAGCCGAGGCCGCACTGGAGGAGGAAGCCGAGTCGCCCGCGAATTTCGCGGACGACCTCTTCGGCGATGAGTTGCTGGACGGGATCGAGTACCAGGTTCCGGAAGAATTCGGCAGCCTCTTCGATAGAGAGTCTGCAGACTTCCGGGAGGCTGAGTTCGTGGGCGTGGTGACTGCGGGTGAAGGCGGGGCTGGCGGTGCGAATGCGGACGTGCCGCGCCTGGCGGTTGAGTCGTTCTCCGTTGCAGCCCGGGCAGGTGTCGACTTCCATGTATTTTTCAAGTTGTCGGCGGCGCATGGGGTTGGAGGCGGTGCGGTAGGCTTCGAGCAGTCGATTGACCCAGCCTTCCCATTTGCCGCCATGCTTCCAGGCACCGCCGCGACTGCGCCAGGTGAAGGTGACGTGCCGATCACCGGTGCCGTAGAGCCAGAGCCGCCGGGCAGGTTCGGGGATGTCCTTCCATTTCATTTTGAGCAGGGAGTTTGTCGGGAGCTGACAGTCTTCTTCGATGGCATTGGCCGCGCCGACCAGCAGATGTTTGGGCCAGCGGCCGATTTTGGACCATTCGAGCAGCAGGAGGGCACCTTTGGTGATGGATTTGTCGACATCGATAACGAGGTTATGCAGGGGGAAACCGTGCCGCATGCCGAGCCCATTGCAGTCGAGACACATGCCGAGGGGGCTGTTGAAACTGAACAGCTGCGGACTGGGCGGCTCGTAGCTCATCCCGCTTTCCGCGCACGCGTAGCGAGCGCTGTAGAGCCGGTCGCCGGCACTGGAGCGGCGACTGCGGGCGGTGGTGGCAGCAGGGGCGTCTTCGGCGACAAGTTCGGTTTGGGGAATGCCTCTGGTGGCCGAATCGGGCGTGGTTTCATAGCTGGCGGCGCTGCGTGTCGGTTCGGTGCTGCAGATGAGTCGACCGTCGGCGATTTTGAGTGCCTGTTCGACGGCTTCAGCGACGCGGGAGCGCTGACCGGGGCCGGCAACGATGCGGTCGATGACGACTTCGATGTTGTGTTTGTGGTGTCGGCGAAGGACCGGGGCGTCGGCGAGGGCAACAATTTCGCCGTCAACGCGAACGCGGAGATAACCTTTTTTCTGCAGGTCTTCGAAGAGGTCGCGGAATTCGCCTTTCTGATTCTGCACGATGGGGGCGAGGATTTGAAAGCGAGTGCCTTCGGGCTGGCTGAGGAGACTGTCAATGATCTGATCGGAGGACTGGGCCTGGATGGGTTTTCCGGAAACGTAGCAGTAGCCCTGACCAACGCGGGCGAAGAGCACGCGGAGATAGTCGTGAATTTCGGTGATGGTACCGACGGTACTGCGGGCATTTCGGCTGGTGGACTTTTGCTGGATCGAGATGGAGGGAGCAAGTCCGGAGATGGAATCGACATCGGGCTTGGGCATTTGCCCAAGAAACTGTCGGGCGTAAGTGGAAAGGGATTCCACGTAGCGTCGCTGGCCTTCGGCATAGAGGGTGTCGAACGCGAGGCTGCTTTTTCCGGAACCGCTCACGCCCGTCATGACGATCAGCTTGTTGCGTGGCAGAACGAGGCTGACGTTGCGAAGATTGTGTTCGCGGGCGCCGCGAATGATGATGTCTGAGCTGGGCATGCCGCTGCTGCACTGTTCTGAGAGGGGATGGTTTGCAGAAATGGAGCAGGATGGGAGAATGAGCTTTCGCATTCTAGGCGATTGCCGGAAATTTACTCGTTCCCCACAGCACGCATCTCCGGTTCCTGGCTGATGACAAATGACAATCCGTTTGCAGCACCGGAGTTTCCGGGCGAACAGGTCGAACAGGGCGAACAGCTCTCACCGCTCGGGTACTTCGCGGTCGATGGCCAGCGAATTCTGTGCGGGCGAAGTGTGCAGCTGCCACCGGTCTGTGTTGTGACCGGGAAGAAGGAAGACCTGTATTCGCAGTCTGAATCGATCTGCTTTCCGTGGTACCGCCTCGTCATCTCGCAGCGCTGGGTGGATTGTCACTTTTTTGTGCACCGCACCGTACATGCCCGCCGGGTATTTGTGCGTCGCGTTGCCGGTATTCTTCTGGCGATCGGCTGGCTCCTGCTGATCGGACCATTCGTGCTGGCGCTGCTCGGAATTTTCAATGCCGTTGGAATGGTACCGATTGGTGGTCTGCTGCTGCTGGTCGGTCGTTTGACCGTGGTCCTGTCCGGCAGCCGCCTGCGACTGGCGGCGGCCGTTGACAACCAAAGAGCTCTGATCAGCGGATTCAGCCCGGAATTCTTCGCGGGACTGGCCGATGTGCGCGAGTGAGTGTGGAGATGGTCCCTGAGGCTTGCCCTGCGGTCACCGTTCACAGCCTGGTACTGCTCGATAGGAATTTCGCCGAAGATCGTGGCAAACAAGTGCCACCGGCCCTTCCTGACGTCAGGAGTCATCTCCGGATCTTCGGAAAAATCTTCGAATCGATCCTCCTGCTGGCTCAGGCATGGGCACTCGCGCTGGGAAGAACGGTATCCGAAACACGAGCGTTCCGGACCAGCAGGGTTGCGTCTTTGTCCGTCCGGGGGGGGGGCAGCAGCTTTCCCGGGATAAGGCCGGAGCGACAGACCGCAGGCGCACCCGGATGAATGGGATCAGCACGCTCCAGTGGATTGGCTGCAGATTATCGAGCCTTCGATGTTCAGCACGGATACATCAGGCACAAAACGCAGGATGGGGAAGACGCGAAATGGAAACTCGCGATCGTGCAGAATTTCGCGCGGAGCCTGTCAGGAGTGCCGACTTTGTGGTGGGCACACACGACCCCTGTCAGCTTGAGTTCTTTGCATCCTCCAGGTGATCCAGGCGGTCCTCTCATCGCCGGAAGAAGTGTTTGGCGATCTGCGGCAGCGAAGGGCTGGCAAACGTCTCACTCAGGGCGCATAAATCCTGATGTCATCAAAGTTCCCGATGTCATCAAACGATCCGAAGCCAACTCGGCCCGTCCTGAACGTCGTGTCCTTTGCAGTCATCACGGGCGTGGTGAGATCGTCGAACCAAACGAAAATCTCGCCTGAATCGGCGTCGCGGCGAATGCGAGCCTGGTGCCAGTTGTCCGTCCATGGGGTGCCCTGGGTGGAGGTGAGGGAGATCTTCTTTCGAGCTGCCGAATTGACGATGAAGATCTGATTGGCGTGATCGTCGGCCTGTTTGCCGAAGTGCACGTAGTACAGCTTTGAATCTGACTGGCAGCCAAAAAACAGACACAGATCCCGATGTCCGTAATCCGGAATGGTGGACTGAAATCGCACGTCCATTACAAAGGATGTCAGCTCCAGATCACGAATCAGGGTGCGGTTGAGCGGTGAGCGGAACGGGGGGCTGAAGTTGCTGTTGCGTTTGGTGAGTGCCAGTGCGTGGTTCTCACCCTGCTTCAACAGTCTCCAGGCCGTATCGTCGGTGTGCTGATAGCGAGCGGTCTGCTGATCTTCGAAGTCATGGCTGTACACCAGCTTCATTCCGATGGGCGCGGGAAAGTCGGCAGCGCTGGCGGGGGTCGCAGTGCAAACCTGGGTCAGGAGCACAGCAGCGAACAGGGTGAAGCGGGACATATGGCACAGTCCTTGTGGTGAGGGGGAGGCGAGGTGGCAGATGTCCAGAGCACTATTCAGGGGTTTCCACGGAGACCAGCGTCTCCATGGCACAGTCTCGACCGGGGACTCGTGTATATACCGTTTCGTCCCATGTGTGAAGTCCCAACACAGCGCGACTGTCGCGACCGGCAATCAGGCTGCGATAAACAAGCAGCTGGAACGAACCGATGCGGATACGAAAGCCGGCTGCTTCGTGTGCGCCGTTGCAGCGTCTGGCTTCCGTGACGGTGAGCCGAGTCCAGTCGGCGGGTGCGGATGTGCGTTTGGGATGCCAGTCGAGCACGAGTGGCAGTGTGACGCCGCCAGCTCCGACCGCTGAACATTCCAGCTGGCCATCGTGCGCCTGGCACTGGCCGAATGTGTGCTGAACACGATCGTCTTCGAGCCATGCGGGGATGGTTCTGACATGAGCAGGGCCGCGAGTGAGCCGGAGTTCGCGGGTGACGGGGTCGGGCTCGCTGGCCGTGGCTTCGGCGAACGGGATTGCGGTGGTGAGCTGCAGACGCGGTTCCGGACCACCTGAAGTCACGCTGTCAGTGAGCATCAGAAAGCGTTCGCGAGTGGCAAGCATGATCTGGCGGACGCCGCGCAGACCGTTTCCGCAGTCAGCTTCGAGCTCCAGAAAGACGCATTCCGTGTCGTCAAACCAGCAGCTGCAGCGCCACGCGGCAGGACCTGCAGCGGGTTCGTCGTTGAGCCGTGCAGACCAGTGCCAATGGCCGCAAAACACGAGCGTACCTGCGGCATGCACCTGCAGATGGATCGCTCCTGAATGCCAGTCGACAAGGACCGAATCTGCGTCGGTGTCGGTGGAACTGCGGAGCAGAGCCAGTCGCCCTTCATCAGACTGCCATGAAGCAGATGCTGAGCCTGAGAGTATGGAATCGGATGGCGAGCTGTCAATCTGTGCGCTGGTGGAGGAACCGGATGTTGTTTGTGCCCCGGTTTCGGAGGCTGATTCCTGGGGCTCTGGTTCTGACTGTGTGGCCGCGTCGGGGTCCGGGCGCCAGCGTTTGGGAATGCGGACTTTGGTGATGGGCCGATGGACTTTTTTGAGCAGTTTGTGGAGGCGGGGGGAGTGATCGCCGGAACTGTCATCGAGGAGCTGCTGCAGGACCGGCGGCAGGGAGAAGGCGGGTATTGGAGGCACGTCGGTTGTGGCTGTGGTGTTTGGCTGAGGAGGCATCTGGAGCAGCACGGAGGCTTCCGTGAGCCGCTGCAGGTGTGGCTCAAAATCGCTCCACACCGACTGCTGGAAGATTCGTGCCCACGCTGTGCTGCGGGCAAATGTTCGCAGCAGGTCCGGGAGCTGGCGAAGGGCCGACCCGGTCGGCAGTCCGCCTGGGTCTGTGTTGTGGCGGAGCAGCTGTTGGAGGGCCAGCATACCGCTGCGCTGCAGCCTTGCTGCCCCGTTGAGCGGTGAGAGCAGCAGACCGATCACCCACGGGAGTTCGCATTCGAGCGGAGCAGGTTCCGCAGCGGGGGAATCAGTGTCCGTAGTGCCAGGAGTGCCGGAGGATGCCGGACGGCCGAAGGCGCGCGCCAGCACTTCCAGACAGGCGGCAAAGGTTTCGGCCTCGATCTGTTCGCCGACCCGAAAGAGCACCTCGGCGACAGCAAGTGTTTCCCAGGGAGCCGGACGACCGCTGATCAGCACATGCCACTGGGCGAGTACCTGACTGAGCGATTCAGGGGCGGTGCGGCCGGATTTTTTAGTGCCGCGAGCGGGCTTTTTGGCGGCTCGCTGGGGGGAGCAGCCTGCAAGGGCGACGGCGAGCTGGCGTTCGCGCGTGCCGAGTTCCGCGGTGCCGGCAGACCACATAGCCAGCCAGGTCTTGCCGGGCAGACGACGGCTGGCGCGGCGACGCGGTTTGGAAAGTGAACCCAACCACGCGCGGCGGAACGCGCCGAGGCGTCCGGCCGAGAGCGCATCCCGAAGTTTGGGGTCTGCGGCACGGCTGAGTGGAATACTGTGCGGGAGTTTTGCGGGAGTGCTGGTGGACATGATCGCTGGGATTTCTTCTGAGCGATCTTCCCTGATCCGCTGTGATGGTGCCGGTCGACCCGGTGGGGCTGAAGACGAGTCAGATCGTGGTGGACGAAAAACCACCATCAACGACGATGTTCTGACCAGTGACGAATGAGGACGCTTTGTGGGATGCAAGCCAGACAACGGCACCGGCAAGTTCATGGGAATCGCCGAATCGTGCCATTGGAGTGTGGCCGATAATCTGAGCACCGCGTTCGGTGTAGCTGCCGTCTTCGCGGAAAAGCAGTGCCCGGTTCTGATCGGCCGGGAAAAAGCCCGGGCTGATGGCGTTAACGCGTACACCGCGCGTGGCCCATTCGCGGGCAAGGAACTTTGTAAGATTGATGACGGCCGCTTTCGCAGCCGAATAAGCCACCACGCGGGACAGAGGAATCATGCCGGCCATCGATGCGATATTGATGATGCTGCCTTTTTTTTGTGCCAGCATGGTTTCGCCGAAGACCTGACACGGGAGCAGTGAGCCGCCAACCAGATTGAGGTCGAAGACGCCGTTCCAGGCTTCCCGCGAGAGCCTGCAGAAGTCGGAACCCGGCGGGAGCGTTGCATCCGGACGATTGCCGCCGGCCGCTGCAATGAGGATCGTGACGGGGCCAAGTTGGCGGATGATGTCGTCGCGGGAGGCAGCCAGCGCTTCCGGGTTCAACGCATCGGCAGAAAAGAACTGCGCCCGCCCGCCTGCAGCTTCAATCTGCCGCACACGTTCCTGGCCACGCGATTCGTTGCGGCCGGCAACGGCCACGGTGGCACCCGCAGCCGCGAGCGCTGCGGCCATGGCGCCACCAAGAACGCCAGTCCCGCCCAGCACCACAGCGGTCTCACCTGACAAATCAAACAGAGACTGACTCATGAACGGCTTTCGTTCTTCATTTCAGGGTACGGAGTGAGCTGCTTTCAGTGTTCGTGCAGTGTTCGTGCAGTGTTCTTGACGTGTTTTGTGCAGTGTCAGGTGCGAAGCTGTTCGAGGGTCTCCAGCTGTTCCTGCAGCTGCTGGTCGGAAGGCCAGAGACCGTCGCGCTGGCGGTCGCGGAACTGCTTTTCCAGATCACTGATAAGCGGCAGCAGCTTGCTGCGGTACGCGGGCTGCAGACGGTCGATGAAGAGCACTCCATCGAGGTGGTCGTATTCGTGCTGAATAATCCGTGCCGGGAAGTCGCTGAGCTTGAGTTCAAATTGCTGGCCAGCAAGATTAAAGGCGTCCACTGTGAGTTCTGTGGCGCGAGTCACGGGGCCGTAGATTTCGGGAAGACTGAGACAGCCCTCTTCGTCGTCTTCACTGCCCTTCTTTCTGGTGATTCGCGGGTTGATAAACACGAGTTCCTGATCCGGCTTTTCAGGGTCGCCCTCGGGGTTGATCACAAAGAGCCGATAGGGGAGTCCCACCTGATTGGCCGCCAGACCAACACCACGCGCCACATACATCAGCTGGAACATCTGACGTACGATTTCGTGGAGTTCGGCGTCGATCCGCAGGATTTCTTTGGATTTGCGTCTGAGCGCCGGGTGAGGGTGGGGGACGATTTGCAGAGGATTCATGAGGAGGCGAAATGCCGTGGGTTACGGGGGGGGACTGCAGAAGATGAATGAATCTGCGCATTTTGCCGGGATTGGAGCAGGGAATCCAGCGCAGCGCGGCGGGGAATTTACAAAAGGGAAGAATGACGGCGTCCCGCTGAACCTGACTTCCCGCGAAGGACCTCAAATGCGAACCGCCGCTCCGTATCGTGGGAGCGGCGGCGGGAAAGGTGCAGAGCGGATGCCCTGGGAGTGAATCAGTTGCTGCTGTCGCTGACCTGAACTTCCCAGGGGCGAGCGGCGCGTTCGCGAAGGCGGGTGGCTTTGCCGGCGCGATCGCGGAGGTAGAAGAGTTTGGCGCGGCGAACGCGGGCGTGTCGCTTGACTTCGATGGTGGCGACTTTGGGTGAATTCACGGGAAAGGTGCGTTCGACACCTTCACCCTGAACAATCCGGCGGACAGTGAACATTTCGCGTGTGCCGGAACCGCGTCGAGCGATGACGACGCCGGAAAACTTCTGGATGCGTTCCTTGCTGCCTTCCAGAATGCGAGTGTGCACGTCAACGGTGTCGCCGATGGCAAACTGCAGGGGTTGCTCGCGGAGACTGGATTTTTCAGCCGCCTCCAGAAGATGGTTACGCATGACAAAAGATCCTTGATGAAGGGTTTCAGTTGGATGTTGGCTGTGGCCGGTATTGGGGCCGGTACTGTGACCGAGTTGGTTGTTGCTGCTGCGCTGTTTTCGCTGTTCATCTTGTCCGGATCACGAGGAATCTCGGGATCACGTGGAATCCGTACGCTCGCTGAACGGTGAATCCGAATGCAAAGGGCCGGGATTCGCAAGCAGATCCTGGCGACGTTCCTGAGTTCTGCGGAGACTTTCGGCGTGCTGCCACTGTTGAATTTTCGCGTGATCTCCGTGAATAAGCACCTCGGGGACCTGCATACCGCGAAATTCCCGGGGTCGAGTGAACTGAGGGTGTTCGAGAAGGCCGGCATGACTGAAGGAGTCATAGCGGCTGCTGGTTTCGTCGTGAAGAACCTGAGGAGTCACGCGGATCACGGAGTCGATGATGAGCAGTGCAGGGACTTCGCCACCGTTGCAGATAAAATCACCCACGGATACTTCGAGCGGTTTGAGACCCTGGCGGATGCGGTCATCAAAACCTTCGTAGCGGCCACAGAGGATGACAAGTCTGGGTTCGTTGGCGAGCTGTTCGACGAGTGACTGGCTGAGCTTTTGTCCGGAGGGGGACATCATGAGCAGCCGGCCGGGTTGCGGAGGGAGTGCCTGTACGGCTTCGACGCAGTCGAAGACGGGCTGGCACATGATGAGCATTCCCGGGCCGCCGCCGAAAGGTTTATCATCAACCTGACGGCGTTTGCCGGGGGCGTAATCGCGAAAATTATGGAGTTGAACGCTGACAAGACCGCGTTCGATAGCTTTCCTGAGATGCCCCTGGCCGAGGTAGCTGTGGAACATTTCAGGGAACAGGGTGAGGATATCGAATTGCACGAAGTTTTGCGGCATCGAATCCGGCCCCGGCAGGTGATCGGGTTATGGAGTCATTCGGTGGCGGCTTCGGCTTCGGCGGGTGCGGCGGCAGCAGCTTCTTCGCGAGCCTTTGGCGGAAGCATCGGCGGGGGAGCTTTGGCGGTGCCGAAGCGGTTGGTTTTGACCTTGCGAATCAGGGCATTGACTTTTTCGCTGGGCTGAGCACCAACGGAAATCCAGTAGTCGACGCGTTCGATGTTCATCTTCACGCGAGCGGCTTTGTCGTGAACCATCGGGTCGTAGAACCCAACTTCTTCGATGGCCTTGCCGTCTCGCTGGACGCGAGAATCCATAACACAGATGCGGAAGAACGGACGGTGCTTGCGGCCCATCTTCTTCATACGAATGCGAACAGCCATTGGAACTCCGGACCGGAACGAAAGACGGTGAAAATGGATGATGCGAGCCAGGACGGCGGAATGTTATCGCCGCCGGTTACGTTTTTTTGCCTTTTGAGCTTCTTTGCGTTGTTTTTTCTTTTTTTCCCGCAACGCGTCCATGTCGGCTGCGGGCCGCTGAATTCTTAATTTTTTTTCTGACAGGTCGACAGATGGATCGAGCATTCCGCTGCCGGCAAGTCCCTGCATGAGCTTGAGACGATCGCGCACGCCGAGGTTGCTGACGTCCTGCATCATGCGGGACATGCCAGCGAAATCTTTCAGCAGTTTATTAACGTCGCCATGCTGAACACCGCTGCCGCGGGCGATGCGCGTCCTGCGGCTGCGGTCGATGATTTCGGGGTTGCGCCGTTCGGCGGGGGTCATGGAACTGATGATGCCGGTGATCCGCGACATTTCCTTTTCCGGGTTCATGTCACCGATCTGATCGGCAAAGCCACCCATGCCGGGAATCATCTTCATCACGTCGCGGATGGAACCCAGCCGCCTGACCTGCTTCATCTGGGCGACGAAGTCATCGAGCGTAAACCGGCCCTTCTGCATCCGTTCCTGCTGACGGAGCAGTTCTTCCTGATCGAATTCACGCTGGGCTTTTTCGTACAGCGTAAGGATATCGCCCATGCCGAGGATTCGGCCGGCCATGCGGTCGGGGTGGAAATCTTCAAGCCGATCGAGCTGTTCGCCGACGCCGATGAACTTGATGGGCACTCCTGTGACAGCCTTGACACTGAGCGCTGCTCCGCCACGCGTGTCGCCGTCGAGTTTCGTGAGGATTACTCCGTCCAGTTCGAGCGCATCGTTGAAGGACTTGGCGCTGTTCACCGCATCCTGACCAGTCATGGAATCACAGACCAGCAACGCCTGGTCGGGACTGACGGCGCTGTCGATCTGCTGGAGTTCCTTCATGAGCGCCGCGTCGACGTGCAGACGGCCGGCAGTGTCCAGAATGACGACTGCGGCGCCGATGCGCTTCGCTTCCCGGACTCCGTTGCGGCAAACCTGAACAGGGTTGCTGGCGACCGGATCTTCACTGTAGACGGCACAACCCACCTGAGCGCCGATCACTTTGAGCTGCTCAATGGCAGCGGGGCGCTGGAGGTCGGCGGCCACCAGAAACGGCGTGAGACCCTGAGCCTTGAGGCGTGTGGCGAGCTTACCGCAGGTGGTCGTCTTGCCGGAACCCTGCAATCCGCACATCATAATCACGGATGTGCCATCGCGACGGACAGCGAGGGAATGGTCCACAGGCCCCATCAGATTGATGAGTTCCTGATTGACGATGCCGACGATCTGCTGTTCGGGTCGGAGCGATTTAAGAACCTGCTCACCAATCGCTTTGGTGGTCACCGTCTGCACGAATTGCTGCACGATGTCGTAGGCCACGTCGGCTTCGAGCAGGGCGGAACGAACCTGCTGCATGCCTTCGCGAATGTTGGCCTCTGTGATCTTTCCGGTTCCCCGGAAGGCACTGAAGGCACGGCCAAGACTTTGTGAGATGGATTCGAACACGGGAGAAACTGACCTGAAAAATCTAAAATCAAAAACTGTGACGCGAAGGCGGCAGGAGCCTGACGCCTGGCTGAGGAGTCGAGCGGCCGCGGGGCTTGTCGGGAAGCCGGAAAAGGTGTAGCGCGGCGGAAGGCCGGAAAAAACGAAACGCGGATCATACCCGCGTGGCGGGCGAATGGCAAGCTTTTTGCGAGAAAAGGCCGGCGGATGTTCGCAGATGGCAACCAGCCCCCAAGTGGCTTTTCTTCGGGAATTGGCAGCTGCAGCTGCGGAAAACACTTGAAAAATCCCGATAAACCGTCACACTCTGCCGCTCCGCAGATTGCACCTGCCATCCACATCACTTGCCGGGCTGCTTCGTTCCCGGCCGTTCTCAAAAAGGATCTGTCATGGCCCATAAGAAAGGTCAGGGCTCAAGCCGCAACGGTCGCGATTCCAACGCCAAGCGCCGCGGTGTGAAGAAATTCGGTGGCGAATCAGTGATCGCCGGCAACATCCTCGTTCGTCAGTGCGGCACCAAGTGGCACCCGGGCCGAAATGTCGGCATCGGCTGCGACTACACGCTCTACGCACTCGTCGATGGCACCGTGCTCTTCGATCAGGACGGCCGCCGAATCAACATCGTGCCCGCCGCGGTCAACTGACTCCTGGACCGCCCTGCTCTAATTCCCAATTCAACGCGGATGGCCCTTGCGGGTGTCCGCGTTTTTTCCTGCGCCTTTGCTCGATATTTCATGCTGGAACTCCGTAACCCCCACAGCATTCTCGCTGCCATCCAGCGGCGTCCCCGCGGCGTCAAAGCGCTCCGCCTGCAGTCCTCACACCCCCCCGAACCCTGGGACGCACTCGCCAGACTCGCCCAGCAGAAATCCATCCCCATCACGCTTCAGAGCCACGATGACCGCCGCGGATCTGCCCCCCGCCGCGAAACCGAGCGCACCGGCGCCGGCTCCGCTCTGCTCGAACCCCCATCCCCCATCCCCCTCGAACAGCTCCTGCAACCGGGCGATGCTCCACGCGGCCTCTGGCTGGCACTCGACCAGATCCAGGACCCCCAAAACCTGGGCGCCCTGTTCAGGCTCGCCGGCTTCTTCGGAGTCCGCGGAATTCTGCTCACCAAAGACCGCAGCGCTCCAGTGAATTCCACCGTCTGTGATGTCGCCGCAGGCGGCGTCGAACACGTCCCCTTCAGCGTCGTCGCCAACCTCGCCCAAAGCCTGCAACGCGCCAGCGAAGCAGCCATCTGGATCCTTGGCACCTGCGAACGCGCCACATCCAGCATTCACCAGATCCCCCGCGATCGCTCCTGGATGCTCGTGCTTGGCAACGAAGGCTCCGGCATGCGACGTCTCAGCCGCGAGCGCTGCGACCAGCTTGCCGCGCTCCCCCCGCTCGGCCCCGTCCCTTCACTCAACGTCGCCGCCGCTGCCGCCGCGTGCCTCGCGGTGCTCACACGCCCCGACTAACCCTGCCCAATTCGTTTCTCCTCCCGCAGATTTCAACTAGACTCCGCCATTCCTCCCCCCCCGCCCCACGGAGCCCCCACCATGTCAATCGCCCGTCGAACGACCCGCCGCCAATCACTCAGGACGCTCGCCACAGCCGCATCCGCCGCCGTGTTCGCTCCATCCAGCCTGCGTGCTGCCGGCTATCGGTCCCCCAATGACCGGCCGGTTTTTGCCACGATCGGTCTGCGCAACCAGGGAGCTCACATCACCAGCAAATCGCTGGCTTTCGCTGACTTCGCTGCTCTCGCCGACGTCGATTCAAATGTGCTCGCGGGCAACGTGGAAGGACTTGAGAAGGCGCAGAAAAAGAAACCCGAGGGCTTCGCTGACTACCGCAGGGTGCTCGATCGTCAGGACATCGACGCTGTCATGATCGCCACCCCGGATCACTGGCACACGAAAATTGCCGTCGAAGCCATGCTCGCAGGCAAAGACGTCTACTGCGAAAAACCGCTGACACTCACCATCGACGAAGGCAAGCTGATCGAACGCATCGTGAAGCAGACCGGTCGTGTCTTCCAGGTGGGCACTATGCAGCGCACCGAAAGCGACCAGCGATTCCTGCAGGCGGTCGCCCTGATTCGCGCCGGCCGAATCGGCAAGGTGCAGAAAATCACCTGCGGCATCAATGGTATGGAAGCGTCACCGGTCATCCCCGAAGCCCCCGTCCCCAACGGACTCGACTGGGACGCATGGCTCGGTCCTGCCCCCAAAGTTCCTTACCGCGCTCTCCCGGAAATGCGGCAGGGCTACGGCGGTGGCGTACCACTCTTCAGCAACTGCCACTATTCCTTCCGCAACTGGCACGAATACTCCGGCGGAAAGCTCACCGACTGGGGGGCTCACCACGTCGATATTGCCTGCTGGGCTATCGATGCGGTCGCCACCGGCCCTTCAAAAATCACCCCCGTCAAATACTCGCTTCCGGTCCCCTACAGCAGCGACGGCCACCCGCAGAAGGCGGATCAGTACAACGCCGCCACCGAATTTCTTATTCAGGCCGATATGCCCAACGATGTTACCATGCTGATCACCAGCGAAGGCGACAACGGCATTCTCTTTGAAGGCACGTCTGGTCGCTTCTTTGTGAACCGGGGCCGCATCTCCGGAGCCCCCGTCGAAGAACTCAAATCCAAACCGCTCCCGGAAGGTGCCATCGAAGCCGTCTACGGCGGCAAAGTCAGCGCCAATCACACAGCCAACTTCATCGAAGCCATGCAGGCTCGCAAACAGCCAATCTCCGATGTCTGGTCCCACAATCGGATGCTCGAAATCTGCCACCTCTCCAACATCGCCATGCGACTCGGCCGCGCACTCCGCTGGGATGCCGACAAACGCGAGGTCATCGACGACCCCCAGGCAAACGCCCTCTGCAGCCGCGAAAATCGCAAAGAGTTTCAAATTCGCCTGTGAATCGCTCGAGGCAGCGGTCCGCGTCCTGCATATGGCCACCACCACAAACGAAAACAGCCTGCGGGTATCCCACAGGCTGCCTTCGTCAGTTCCCGGTGCGTCCCCTCGCGGCAGTTGCCTGGCGACCTTTCAGCCGCTGGATCAACCGGTCAGGAGTGAGGACCGGAGAATCCCGAAGAGCAGGAATTGATGCTGTCAGCGACGTTGCTCTCTTCAACCCGCCAACTGCTGCCAGTGTCATCGAACACTCACGCCCCGCAGAATCAGTATAACCGGAATAATTATCATCAACCTCCCGGTCTGAATCGCACGTTCCGGCAAAATCCGCCGAATGGCCCTCCACAGATCCCTGAAAATCAGACTTGCATCCGACCCCTGGTCTTCTCAGAATCCAGGCGGCCGCGTTCGCACACCCCTAAGACTACCACCGAGAAGCTGCAATGTCCACCCCTGTCGATGCCGTCGAAGAATTCGCGCTGTCCGAAGATCTCGCGGGCCTGCGGCTCAACACGCGTGACGGCACCGTTGCGGAAATTGTCAGCCAGGGTGCACACATGCTCCGCTGGCAACCCGCCGGTCACCGCCCGGTGCTCTGGGTAAGCAGCCATTCGTGGCACCAGTCCGGCAGGCCGATCCGCGGGGGTATCCCGATCTGTTTTCCGTGGTTCGGCGCCCACCCCACCGACAGCACTCAGCCTGCACACGGACTCGTGCGGCTGCAGCCGTGGAAACTGACCGGAGCCGAATGTTCAGCTCAGGGGGACCTCATCGATGTCTGTCTGGAACGCAGCGAAGCCCCGTTTCAACTGGAATATCGTGTGCGGATCGGACGGGAACTGAAGTGTTCTCTGAAAGTGCATCTGCCGATCACGGCGACGCAGGGGGCTGCTTGTGAAGTGGCCCTGCATACCTATCTGGCCGTCTCCGACATTCGTACTGTTCAGGTGCTGGGTCTGGAATCGGTGCCATTTCTGAATAAGGTTCCGGGACAGTCCGACGGTGCCCCGGCGGGGCGTCCAATCGACTTCACCGGCGAAACAGACCGCATCTATCAGAACACGGATCATTCGGTGAGCGTGGTTGATCCTGGCTGGCGGCGGGTGATCACCGTCAGTAAGTCAGGTTCTCTGTCCACAGTGGTCTGGAATCCGTGGATCGACAAGAGTCGGCGGATGCCGGATTTCGGCGATGATGAGTGGACCGGGATGCTGTGTGTGGAGACTGCTGCCATTGGAAGCTGCCGACTGTCACTGCAGCCGGGCGATTCACACACGCTGCAGGCCGTCATTGCCGTCCGTCACAGCTGACTTGCCTTCGGGCGGCCCGTCGATTTCCAGCTCCAGATCAAGAATTCTGAGGCAGTCGCCGTCCAGCAGTCGGACGTTTCCCGCGCTGCAGTGCGGACAAAGAAAGCAGAAGTTGATCACGGGGAACTTGTGACCGCAGGCTTCACAGACAGCCGGCAGGCCGGGGTCTTCAAGGATAAGTGCCGCAGTGTGGCAGGCGGGCAGTGCGGATTTGAGTCGATTGAAGGCATCGAGCAGTTGAGTCGGCTCGACGCCACTGAGCGGTCCGCAGGAGATGCGTATGCTGACGACAGAGCGGGCATTGTGAAGCTGCGAGATTTCAGCGGAGCGCTGCAGGAGGCTGCGGGCGAGCGATTCTTCGTGCATGCGTATGGATCAGCCGGACGTGGTGAGCAGTTTGATTTCTTCGAGGAGTGTTTTGCGGATGTGTTCGATCTTTTCGGGGGATTCCAGTTTTCGGCCGTGTTCGTCGAGCACATAGAAGACGTCAACAACCTGATCCACGCTGGTATCGATCCGGGCCAGATGAACAGTGAGCCCCAGATTATGCAGGGAGCTGGCGAGTGTATAGAGCAGTCCCTGGGTGTCGGTGGCGAAGACATCAATCACGGTATATCGCTGCGAACAATCGTTATCGATGGCGACTTTGGGATCCTGTCGAATGATGACTCCGCGGCGGCTGTTCATCTGCAGAATGCCACTGCGGCGAAAGGCGGTATCCGGATGACGTTTTGCAAGCAGCACATCGGCGATCACACCGACGACATCCTCAATTCGGGATTCTGGTACAAGTCCGCTGAAGTCTCTGTCAACGGCGCGGAAGGAGGCGATGACGAAGCCCTGTGTGGATGTGCAGACGAAGGCTTCGCGGATATCCATTCCCATCCCGGAGAGGATTCCGGCGATGCGATGAAAGCTGCCGGATGCACAGCGTTCCGTGGCGAAGGCGCGGTAGGTGACCATTTCCGTTTCCGGCTCGAATCCGCCTTCGATGTGGACTTTGAGTTCTGAGAGCTGCTGCATGACCGTCAGGTCGCGGGCAATGCGGGCGGGCTGCTGATTCATGAGGTACATGGCCGGGAGCGAATCGAGCTGCTGGTCGGCCCAGGCGGCCCATTCTTCAGCTGACGCGGCGGATTGATCGCCAGCCGGCTGGAAGGCCTGTCTGGCTGCCAGACGAATTCGCTGAATGCGTTCGCGTTCGAGGTGGTTATAGGGGCGTCCGCTGAGAATCAGATTGGCGCGGTCGTAGAGGGCGGCGAGCAGTTCACCTTTCCAGTCGGTCCAGACGTCCGGGCCCACGGCGCGAATATCGGCGACAGTGAGGCAGTAGAGCATTCGCAGGAGTTCGGGAGCTCCGATCAGGCGGGCGAAGTCCATGAGCATTCCGCGGTCTGAAATATCGCGGCGAAAGGCAAGGTCCGGCATGATCAGATGGTGTCGCACAAGAAACATCAGCATGCTTTTTTTGTTGGCGGCCAGCTGCAGCCGCTCAGCAACCTGCTCTGCCAGGGTTTCACCGATGATGCTGTGATCGCCGGCCCGGCCCTTTGCGGAATCATGCAGGATGAGCGCCAGGTGGAGCGTAGCGCGGTGGCGGATTTCCTTGTAGGCGGAGCCGACGGGTGAGGTATCGCTGGCGAGCCGGGCCACTTCGTCGAGCGTTTTCAGGGTGTGTTCATCGACAGTAAAACTGTGGTACTGATTGAACTGCATCAGATTGCGGATTTCACGGAAGGGCGGCACGAGCCAGTCGAGCACGCCGGTTTCAGCCATCGCGCGGATGGTTTCAGAAAGCCCGGCGACATTCCGCAGGATCTCTCTGAACTGCTCTGTCATTTCGAAGCTGAGCTCTTCAGGGAGGCGGGGGGCGAGCTGGCTGATGCGGCGACGGAGTTCGGGGGCCAGCCGCGCGCTGTTTTCCGCAGCCGACACAAAGATCTGCAGAATCTCTTCCGGCTGCTGAAGTTCAGCCAGTCGCGCTGCGGGTAACTGCAGCACTCCATCGACGATCAGATAGCCCTGGGGCGTACGAGTGGGCAGGAGCAGATTACGGAGTCGGGTCAGCAGCGGCAGTCGTCGCGGCACGTCAGCCACTCGCCGCGCAATCGCCGCTACCCGCGACGTGTGCCCGAAATACTGCTGCATGAACACTTCCACCGGCCGCGACGGATCTGAACCGGAAATTCCGCGATCACCCGAAATTTTCAGCTGGAGTTCACGTGTGAGCACGTCCTGACGCAGGCTCTGCATGAAGTGCAGGTCCATGCGGAGTGTCGTGAGAAATTCATCGGCCAGCAGCAGCTGATCCAGTTCCTCGGCACTGATTTCGCCGGCTGCATGAAGCGACTGGGGTTCAGGATTGCCGTGTCGCACACAGGCGATCCATCTGAGCAGCTGAATGTCGCGCAGGCCGCCGGGGGAACGCTTGACATCCGGCTCCAGCTGATTCACAGAATTGCCGCGCGCCAGCCATTCCTCCCGACGAGCAGCTACGACTTTCAGAATCCAGTCGCGTCCCTGCCGGTCATAAACCTGACTGCGAACCTGGCGCAGTGTTGCTTCCGCGAGTGCCGCATTTCCCAGTAACACTCGCGTTTCACAGATTGACGTGGCAAACGGAACGTCCTTCAGGGCAAAATTCACCACATCGTCCCGTGTACGCACAGAACTGCCCAGCTGCAGCGTGGCATCCCAGCAGTCGCGGACCGCTGCCGCCATCAGCGGGCTGACGTCGTCGAACAACCGCGAATCGATAATCACCAGCAGGTCCACATCAGACCATGGGGCCGGACGGCGACGCGCATTGCCGCCGACTGCCAGCAACGCAAAGGCATCCGCCAGCTCCGGTCGAGCATCCCTGATGGCGCCGCCCCAGACCCGACGAAGGAAGTTGTCGAGAAGTTCAGAGAAAGCCTGGGAACAGATGATGCCCGACTCACCCGTCCCCCGACGGGCACGGATCTGCTGACGCATGCCCGCGACGGCCGCCTTGTTCTGCTGCAGACGCTGCTGAAAATCCCGCGGGTACTCAGGCTGAATCGACACTCCGGAGGAACTCCTTCGGGCTGTTTTTACAGGGCAGGGACTGCTGTGACCAGGCGAAAGTGTAGCAGGTGACGGGCGGTGGCGGTATCAAAATCTGCAGCCGACTCCACTGCCTTGTATTCCACACACTCCCCCGTGAAAATGGGTCATCCCGTTTCCCCCACAGCCTCTCTCTCAGGCAGACAGCGCCATGTCCTCTCAATCACCCGATCCGCTGCACTTCGAAACTCGCTGTGTCCACGGGGGCGTCCACAAGGATCAGCAGTACAACAGTGTCACCACACCCATCTACCCCACCTCCACCTTCTACTGGAATTCACTCGAAAGCCACTCCGGCTACGACTACACTCGTTCCAGCAACCCCACCCGCAAAGCTCTGGAAGAAAACATCGCCGCACTCGAAGGCGGCGCCGGCTGCGTGGCCACGTCCACCGGTATGTCCGCCATCCACTGCGCCATGGCACTGTTCTCACCCGGCGACCATGTGATTGCTCCCGCCGATCTCTACGGCGGCACCTTTCGTCTGTTTGAACGATTTCTGAAGGAAAAGGGGCTGCAGTTCACCTTCGTCGACATGACCTGCATCGATCAAGTGGCCGCTGCCTTTCAGCCCCGCACCAAAGCTGTCTGGATTGAAACTCCCAGCAACCCACTGCTGAAGGTGATCGACATCGCCGCCGTCACAGCACTCGCCCGCCAGCATCACGCCACCTCCATCTGCGACAACACCTTCCTCTCTCCCTACCTCCAGCGACCGCTGGAACTCGGAGTCGATCTCGTTGTTCACTCCACCACCAAATACATCAATGGTCACTCCGATGTCGTCGGTGGGTGTGTCGTCTCCGCGTCCGACGAAACCGCCAGACGCATCGCCTGGATCTGCAATGCTCTCGGACTGGCCTGCTCCCCCTTCGATGCCTGGCTCGTCCTCCGCGGCGTCAAAACCCTCGGCTGCAGGATGGAAGCTCAGCAGGCCTCCGCTCTCCGCATCGCCCGCTTCCTCGAAACTCACCCGCTCGTGGAACGCGTCTACTATCCGGGCCTCGAATCCCACCCCCAGCATCAGCTCGCCTGCCGGCAGCAGAAAGGCTTCGGTGCCATGCTCGCCTTCGACGTCCGCGACGGCCGCCCCGTGGCTGAACGCGTCTGCATGAACTCCAGACTCTTCGACGTCGCTGAATCCCTCGGCGGAATCGAAAGCCTGATCTCCTTCCCAACCACAATGAGCCACGCATCCATGACCCCGGAAGCCCGCGCCGCTGCGGGAATCACAGAGAAAACCGTCCGCATTTCCGTGGGCCTCGAACATCCGGAAGATCTCATCAACGACCTCGCCCAGGCACTCTCCAGCTGACGCCGCCCGCACAACCCTCACATTCGGCAAATTCGCCAGAACGGGCCGATTCACCGCGGCTTCCACAGCTGCCGCATCTTGACGCCCTCCGCCAGTCACCGTAAGAAGCATGGGTGTAAATCAGTTTGCGACATTTCTCTTCCTGTCGCCAAAGGCCCCCCCTATGCTGCTTGTCAAAAAAATCTGCGGTGCCGTGTCCACCTTCCTCGCCGCGTTCCTGCTCGTCGTCGGCCTCGGCCGCGCCCAGTCCGCCGGCCCTGCTCAACTCCCCGTTACCCTCGGACTGGCACTCGTCTTCGGGGCCGCAGGACTCTGGATGCTGCTCTCCAAACCCAAATCTCAGCCAACCCCACGCTGATTCCCTGCCACTTCTCCTACTCAACCGGCTCCGCTTCAAGCCGCAGTGTCTTCACGTACAGCACCCGCCCGGTCTCCGGTACCGCGGGTGTCACCTTCAGGCCAAACGCCTCCGGTAACGCAGCCTCCACAACAAGCATCACCGCTCCCGGACCAACCTGCAGCCTTCCGGGTATCAGGCTTCTTTGTGCCAGCGCACGCCGGATCAGCAGCCTTCTTCGGTGTCGATCCGCCTCACTCCCTGATTCCAATTCCGCAACGGGGGCAGTCGGTGGTGCCCACCACGCTGCAGTGACATCCTGATCCCGCCACAACAGATCGCGCAAAGAGATCCCTGCCGCGGCCTTCAGCGTCGCCTTTCCCTGCTGCTCATTCAACGCCAGCTCCCATGCTGTCTTTCCAATCACCGCCAGGCACAGAGTGTCCTCCGCGAACGGAAAGTCCGGGCCGAGGCTCAATTCCAGCGTCGCCAGAGTGCTGCCCTGCAGCTGCTGACGGTCAATCTGCACCCGCCAGTCCGGCAGCTCCAGCCGCCGCGCCATCGTCAGCGTCTCAGTGCTGTAAGGGGCCAGTTGAGCTGTCATAGTGGCGGAATTGCCGGGCTGAAGCAGGCTGTCAGACCGGTCAAAGCGAGTTCCGCTGGACAACAATGTCTGATGATTCTGATCCGCCAACTCATACCTGCCGCCGTCCGTCGCAAACAATTGCGTGAACTGCAGACAATTCCAGTGCTGCTGATCCTCCGCGGCTGCCACCATCAGAGTCTGCAGAGACTCCGTTTCGCCATAGCCGCGACGGCCCAGCCACAGAAACAGCAGGCTGAACATGGCCGACAACCCCAGCACCGCTGAGATGGTTTTGAAGGGGCTGAAGCGAGTCGCGTTCGACAGTCGCCAGATGCCCGGGTACAGGGCAATCATGTAGGCGAAGGACAGCAGAGCGATCAGAGCCCACGCGTGCTTTGGTTCCACAACGCCACGCATCAGAGCAAACAAGTCTTCGTCATTCAGCAGATTCGTGCCGCTCAGACCACCCACGGCAAGAGCAGCAGAATCCTCAAGCAGCAGGTCTTCGTCGGGGTCCGGTTTGAGCGGTTCACGAATCACCGCATTCACCCGCTCCTCCTTCAATTCCTGCCGCTGAATATCTTCCCGGTAAACCGTTCCTGAATCCACGCTGAATTCCGGGAGCGGTTCATTGAGCACTGACAAGGGGCCGGGGAAGACCAGTTCGCGCCGGTTGTCGTCCAGCAGCAGATGCAGCTGGCCGCCGCGGCGAAGCCACGCAAGGAAAGCCTGCTGCCGCGGCTCCTCCCAGTCCGGAACGTGGTCCAGAAATACCGCGTGCAGGCCGCCGGTCGCTGTCGAGTACGGCGGAAAAATCTCCGCCGGCATATGCCGCACTGTCACAGGCTGACGGTCCTGTTTTCGGGGCGGATCCAGAAAAACAGCCGGCAGCGTCTGTTCCTGAGCGTTCGCAGTGCCTGCCTGACCACTCGACTGCTGAATCCGATTCCACGCCGGATCCACAGCCAGACGGGGTGGATCGAGCGACTGCAGTTCGAATTTGCCGCTCTCCGTCTGCAGCTCGACCATCCAGCTGTCAGTCACCTCCGGCACGTACGGATAGAACTGAACCCAGCGACGCGACTGCCCGCCCAGATACAGCGGCTGCTGCATCGCCCCGCTCCCGTCACGGGAAAAACCAGTCGAAAGCCGGATTGAAACCGTGCCCTCAATGACATCCCCGGAAAGATTGTCCAGCAGAAGCGAAAGCGGCTGGAAATAACCGGCAGACACACGGCCGTCAAAGCCCCAGATGACGTCCACAATCCTCACCTGAACTGCCCTGCCCGAAACTGTGTCCTGACCACGGCAGATGCTCGACACAACCGTGAACAACAGCAGCAGAATGATCCGGCGTGAGGCAGTCAATTTTCGCTGCTTCGATGTTTCCGTCATCTCAGCCGACTCCCTTCGCCGGCAGGGCGTCAAGACGGTTCAGCAGATGAGCACCTCGAAGGCAGGTGTGGCGTCGGAGAAGCCTGTAAAGAGCCCACTGAAGTGCGGTGACCAGCACCAGCAGCAGCAGCGCCTGCCAGGGCGTATAGCGTGTCCTGAGCACATACAGCCCGTCGCTCATCAGCGGGCCGGTCCGGAAGCCGGTCATGGTGCGAATGAGTATCTGAGTTGCGATGATCGATCCGTCGGGACGACAGGCCAGCAGTAATGACTGACAGGGTACGGTTGCAGCAAGATGCCAGAATGTCTCCACTGGTGAAGCTTCAAAAAGCAAAAATTGATGATCAGACAGTTCATTAAAGAAGTCTGGATAGTCGTGACGCCAGATATTCCGATCGGAATAACTGGCCAGAAAACGAACGCTCCACGGGAGCATCATCCCGGAGACGGCAAACCAGATTCCGAGAACGACGAGGGTGGTGAGGAATGAACGGGCCTGAGTCGACGCGCGGGCACCAAGCCGCAGTGCAAACCACCCAAGCAGCTGCATCAGCACCCATGTGGAACAGGCGCTGAGAAGAAACCAGGCGGCCAGCCAGCCCAGCTGTTGCACAACCAAATCCGCCGATCGCAGCGACAGATTGCCATACATGAGCATTGTGGAAAAGTGCACTGTAAGAATCGGGATGCTGAGCATCACCAGCATCCGTCGCATGCCGCTGATTTTTTGTTTGAGTATTTCGGAGTTGGTGATCGGCGTGGAGAGCAGTGCGTCCAGTGTCTCCCGGGTTCGTTCTGCAGAAATCAGCGTGGCGGCCTTCACCGAAATCACCATCGCTGTGATCACCCAGAGCAGCCACAGGAGCGGCACCACACCGGTCGCGGAGTTACTGGTATAGGCCAGCACGCACACAAACAGCACGGGAAACTGGAGCACCAGCAGGAGCCGCAGGAGGTAATGCGGCTTGCCGAGCGACTTTTTGGAACGTTCCCGCCACGCCACCGGGTCGAAAAGCGGGAGCGTCGAACTTTCCGCCATTACCATCCGCCCCCCCGTCGTCCATTCATTCAGCTCCCGGAAAAACGTATCCAGACGCCGGAAGATTCTGAGCAGAATTGAGGAACGGCTGACTTCGGCTCGAGTGACCAGGAAGCGTCTGGCAAGCAGAATGAGCACTGCAGAGGCGGCGGCCGTCGGCCACATCGCCAGAGAGAGCCAAACCAGACTGCCAAAACCGCCCGCTCCCGGTCCAGCGCCGGACTGTGCGAACATCCACTGCTGATTCCACGCAATTTCGACCAGCTGCCGCCAGATCTGAAACGGCAGAGGAAGTTGCACTTTGACAACCTCCGTCAGCGTGAAGAGCACTCCAGTCAGGATGTAAGACGCAATAAAGGCACCCACGGTGGTGGAGTACCAGGCGCTGCAGACGAGCCCAATGGAGGCGTAGAACACGCATTCCCAGATGAGGAACCAGAGTGTGGCCAGCAGCAGCCGGTGATCAATGCCTCCCAGCGTGTAGACCCAGGCCAGAACAGGGAATGTGAGGATGATAAACGTGAGCATTGGCAGGAGCCGACTGCCGAGCTTTTCGAGAATGATCGTGAGCGGACTCAGACGCGTGACAAAGAGCGTTCCCAGAGTGTTGCGCTCCTTTTCGATCGTTATCGAACCGCAGATCAGTGAAGGCATGAGCAGCTGCACGGCGTAGAACAGCAGCCGAGCCAGCCCGGGAAA
The DNA here is from genome assembly GCA_964561125.1 of uncultured Chitinophaga sp. Lineage (GTDB taxonomy): Bacteria > Planctomycetota > Planctomycetia > Planctomycetales > Planctomycetaceae > SXXK01. The sequence continues at coordinate 30,917 of CAZLOQ010000014.1, read as the reverse complement.
GATCTCGGCACCGACCCCCAGCGTATCCGGGGAAAAATAGGCATCGATCGTCACCAGGCCAATTTGGTTGTGAAGCACTGTCAGAACTGACCAGAATGCGAGGCCAATGAGCAGCAGCCCGGCGAGTGATCGAAGGACCCAGGTGCGGCGACGGGCGGCCAGCTCGGTGAGCTCCCGGCGGAGCAGCGGTAGTTCCGGAAACAGCCGCAGACTCATGTGGTTTTGCCCTCCGTCAGCTTCATAAACGCCGTTTCCATATCCATCGCTTCCGGCTGAAACATCGTCAGCCGCGCTTTGGCGTCCACCAGCGCCTGATGCAGATCCGCGATCGTCAACTGATCCTCGTGCAGCCGAATTGCCCAGCGATCAACCTGCTGCTCAACTGACTCCACACCCGGAATCCGCTGCACCCGCTGAAAAAGCTCAGCACCTGCGTTCTCAGCCCGCACATGCACCACCCGCATCACCTGGAGCTGACGATAGATGTCATCCAGCGATCCCTGGGCCACCAGCTTGCCAAGTTCGATGATGCCGATTCGAGTGCACAGCTGGCTGAGCTCTGAAAGAATGTGACTGCTGATGAGGATCGTCTTGCCAAGTTCCCGGAGCGCCTTCAGCAGTTCACGCATTTCAATCCGTGCCCGCGGGTCAAGGCCACTGGATGGTTCGTCCAGCAGGAGCACTTTGGGGTCGTGCAACAACACTCGAGCCAGCGCCAGACGCTGCTTCATTCCCCGCGAAAGACTGTCCACCTGCGAATGCGCCTTATGGGTCATTTCTGTGAGCGTCAGCACGTCGTCGATGGTTGACCTGCGTTTCTCTGTCGGGATTCGATAGGCCGCCGCGAAGAAATGAAGGTATTCAAGCGACGTCAGGTCCTCGTAGACACCAAAGAAGTCCGGAACAAATCCCATCACGTCACGCACCTTCTGCGACTGACGAAGCACGTCCAGCCCGCAGATCAGAGCCTGACCCTGAAATTTCGGCTGGAGCGTCGCCAGAACCCGAAATGTCGACGACTTCCCCGCACCGTTCGGCCCGATAAATCCAAACACCTCACCGTGCGGAATGTCCAGCGATATTCCCTTCACCGCCTCGAAACGACCGTAGGTCACCCGCAGATTTCTGAGAGAAATCGCCATATCCCGCGGATTGATCGCTGGTGGTGCTGCTGCTGCTGGTGATGGTGATGACGATGGTGACACGGTGTTGACGCTGTTCGTTTCTGACGGCTGGCTCACAAGCTGCTTCCTGTTTTTCCGGTCACACTGATACCCGCGCACACTGACAACCGCTCACACTGAAAAATCGACCGCCCGCATTTCCGACATCATTCCGCTGCACTTCCGAACTTCCGCCGAAAAACCTCGACAGACTGATACGAATCCTTCCCGGCTCGACGAGCCACCATCAGCACCCACTCGGTTGCGTCCGACCCGTCCGACATGACAAGATCCTCCAGAGTCCCCGATCCGTCTGGAGAAATTCCGCTGTACAGATGAAAAAGGCCGGATTGCTCACGCCCGTTTGGTCGGGGTCTCTGAGTGGGCAATGTCTGCAGAATGACGTGCAGCCTGACCTCCTCAGATGGCCGCGATGCACCGCCGTAATACACACCGTTGTAATATGCACCATCGAGCATGTTCACCACATTCTGCGTCATCCCATGCAGAAGAAAAACCTGTCCCGCATGAAAGGCCGCCGCGTAAAACCTGTCGCCCGTCGCCGCTTCCAGCTCCCGCAGACGCACCCTGAGCTGCTCCTGACCCGCGGCAGTGGATACCGTTTCCACATCATCCCACTGCAAATCCGGAATCTGCAGGGAGTCTGCTGGAGGAGACAGCGTGAACATTCGCAGAGACACCGGAGACCACTGCCGCAGCTGCTGATTGAGCGCCCAGTTCTGCGGGAAACTGCCTTGATACTCCGCTGGTACGGCGGCAGCACGTGGTCGACGGTTATAGCCGTAACCATACGGATTATACGACATGTCGTCTGACATCTGCGTCGCGAACTGCATTCGCTGTGGTAAGCCAAGTGTCGCCTGACTGCCGTGAAAGATCGTGCTGATGGAAGACTGCCGGAGCGGCTGCCGCGATTCGCCAAGGTCGGTGATGGTGAGCGTTCGCAGGGAATCCTGACCGCCCATGTAAAACTGAGCGACTGCCATGGTGAGCAGCGTGAAGGCCAGAGTAGTTGCGGGAAATACGATCCACGTGTACTTGCGAGCCCGCAGCCAGCCCAGCACCAGATATTCCACGGGACCGATTACCGTGATGTAGCTGATCAGGATCAGAAACATGATCCACGTCGGGACGAGTCTGAGCGTTGGGGGAAGGAGGAATCGAGCCAGCTCTGCTGAATATGCGTCGCCACGAGGCTGCAGACCGGTCAGCGTCATCAGCGTCCGCAGGCTGGCATCGTCAAGATAGTACCTGCCGTTGGGACCCTCTGTCGTGCTGAGCTGGATCTGATTGTATCGGCCATAGCCGTCCACGACCGGACCGTTCAACGAGCGGGTCCCGCTCTCGAATCGCAGACCGTGCTCGTCCAGCTCAAGCCGCTCGCTCAGGGATATTCCCGTCAGTCGAGTTAACATCGCTTCCCTGCGAAAACTTTGCGGATCCGCCATCTCGAGTTGCTTGCGGAAACGCCAGAGAAATCGGAGCAGCCTGCCCTGGATTTCCGGGGCCGACAGCAACTGCGATACTGAACCGGAAGTCGGCAGCAGCACGGCCCGCCCCAGCTCCGGCTGGGCAAACACGGGCACATCCGGATTGTCAGTCACTGCCAGCAGCCGCCCTTCACTGTCCAGTGTCAGGTCGCCGGCACGCCCGGTACCAAACCCGAACAGATCGCGGAGGAAGGTCAGGTGGTCTCCGGTGAGCGATTCAGGGGCGTGAATGCAGATGCTGCCACCCGCACGGACCCAGGTGAGCACTGCAGAGAGCTGGTCGCGATTGAGCGTCCCAAGGCCGCGGTCACTGAGCAGCAGCATGTCGAAGGCACACAACCACAACGGGTCCTCCGGCACATCCCGTGAACTCCATGGGTGCGAGAAATGCGCGACCGTCTGCAAAGGATTGGGGGACTTCTTCTGCGCGCTGTCAGAGCCGGGCTGAGCCACCTCGGAAGCAGCCTCCGTAACGAATCCCCAGGTTTCAAACGTGAGCAGTTGCTGGAGCCACAAACGATCCTGTGTCGACGGTCTTTCAACCTTTTCGTTTTCACATACACTGCCTATGAGTCGCCCCCGCTCACGCTGTACGTCCGGAAGCATGAGCAGATCAAAGGGCTCGGGCGGATTCAGCCGGCCCGGCAGAGACGACAGCGGAATTCTGTCGTCGTCTGTCACAAACCACGCACGCACCGCGTAGTTCTGTTGTGTTGACGGACGCAGTGGCGGGAGCAGCAGATTGAACTGGTAGTCCGCACCGGCGAGCACTATGCCGTCGCGGCGAATTCTGGCCACCAGATCTGATTCCGCGATGTACTCACGCGCGTCGTAAACCTCCAGCTCTAACGCACCCTCCAGATACTGCGGGGCGTTGTACTCCAGACGCGCCAGCACCGGTACCGGACCAGACTGACGGTTGCGATTGGAAAGGAGCTCCAGACGGAGACCGATCTTTGGCTGAGCAGTTGCGGGGGCGGAGATCACCAACAACAGGATTGTGGTCAGCAAACCCCCGAAAAAAGACCGCATATCGTTGCTCCGCGGCTTACCTGCGACGTGGTGATAAAAGGGCGCGGCAGCAACAGCACCGCACGGCCGCAGACGCAGGACGAATACTGGTGGAGCGACGACAGGCGAAGGAGTGGAGCCGGGTGAACAGGATTCTACTGAGGCGTTTGGGCAAAGGCAAATACCCAGATGAGGGAATCGCTGGCAGACTCAAAATCGTTGTCAGTGGCCACCAGGAGCGTTCGTCGGCCGTCCGGGAGCACCTCACCGAATGTCAGACCCTCGATCTTCTCTGGCATCCCTGCGCCCGACAACTGCCAGCGCGGATCCAGCAGATCCAGCCAGACTCGCTTCTTCACCGGACGAATCCCCGCCGCCGCGAGGTCCCCCGGCAACTGCTCAATTCCCGAAATATCCGTCGCACCGGACACGTCAATCAATACCAGCCGACGATAAGCCGCCCGCTCGCCACTCTCGCCGTCCCTCTCTAAAACCAGCAGACGTGTGGCGTCCACAGCAAGCAGTTCGCTGTTGCCATTTGCCTCGCTGTCCAGCTCGTAGACAAACTCGCGCACCGCACCACTCCCCAGCTGCAGCTCCAGCAGCCGACAGGAACGGCCGAGGATCTTTTTCCCGTCCCGGCGACCGTCCTGCAGGAGCGGTCCCTGCATGAGCCCCAGCAGGGATTTACCGTCGGTCGACAACGCCAGACACTCCATCCCCCGATTCGACGCCCGACCCACCCTGTTCAGCGAATTCTCTGTATCCCGATCCCCGTTCGGCTGCTGCACCCGCAAATAACCCGGAACCGGGAAACTTCGCAGCTCCCGACCACTCGCGTCAAACTCCAGCAACTCAGGGCCGTACTCGTCAGAGACATACAGCGTCCCGGCCGGCCCCACACGCAGACCCTCAGGATCCAGCCGTCGCCCCAGCTTCTCACCGGCCTGCAATAACGTCGAACGACCCGTCAGTGGACGCCCCTGCATGTCCGTAAACCGCACCGTCTTCTTCAGTTCCGCGCGCACGGCCGGTTCAGCACCCGGCGATATCCTGATTTCATAGAACTGCACCCGACAGGGATAACTCACCGCCCCATCGTCAGGGCCCCGGTCCGACAACGCTGCATACAAATGATCGCCACCCGTGTAGTCCAGCGCCGAAAAGCCGCCCGTCCGATTCACTGCCTCGCCGTTCTCCAGCACTGCAGTTTCACCCGAAAGATCCCGCGCTGTGCCCGGGATCCGCACCGTGCCAATCAGCTCCAGCGAATCATCCGCCGCAAGGCTGCCCGACAGACACACCCCACACAATACAGCCAGGCTGGCCCTGTTCACAAACTGCATACCCAGTACCCCGCAACGCAGCACCACGAAGACAACTTATTACGAGATTCAACTCTCGTCCTCTCCGCCATCGTCTCCGAAGTCCTCTTCGCCGTCATTTGCCGGGCTCGTGTTCTTCATGGAAAATTCATATTTCTGACCGAACTCACGAGCGGCCTCTTCGCGGTCTTCCACAAAAGCGTCCGGCTTTACCAGAATCCAGATCATCATCGAGGACAGCTCCCAGCAGTCGTGGACGATCCAGCCATTCACCTCAGGCGCCTCGAAGTGCTCGGGCGTCCTCAGCACGAGGATGGCGTCAGGGGTTGAGAGAGTGCTTCGGGAAAGCAGCTTCAGGCAGGGAGCCAGACTTCCCCGAGCACGCACCTGGTCAGCGATCCTGTAAGGTGGATCGAAGAACAGCAGCGAATAGGGAATGCAGTCTTCGCCGCCGCGAGGCCGAAAGGATGTGCGACGGATGTCCGTTCTCCAGCAGATCGCACGCGCGTCCGGAGCGATCGTGCGGACGTTGCCCTGGAGCAGTTGATGTACCTCCGCTCCACCCTCGAAGAACACACACGAAGCCGCGCCGCGACTGAGCGCCTCCATTCCCATAGTGCCCACACCGGCAAAGATGTCCGCCACCCGCGCGCCCGGCACAAAGGCCGCCAAACGGTCGAATGTCATCTGACGCACCCGGTCCGTGTAGGGTCGAGTGGAATCGTCGGAGGGAGTGCGGAGCAGTCGGCGACGATATTTTCCGGAGATAATGCGCAGGGACATGGCGGTTGGCAGAGATAAGGAAACACGAGGGGAACGGACTTTGGTGATGGTCACAGAGAAACATCACGGGACCAGCACGGTGGACAATCGCAGGAATAGCCTGCCATTGCAAATCTGCCCGATTTCCCGGGTTTATTTCCAGCCGTTTATTTCCGGCGACCGGCTCCTGAGACGCCTTGCCCGGTCAGCCCACAACAGCCAGCCCCTCCCACGCAAACTCTTCGCCGATCGCCGCCGAGTCTGAATCCTCGGCCCCGCGAGTCGCCCGCAGTCGCTCCAGACGCTGCTGACCCCAGCGCCGAACCAGACAAACGACCCGCTCCAGAGTGTCCCGATCAAAATACTCCAGCCGCTCCTTACCGGCAAACGGATACTCCACCGCACGGATGATTCCAATGAGCTCCGCAGTGCTCAATCGCTCCTGGATTTCCGCTGTGGACAATCCCGCGATCTCAGCGAGCGTTGGGAGCTCTCGCGACGCAGAACCGAGTCTCTTCTCAGACATCATTCCCGACTCCTCCAAACCTCCCAGCTCCAGTGCAATCCCGAAAACCCTCCGCAACATCTCGGACAGTTGCACCGTGTCCGGAGGTTTCCCCAACACCGCCGCGTAGCCGGCCTCCAGCGCCTGCTGGATGACTGGCAGATCCGGATGCTGGGAAAGGAGCACCCCCGTGGCCTCGTCCGCAAATCGGAAAACCTCTGGAAACAGCGTCAGACCAGTGCCATCGCTGAGCCCATGCGAGATCAGGCACAGAGCAAATCTGCAGCGGAGACTAACCTCCAGCGCCTCAGCTCGGCTCCGCGCAATCACGAGTTCCCCGGGAAAACCAGACAGCAGCCTTTCCAGCAGTCTCAGGACCCGCTGGTCGCTTTCGACAATTAATATTCGCCTGCAACTCATCTCTCGGCTTGCCCACGATGACCATACGGCTGGATGAACGCAATCCGCACACTCTTGGTTCCAACGCGGCTTGGTGTGCAAGCTGAGTGCCGGAATCAGAAAACCACGGTTCGACCGCCGAATTCCAGCTTGCGGGAAACTGACCTGACGGAGGGCTGCTGACTCATGCAGCAATTCCGGAGTGTGACCGCTGAGGAATTAAGCAGTGGTCGCCGGCGACTGGACCCTTGAAGGTCCAGCACCGAGGGGCACTCCCGGTGCCCCCGACACCGAAAAGCCGAAGAATTCCCCAGAATTGCAGGGCAATTCCCAAAAGAAAAAACTCAGATGAGGGCACACACCGAAAAATTGGTTGAACACGCACGAAAATTGCGGAAAGGCGACGAACACCGGGGAAGGAATCGGTGTAAATAAAATGCGTCCGCAGTATTGGTCGCGGCCCGTGCTCGCCCAATCTTCCCGGTTGCTTCTTGACAAAGGCACTGTCCATCGGCAAACTTTTTTGACCGCAGGTCGTGCGCCTGTTCCCACCTCTACTCCCGCCTCGGCGGTTTATCCGCTCGCCTCCCGCCTCGACATATCGCCCCTGGTACCCAGTATGGGTCTGTCGTTCGGGCTGCGAGTTGTCCTTTTCCCCCTGGAGCTTTTGGATGTTTTCCGGACAGTCTCGCAGAAGTTTTCTGCACGTTGGGTTCTGCGGTGGAATCGGCCTCAGCCTCGCCCAGTACTTTCGTCTGCAGTCAGCCCAGGCTGACATTAAGAATTACGAAAGCAAAGAAGGCACCGCAAAGTCGGTGATCTTTATCTTTCTGCCAGGCGGAATGGCACATCAGGAAAGCTTCGACCCCAAACCCTACGCTCCGATCGAATACCGTGGTCCAATGTCGTCCATTGAAACCAGCGTCCCCGGCGTGTTCATCAATGAACGCTGGGCTCAGACGGCAAAGATCATGGACAAGATCACCGTCTGTCGCAGCATGACCCACGGTGAAGCCGCCCACGAACGCGGCACGCACAACATGTTCACCGGTTACCGCCCCAGCCCAGCCCTCTCTTACCCCAGCATGGGCAGCGTCGTCAGCCACGAATTCGGGCCCCGCAATAACATTCCACAGTACATCTGCATTCCCGGGCAGCCCAACGAATTTGCCGGTACGGGATACTTGTCCTCTTCCTTTGCTCCCTTCAGTCTCGGTTCTGACCCGGCTGCAGGTGGCTTCACCGTCCGCGACCTGCAACTCCCTGGTGGTGTCACCGACGAACGCTTCACCCGCCGTCGTAAAGCGCTTGATGCCGTCAACGAATACTTCGTCAGCAAGGAAAAAGCTGATTCGCTCGACGCCGTCGATACGTTCTACCAGCGCGCCTACGGTCTCATCAGCAGCCAGCAGGCTCGCGAAGCATTCGACCTCAGCAAAGAAACGGACACCCTTCGCGACGAATACGGTCGCAATACCGCCGGGGCCCGAATGCTCATGGCCCGCCGACTCATCGAAGCCGGAGCACGTTTCGTCACCCTCACCTACGGCGGCTGGGACATGCACGATAATATCGCGGCCGGCATGAACGGCCAGGTACCGCCGCTCGACCAGGCGTTCGCTCGCCTGATCCGCGACCTCGACGAGCGCGGTCGACTCAATGATACTATGGTCTGTATCGCCAGCGAATTCGGGCGCACTCCCAAAATCAACGGCACCTCCGGCCGCGACCACTGGCCCAAGGTGTTCAGCGTTGTTCTCGCCGGTGGCGGTATCAAACGCGGTTTCGTCTACGGGACTTCAAATTCCACCGCCAGCGAACCCGAAGATAACCCACTCAACGTCGAAGACTGGGCAACCACCATCTACAGCTGTCTTGGCATCAACGCCGACAAAGAACTCATGGCGCCCGGTGACCGCCCGATCGAAATCGTAGACCATGGCCAGGTTCGCCCCGAACTGCTTGCCTGATACCGGATCCCATCCCTCAACGCTGCCCGTGAACTCCACGCGCAGCGTTGTTTTCTATCGTGGTTGGATTTTCTTCGAACTCGGCTGACCATGGATCGGTCAACCACGTGTCGGCAGGAGGCCCGTTTGTTCCTTTGACCGCCAGAGGATGAGCACGACCTATGCAATTTCGGTCTGTCCTGTTGACCGCAGCTCTGCTGTTCACATCAGCTCTGCTCGGATCCCCTTCGGCTGACGCTGCCGATCCCTCGCTCTCCATCATCCTCCCCCGCGGTGCTCAGCGCGGTACCGAACAGGTGTTCCGCTTCGCCGGCGCCAGGCTCGCCGACGCCGAGGAAATCTTCTTCTACGAGCCGGGCTTCGAAGTCCTCGAAATCAAGCCCGCAGACGCCAACAATATCGACGTCAAAGTGCGTATCGCTGCAGATTGCACACTCGGCGAACATACCGCACAGGTACGTACCAAAAGCGGGATTTCTGAATACCGGACATTCTTCGTCGGCGCGCTCCCCACCATCGAAGAGAAAGAGCCCAACACGGACTTCAACGCACCGCAGAATATCCCGCTCAACAGCACCGTCGCCGGCACCGTTCAAAATGAGGACGTCGACTACTATGTAATCGAAGCCAAAAAGGGCGATCGTGTCTCCGTGGAAGTCGAAGGCATGCGTTTCGGTCAAGCCCTCTTTGACCCATACATTGCCATCCTCAACGATCGTCGCTTCGAAATCGCTGCCGTTGACGATTCGCCTCTGCTCAAACAGGACGCTGCCCTCTCCGTCATCATTCCCGAGGACGGTAAGTATGTGATCGAAGTCCGTGAAAGCGGATACGGTGGCGATGGTAATTCCCGATATCGTCTGCACGTCGGCAGCTTTCCTCGCCCGACAATCACCTACCCCGCCGGCGGGCAGGCCGGACAGACTCAGGAAATCACCTTCATCGGTGACGCCACAGGCCCCATCACTAAGGAAATTGCTCTCCCTGCCGATGCCGCCGAGACGACCATCTTCATCGAAGATGCCCAGGGCGTCACGCCCTCCGGGCACCCTCTGCGAATCTCTCCGCACCCCAACGCCCTCGAAACAGAACCGAACCAGGGGTTCGACACAGCTACAGTCGTCTCGACGTTCCCCGCTGCCTTCAATGGCGTCCTTCAGGAACCCGGAGACGTCGACATCTTCCGTTTCACCGCAAAAGCCGGACAGGTCTTTGAAGTGGAATGCTTCGGCCGCCGGATTCGCTCGCCCATCGATCCGGTTATGAATCTCTATAAGGCCACCGGCGAAGGCATCACCGGTAACGACGACAGTCGCGGTCCCGACAGCTACTTCCGCTGGCAGGTTCCCGCCGATGGCGATTACGCCATTCGCGTCGCTGATCATCTCAATCGCGGTGGCCCCCAGTTCGTCTACCGCATTGAGTTTCAGGAAGTGAAGCCGTCACTCAATGTCGGCATTCCCCGAGTCGCCCGGTATTCACAGTCCCGCCAGCAAATCTATGTTCCTCGCGGCAATCGCTTCGCCACACTCATCTCCGCCGAACGCGTTAACTTCGGCGGCGAACTCGTGATCGACGGCGTGCAACTTCCCGCTGGCATCACCATGGTCGCACAACCCATGCCGGCAAACCTCAACGTCATGCCGGTCGTCTTCGAAGCTGCCGCCGACGCTCCCCTCGCAGGTGCACTCGTCGACTTCAAAATGAAGCCGACTGATCCCAATCTGGGTTTCTTCGGTCGCTTCAGTAACCGCGCCGATTTCGTGATTGCCGGACCCGGACAGTCGCTCTACGTCTGGAAAGACGTCGATCGACTGCCTGTGGCCGTCATTGAAGAACTGCCGTTCCAGCTCGAACTCGTCCAGCCCAACGTCCCCATCGTCCGCAACGGCCTGATGATGCTCAAAGTTGTCGCCAAAAAGAAGGAAGGCTGGGACGAAGCCATCGCCGTTCAGTTCCCCTTCCGACCACCAGGTATCGGTGCCAACAGCGAAATCTCCATCCCCAAGGGTCAAACCGAAGCGCTCTACCAGATCAACGCTGACGGCAATGCTGCACTCGGTAAATGGCCCATCTACGTGCTCGGATCTTCGAATGTCAACGGTGCCGCCTGGAACTCCTCCCAAATGGCCCAGCTTGAAGTCGCCGAACCATATGTCGGGCTTGCACTGCAAAGAGCCTCAGTCGAACAGGGTCAGGAAACCGAAATCGCCGTCGAAGTATCACTCCTCAAAGATCTCAAAGCCCCGGCGCAGGTCACGCTGCTCGGGCTGCCCCACAAGGTCACCGCCGAACCGCTGCAGATCACTCCGGAAACAAAGGAACTGGTCTTCAAAGTAAAGACCGCCACCGACAGTCCGGAAGGAAACCACAAGAATGTGTTCTGTCAGGTGACCGTCACCGAAAATAACGAACCTATCATTCATGCACGCCTCGGCAACTCCGAGCTTCGCATCGATAAGCCGCTCCCTCCCAAACCCTCAGCAGCCCCGATGCCGGCACCGGCCGCAGTCGCCGCTGCACCCGCCGCTCCGGCACCCGCACCACCTGCCGAAAAACGACTCACTCGCCTTGAAAAACTCCGCCTCGAGGCCCAGCAGAAAACGGCTCCGCCGCAGAAGTAATCCTGACACCAACCGCTCCTGCCACCCTCATCTCCACACCCACAAAAAACCAGATACACCAAATCACCGTGTCTCAGGACCTTAATATGAATCCCCTGAAACCGTCCGCTCTCCTCGCCGCACTGCTGCTGGTTTCGTCCGCGGTCGCTGACGATCCCGCCCCCGCCTCCATCATCGTGGCACCCGCCGATATTCACCTCTCGGCCATTCGTGATCGCCAGTCATTCATCGTTCAGGCAGTCCTGCCCAACGGACTCACACTGGACGTCACCGATCAGGCGCAGATCAAAATTGAAAACGAAGCTCTCATCCGCCGTGAAGGTAACACCTTTCATCCGGTCGCTGATGGTTCCACCAAGGTCACGATCACGCACGCCGGACACACCGTCGACGTTCCCGTTACCGTGGCCAACGCCACTGTCGATCCTCCAATTAGCTTTCGTCTTGATGTCATGCCGGTCTTCATGAAGACCAGCTGCAACAACGGCAGCTGCCACGGCGCTGCTCGCGGAAAGGACGGCTTCCGTCTGTCACTCTTCGGGTTCGACCCCGAAGGCGACCATTACCGACTCACACGCGAAATCCCCGGCCGCCGAATCAACCTTGCTCTGCCCGCCGAAAGCCTGCTCATGGAAAAAGGCGCCGGCGTCGTCCCGCACACCGGTGGGAAGCGGTATGAGGTTGGCAGTGAACATTACAATACTGTGCTGCGATGGCTTGGTGCCGGGGCCCCCAATGATCCTGGCCCGGTGCCCGCTGTCGTCTCCGTTGAGCTCTACCCCAAAGAAGCAGTTCTCGACGGCGAAGGCGCCACGCAGAGACTCACCGTCCGCGCCAAATACGCCGATGGCACCGACCGCGATGTGACCAATCTCGCCTACTTCAGTTCCAACAACGAAAACAGTGCCGAAATCGCACAGTCAGGCCTCGTTACCGCCCACGCTCGCGGCGAAGCCTTTATCATGGCCCGCTTCGACACCCATACCGTCGGCTCTCAATTCATCGTGCTCCCCAAAGGACTCCAGTACGAAGACCCCAAAACACCTGAGTTCAACTACGTCGATACCCTCGTTCACTCCAAGCTTCGCAAGCTCCGTATCATCCCCTCCGAAGTCTGCACCGACGAAGAATTCCTCCGCCGCGTCTGCGTCGATATCACGGGCACCATGCCGACCATCGATGACTATGAAAAATTCATCGCCGACACCACCCCGGACAAACGCGAGAGGCTCGTCGACCAACTCCTGCAACGCAAGGAATTCGTTGACATCTGGGTGATGAAATGGGCAGAACTGCTCCAGGTCAGAACCATCGCCAACCGTGTTGAAAGGAAGCCCATGCTGGCCTACTTCAACTGGCTTCGCGACAAAATCGCCAACAACACTCCCACCGACAAAATGGTCCAGGAACTCCTCGGCGCCCGCGGCGGTTCATTTGCCAACCCAGCCGTAAACTACTACCAAACCGAAACCGAAACACTCAAGACCGCAGAAAACGTAGCCCAGGTGTTCATGGGCATGCGAATCCAGTGTGCCCAGTGCCACAATCATCCGTTCGATCGCTGGACCATGGATGACTACTACGGATTCGCCGCATTCTTTTCGCAAATCGGCCGCAAACAGGGTGAAGACCCCCGGGAAACCATCATCTTCAATTCCGGCGGCGGTGAAGTCACCCACCTCGTCGGTGGTCGCGTCATGAAACCGAAATTCCTTGGTGGAATCGAACCGGACCTCACCGGAAAAGACCGCCGTCAGGTGATGGCAGAATGGCTCGCTTCCCCCGAAAACCCCTACTTCGCTAAGAACCTTGCCAATATCGTCTGGGCTCACTTCTTCGGACGAGGCATCATCCAGGAAGTTGACGACGTCCGCGTCAGCAATCCGCCCGTCAACGGCGAACTGCTCGACGAACTTGGCCGCAAGTTCACCGAATACAACTACGACTTCCGCAAACTGGTCCGCGATATCTGCACGTCCCGCACCTATCAGCTGTCCACGACCACAAACGAAAGTAACGCTTCCGACCACAAGAACTTTGCCCACGCCGAACTTCGCCGCATTCGTGCCGAAGTGCTGCTCGACTGCATCAGTTCCGTCACCTCCACTCAGGACAAGTTCCCCGGACTTCCCGTCGGTGCCCGAGCCGTGCAAATCGCAGACGGCAATACTGCCACCTACTTCCTCACGACGTTCGGCCGCGCAAAACGCGAATCCGTCTGCTCCTGCGAAGTCAAAATGGAACCCAACCTCTCACAGGCACTCCACCTGATCAATGGCGATACGTCGAATGCCAAGATTGCCCAGGGTCAGCTCGTTCCCACGCGTCTGAAGGAAGGCAAAACTCCAGCTGATATCATTACAGAGATGTTCATGCGCTGCTTCACTCGACGCCCCTCCGAGAAAGAACTCGCTTCTCTTACGGCCATCGTCGCTGAACAGCAGAACCCCCAGGAGGCACTCGAAGACATCTTCTGGTCCCTTCTCAATTCCCGCGAATTCCTCTTCAATCACTAAGTCACTTTGGTTGCGTGACAGTGGTTCCGATTTTGCCGGCGCAGCTCCGCAGACTGGCCAGGTTTTTCGCTGTGCACTACCTGTACAGCCTGCGGAAGACCGGCAATTTCTGCCGAATAACAAGTGTGCCGTCACAACTTTACTGAATCCCGTCGTTACCGGAGAACAGCATGATTCCTTGGTTTCGTTACCCGGTCGCCCTCGCCCTCTCCGCCGCCGCACTGTCCGCCAATACGTGGTTGGCTCCCACTGCCTCGGCTCAGGATAAGGTCACGTTCGAAGACCATGTGAAACCCATCCTCCGGGATCGCTGTCTCACCTGCCACAACACGAATAAGAAATCCTCAGACCTGGATCTCTCGACCTACACCACTCTGATGCAGGGCGGTGCGTCGGGCGCATCCATCGAGCCAGGCGACGCAAACGCCAGCTACCTCTTCAGCCTCGTCGCTCACACCAGTGAACCCTACATGCCGCCAAATGCGGACAAAATCCCCGACGCAGAAATCGAAGTGCTCCGCAAGTGGATCGACGCAGGAGCACCGGAAACTTCGTCCAGTAAAGTGGTGATCAAGAAGAAAAACAACGCTGCAATGAATGTCAGCGTGTCAGCCGGTGCCCGTCCCGAAGGCCCTGCACCTCTCCCCGATGTGCTCAATCTCGCCCCCGTCATCAAGACCACCGCCACCACGGCCGTGTCAGCCATCGCAACGAACCCGTGGTCAAAGCTCGTCGCAGTGGGTGGCCAGAAGCAGGTCGTCCTCTACCACACCGAAACTCTCGAAGCCCTCGGCGTGCTGCCCTTCCCCGAAGGCCGCCCGCGAGTGTTGAAGTTCAGTCGCAATGGCAGCCTCCTGCTGGCTGGTGGCGGACGTGGTGCCGCCAAAGGGCTCTGCGTGGTATGGGATGTTCGCACCGGCGAACGGCTCATGACCATCGGTGACGAACTCGACGAAGTTCTGGCTGCAGATATCAGCGCCGATCAGTCAATGGTGGCGCTCGCCGGCCCACAGAAGATTGTTCGCGTCTACAACACCGCAACCGGCGAACTCGCTTACGAATGTCGCAAACATACCGACTGGGTCTATTCCCTCGAATTCAGCCCTGACGGCGTTCTCCTTGCCTCCGCTGACCGCAGCGGTGGATTGCTTGTCTGGGAAGCTCAAACCGGCCGCGAATACCTCACTCTCACTGGCCATACCGGTCCTGTCTACTCGCTCTCCTGGCGGATCGACGGAAACGTGCTCGCATCGGGCAGCGAAGACACCACAATCCGCCTCTGGGAGATGGAAAACGGCGGCCAGATCAAGTCGTGGGCCGCCCACGGCGGTGGTGTATTCTCCATTGAATACTGCCGCGACGGTCGCATTGTCTCCTCCGGACGCGACAAGCTTGCGAAACTGTGGGATGCCAATGGCGGAGCTATCCGCAATCTTGAAGCCTTCAATGACCTCGCCCTCCAGGTGACGCACTGTGACGAAACGGATCGTGTGATCGCCGGCGACTGGACTGGCGAAGTGCGTGTCTGGAACGCTGCCGACGGCGCTCGCCTTGGCAACCTCAGCACCAACCCCCCGACCCTCGATGAACGCCTCGCCGAAGCCCAGGGGCTTGTCCCGCCTGCCGCTGAAAAGGTGAAAGCGGCCACTGCCGAACGCGATGCCGCCACCGCGGCCAAAGCCGCTCAGCAACAGAAGATCGACGCGGCGGCCGCTGCCTACGCTGCTGCAGAAAAGAAACGCACTGCTCAACAGGCCGTTGTCGCCGCCGAAGAACAGAAACTTGCCGCCGAACAGGGCAAAGAGAAACCAGCCACCGAAAAGCTGGAGGCACTCAAAAAAGCCGTCCCGGAAATCACCGCCGCCGCTGCCAAAGCTGCTGAGGCCTACGAACTCACCAAGTCTGACGAAGAACTCAAAAAGGTCGTCGAGCAACTCGATGCTCAGGTGAAGGAACGTGAAGCTGAGGTCACCACCAGGGCCACGGAGCTCGACAGCCTGAAAAAAGCCATCGCAGCACTCGCAGCCGCTGTCGAAGCTCAGAAGAAGCAGCTGGCAGCCGACGAACAGGCGCTCACAGCTTCCAAAGGCGTGCTCGACACAGAGACCGCAGCATTGCCTCCTTATCAGAAAACCCTTGACGAAAAAGAACAGGCTCTTGCCGTCGTTCAACAGCAGCTCAATCGGGCGAATACCCTGGTTGATCGCTGGCAGAACTACATCGCCCTTCGTGATGAACTCGCTGCGCTCGAAGCAGCCCGAAAGAAACGTGAGGATGCCCTGCTGGCCTCGCTGACCGCTCAGGCTGAACTCGAACAGAAACAGCAGGAAATGGCAGCAGCTCAGAAGATGATGGCCGATGCCACGACGCTTGCTGCAGCCTCCGACCAGCAGATGAAAGACGTCACCGCCTCCATGGTCGTCGTTGACAAGCAAATGGTCGCTCAAACGGACCTCAAAGCTCGTACCGAAAAAGCAGTCCCGTCCCTGAAGGCTGCCGTTGAACAGGCCAAAGCCGCACTCGCTCTCCTCCCCGATAATGCTGACATCAAAGCCTCCGCCGAAAATCTCGCTGCAATCACTGACCGACAGGAAAAGTCGCTGCCGGCGATGATCGAGCAGATCGCAGCAATGGGTAAGCAGATCGAAGGCATGAAAGCCGAAGTCGCCACCGCCGAGAAAACCGGCACCGACGCAAAAACTGCCATGGCAGCCGCTGACCAGAAGATCAAGGCTCTGACTGCTGAAATCGCACCGATCGAAGGTCGCATCAAAGCCATGCAGACAGAACTCACTGCGGCCGAAGAAGCTGTCACCGCGGCCTCCGGTGTCGTCGAAGCCCGACGAGAACTCATCCGCCCACTGCTCCAGTTGACCTCGCTGAAGTAACCAAAACTCCGGCAGCTCCTTCAACCCGGCCGTCCCGGACGACAAACTCGTCCGGGACGGCCGTTTTCCTTTTAAACCCATCGCATGTCCTCAAATGTCGGTTGGTCACCCCGCTTCGCAGGCAAGCAAAATTGCCTGTTATTCTGGCGAAACTGAAATCTCTCGTTCGTGCACAAAGGTCTTCCGCGGGACGCGGCTGTTTGCGGCCAGGATCGATTCACTTCGGGGTGTCTCAGGCAGTGCTCGTCGCCCGTTCAGGTCGCTCCGGGTCGACTTTGGGCTTGCACTCCGCGTCTGCCCGGCAGATTCTTTCGATTCCGCTGAAGAACTTTTCGGGGACATCTGCTAAGATTGCCGGGGCAGAACGGTACTGCCCACCGGGCTTTTCATCCCCACCACAGTCCATTCGACGGCACATCCCATGGGACGCAGTTTCGAAAACCGCAAGGCCTCCATCTTCAAAACGGCCGCTCAGAAATCCAAACTCTATTCCAAATACGGCAAGCAGCTGTATGTGGTGGCGAAAAACGGCGTTCCGGATCCCGCAAATAACCCGGCGCTCCGCAACCTGATCGAAAAAGCCAAGCGGGATCAGGTTCCTGCTCACGTGATTGACAAAGCGGTCGAGAAAGCAGCGGGCGTCGGTGGTGAAGATTTTCAGAATGTGCGTTACGAGGGCTTCGGGCCTGGGGGCTGTTCCGTCATCGTTGACTGCCTGACCGACAACAACAACCGCACCATCACCGATGTCCGCACCTGCTTCACTCGCGCCGGAGCGCGGCTTGGTGCGGCTGGTTCTGTCGCCCATCTGTTCGATCACAAAGCCATCATTTCCTTCGCCGGAGACGACGCTGACCGCATTCTTGAAGTCATGCTCAACGCGGATGTGGACGTCGATGACGTGATCTGTGAGGACGGTAAGGTCACTCTCTTCGCCAAAGCTTCCGAATTCTACAAAGCCAAAACAGCGCTCCTTGAGGCCTTCCCGAAGCTTGAACTGGAAGTCGCCGAGATCACGTTTCACCCTCAAACCACCAAAACGCTCAACGCCGAGGACGCAGCGCAGTTCGAAAAATTTCTCGCCCTGCTCAATGACTGCGATGACGTCCAGGAGGTTTACCATAACGCGGTGATGCCGGATTGAAGCCGTTCCCTGCATTCGGCCCCTGCAATCGATACAATCACTCCACATGGTCCTGCAAAGGTCCACGCATAACGCCCGGGCCGTCTTAACCCGCTCGGTCCGCCGACATCCTCCTGATCGGCTGTTGTCAGATGTCAATCTCCGCCGTAGACTTCGCCGCGAACTCCCGCCGTCGTTTTTTCAGGTTGAAGGCTCTGACCCATGAAACACGTTCTCTCCGCACTTGTTATGAATCAACCCGGTGTTCTGGCGACCATCGCCGGAATGCTGGCTTCACGCGCCTACAACATCGACAGCCTCGCCGTGGGCGCCACCGAAAACCCTGAATTCTCCCGCATGACATTCGTGGTCAACGGCAACGAAAAGACGCTCGAACAGGTCCGCAAACAACTCTCCAAGATCGTCACCGTCGTCACCGTCCAGGACTTTTCCGGGCAGGATTACGTCGAACGTGATCTGATGCTTATCAAAGTCAGCACGGAAAACGGCCGTCGCGGCGAAATCCGTGAATTGGTGGACATCTTCCGCGGTCGTATCGTGGACGTCGGTGCCAACCATGTCATGATCGAAATCTCCGGTCGCGAAAATAAAATCGAGGCCTTCGTTGAACGTATGCGTGAATTCGGGATTCTCGAAATGGTCCGCACGGGCCGCATTGCCATGTTGCGCGAGCGTACCATCACCGACGACCAGGCAGCTGACGACGCCCTGCAGACTGCCGAAGTCGCCGGCTAAGGCCATTCCTCACCGCCACGTGATTTTCCACAGGAGCCCCCCGCCATGAATCCGCTGGCTCAGCATCTGAATGCCGAAACGCGCCGTTATTTCTTCGGCCGATCCGCCTGTGGACTCGGAACCGCGGCACTCGCCTCCCTCCTCAATCCATCACTCCTGTCCGCCTCAGCATCCTCCCCTGCCGCACCGGTTGATGCTGCTCAGCCCGACGCCGCCCCTGCTCTCAGCACCCTGCATTACCCCCCCACGGCCAAACGCGTGATCTGGCTGTTCATGGCCGACGCACCCTCGCAGCTTGACCTCTACGACTACAAACCCAAACTGGCCGACTTCTTTGACAAGGATCTCCCTGAAAGCATCCGCAACGGTCAGCGGATCACGACGATGACGTCCGGGCAAAGTCGCCTTCCCTGTGCTCCCTCCGTCTTTAAGTTCTCCCGACACGGCCAGCACGGTGCCTGGATCAGCGAACTGCTCCCCAACATCGGCTCCATTGTCGACGACCTCTGCATCGTCAAGACTGTTCACACTGAAGCCATTAATCACGACCCCGCGATCACTTACATCCAAACCGGCAGCCAACTCCCTGGACGCCCCAGCATGGGTGCCTGGATTTCGTACGGTCTGGGCAGCCCCAACCGCGACCTGCCGGCCTTCGTCGTTCTCCACTCCCGTATCCCCGGTGGTGCCCAGACCCAGGCTCTGTTCTCCAGACTCTGGGGCAGTGGCTTCCTCTCTACGCGCCATGCTGGTGTTGCCCTCCGTTCAGTCGGTGATCCCGTTCTGTATCTGTCCAATCCCGCCGGTGTTGACGCCGGCACCCGCCGTCGCATGCTCGACGGACTCGCCGAACTCAACCAACAGCGACTCACCACCGTCGGAGACCCCGAAATCGCCTCGCGAATCGCTCAGTACGAAATGGCGTTTCGCATGCAGACGTCCGTACCTGATCTCACGGATATCAGCGACGAACCCCAGTCCGTCCTTGATATGTACGGCCCCGAAGTGAAACAGCCGGGCACGTTTGCCTACAACTGCCTGCTCGCCCGCCGACTCGCCGAACGCGGTGTCCCCTTCACTCAGGTCTTCCTCCGTGGCTGGGACCACCACGGTGGATTGCCGGGCGCCATCCGTCAGCTGGCCCCGGCAAGCGACCGCCCCAGCGCCGCGCTCGTCCGCGACCTCAAACAGCGCGGGATGCTCGATGACACGCTCGTAATCTGGGGCGGAGAATTCGGCCGCACCGTTTACAGCCAGGGAACACTCACAAAAGACAACTATGGTCGCGATCATCACCCCCGCAATTTCACCATGTGGATGGCCGGCGGCGGCATCAAAGGCGGCCAGGTCTACGGCGAAACCGATGACTTCAGCT
>CAZLOQ010000014.1:0-10979 GCA_964561125.1 uncultured Chitinophaga sp. | reverse complement strand
CAGCTACAACGTCATCGACAAACCAGTGCACATTCACGACCTCAACGCCACCATCCTCCACACACTCGGCGTCAACCATGAACGGCTCACTTATCGCTTCCAGGGCCGCGACTTCCGCCTCACAGATATCCACGGCAACATCATGAAGGATCTGCTGGTCTCCGGCTGATCGCAGAACCCGGTAACCCCAGATGGCGCTCTCAAAACAAGATGTCCGCCTGCAGGCTGAACGCTGGATCGAACAGCCCCGCGAACTCCTGCTCGTCCTCCAGACATTCCTGCAAACCCTGCAAAGCTCCGGTCAGCCGTGCTCGGCCGGTACAGGTCGACGCGCCACACAAGTGCTTCGTTGCGCCCCCTCGGCTGCCGCCACACTGCTCGACAGTATCCTCCCCCACGAACTCCCGCTCAACGAATACCGGCGCCGCGCCCACGACAGCCCCCTCGATGCCAGACTCGTGATCGACTTCATCGATCGACTCCGCCCCGCTCAGGATGCGACTGCCGGCCCCGTCGATTTCCCCGTCGAACTCTGCACCGAACTTGAACAGACCATTCGCCAGTTCGATCGCTGGGTCCGCTTCCGCAACAAACAACAGCAGGAACTCCCGCTTCGCAGCGAATCACTTCTTACCACCATCGAACTCGTCGACGACGAAGTCCTCGTCCGCACCGATCAGGACGGCAGCCTCAAACTCAAGGGTGCCGCCAGCATCCCCATGTTCCTCGCCTTCTGGCGTGCCCCCGGACATCGACTCGGACTTCAGGCCTTCCTCGATATCGACCGCGGCACCACACAGACACACCTCGAACGCCACGCCACACGCCTCTGCTCAAAACTCCAGGACGTTCTCCTCGAAGTCGTCCGCAGCGACAACCACTACCTGCTCCGCAAATGCCGACGACAGTAGACCACCACTCCGTCAACCACTGCGACCAATCCTGCAACAGATGCATTCAGCGGGATCGCGACAGAAATGATTCCTGCTGGTAACGTCGCAGCGGCACGTTCTGCATCTCGTCCGACTTCGGCAGCTTCTCCCAGCGGGCGATCCGGTCCTGGTCATCGGCTGTCAGGCCCACTGTCAGCCGATGTTCGGCCCGCAGACGAGTTGTCCCCAGCGGGCGAAGATCCATTTCCACCGCAACCGGCATTCGACCCGTCTGACGCCGAATCGCATCGTTGACAGCCATTCGAGGCTCAGGAAACAACGACTGTGGATGCAGGACAGAGTTCAGCCGAGCCGTCCAGTCCCGCCAGAGCAGATAGCGTTCAACCTGCTGCGGATCGTCCCACTTGCGGGTTTCGACACGGTAGGTCAGCCACGCAGATACCAGTGTCAGATTGCCGCGCATGGAGTCCCACGTTTCCCTGAATTCCGGCTGCAGCTGAGCATTGATCGCCTCCGCTTCAGCCTCCGCGCCGGGTTCACCCCCGGCGATAAGCTCCGCCACATACTCCTGCGTTTTCCTTGTCCGCGTCTCCATGTGATGCCGGATTTCTTCAAACGTGACCACTGTAAACAGTCCCCGAGTGCGGTTCAGCACGGTGAACTGTCTGAGCACAGGGTCGTAAATCACCAGTTCATCCGCGCTGGCCACGTAGTCGTAGACACGTCCGTTGTGGCAAAGTGTCAGGCTGCTGCTGATCAGCTGTCCGCGCCTGTCGCTGTTGGGTTTGGACATGTCAAAGACCTGAGTGGAGACTTTCAGGCCCTGCGCAGCACATTCGTGGCCAGTCACGGCCCCCAGAATTCCAGTTGCCAGAATGATCTGCAGTGCGAATCTGAACATGTGTTCCACCTCTTATCGACAACGTGAGCAGAACTCTCAGTGATATCCGCTCCGGGCATCCACACACCCTAGCCGAGCCACCCACTGTGGTTCAATCGGATTCCGCACAGCCTGCGCTGATCCTGCATCCAAATTTCATATGCCGTCTGCACAGTGGCATAACTGGACTGAATGCCGAAGAGTTCGGCAGATTCCGCCGTTCCGAAGCACAGAGATTGCTCATGCTGTTCACTCCAATCGCCAATCCATAGAATCCCGCTGGTGACCTCCCCCTGACTCCTCGCATCAGTCACCAACAAACGCCACTGCGCAATGGTGCCCTGCATGTCTTCAGTGTCTTCTTCAAACTTCCCGAACGAGGAATTCTTCGAGCTGCAGGAGCGTTTTCAGTCTGCCTTTCACAGGAATCTGCAGCCACACGTGGAAGACTTCCTCGCTCAGGTTGCCGAACCACACCGTGAAATGGCTCGCACTTTGCTTCTGCGCCTGCAGGAAGAACTGCAGAGCGTTCCCGCCTCTGTGGCTGCACCTGCGGATCCCCCGGAGCTCCCAAAGCAGATTGACCGCTTCACGATTGTTCGGTTGATCGGCAAAGGTGGCTTTGCGTGGGTGTATGAAGCCAGAGATCCCGTGCTGCAGACCCTGCGGGCACTCAAAATGCCCCGATCAGAACGACTGGCGGATTCCCGGGACAGAACAGGTGGCACCGCGTTCATCGACGAGCTGGAACGCTTTCGGACGGAGGCCCGAAATCTTGCGCAGATCGATCACCCTGCTGTCGTTCGCGTCTTTGATGTTGTCAGTCATGGTGATTTTCCGGTGATTGTTCAGGAGTACATTGATGGATGCGATCTGGACCAGCATCTGAAGCGGGAGTACCGGGATCACGGCCGCATGGTGCCTGTGGATGAGGCGGTGCGTCTGATAACCACCATCTGCCGCGGACTCAGAGCTGCTCACGCCAAACGCATTTACCACCGTGACCTTAAACCCGGAAACATCCTGCTGGATCGCAGACTGGAACCCAAAATCGCCGACTTCGGCCTTGCCCTGCACAATACTCAGCTGCCCCTTCACAACAGTCGGGTTGAGGGGACGATGAGTTATATGGCGCCCGAACAGATCGATGGTCTCACGGCCAAAATTGATGGTCGCACAGACATCTGGGCTGTGGGAGTGATGCTCTACGAGATGCTGGCAGGCGAACGTCCGTTCAGCTGGCCGGAAACCGGGACTCAGCAGGAGATCTATCAGAGGGCACGCATCAGCATTCATCAATCTGATCCTCCGCCTCTTCGAGAGGTTCGCGATGATGTCCCCGAAGATCTCATCCGCATTTGCCGGCTCTGCCTCGAAAAACGCAAAGACGATCGCTATGACAGTGTCCAGTCCCTGTGCGACGATCTTGAGTTGCTGCAGGCTGCCATCGCCACCCATTCAGCAAACGTCTCTTCCGGGACTGCACCCCGACAGCCGGGCAGAGATTCCACAGATGTCACCGAACAGCGA
This sequence comes from uncultured Chitinophaga sp., assembly GCA_964561125.1. Lineage (GTDB taxonomy): Bacteria > Planctomycetota > Planctomycetia > Planctomycetales > Planctomycetaceae > SXXK01. Next base: position 7,676 of record CAZLOQ010000014.1, on the reverse strand, counting down.
TTCCGGTCTACCGATTCCGCCAGTCAGACCCTTTCCAGCTCCGTCCAGCCAGCCCCGGTGATTGCCCGGGGACTGCTCGCCTTCAGTCATGAGGATCGGGATTTCTTCCTCCAGCTTCTGCCGGGCACCCGGGACCGTTATGGCCTGCCGCCTGCCGTCGCTTTCTGGAAGAATCGCATCGAGGCCGGCGGGACTCTGCAGACATTCTCAGTCGGACTGCTCTACGGACCCAGCGGCAGCGGAAAGTCATCACTGATGAAGGCCGGGATTCTGCCTCGACTCAGCGATTCCGTGCTTTCTGTTTATCTTGAGTGCACTGCCGTGGATACCGAAGAGCGACTGCGGCGGAAACTTCGGGACAAGCTTCCCGGATTGCCGGACGGCCAGCTGCCTGAACTGATGCGGCTGATTCAGCAGGGAGACTGCCTCAGGCGAGGACAAAAAGTGCTCCTCGTGCTGGACCAGTTTGAACAATGGCTGAATTGTCATCGAAGCAGTCCCGTCGAACCGCTGACGTTTGCGCTCCAGCACTGCGATGGTCCGCGGCTGCAGGCAATCCTGATGGTGCGCGATGAATTCTTTCATCCCGCCGAAGATCTGCTTGGCCAGCTGGATATCCGCGCAGTGGAGGGGCAGAACAAACGCAGGCTGGATCTGTTTGAGCCGCAGCACGCACTCAGGGTGCTGACACTCTTCGGACAGGCCCGGCATCGACTGCCAATGCGATCGTCTGAACAGACCGTGGAGCAGACCGAGTTTCTTCAGGAGGCCATCGAACAACTCACTTCGCCTCAAACCGGCAGAGTCATCAGCGTGCATCTGGCTCTCTTCGTACAGATGTACGGCGGGCGACCATGGTCCCGCGAAACACTCACACAACTCGGCGGCACCGAAGGACTTGGACTGCGGTTTCTGCAGGAGAGCTTCGAGCGCAGGGAATATCAGCTGTACGCCTCGGCCGCTCAGTCCGTCCTGCGCCAGCTTTTGCCCCCTGCCGGTCGGGATCTGAAGGGCACTCTGCAGCCCGCTTCTGCTCTGTTCACGGCCTCTGGCCTGGAAGCACGCCCTGAAAGGTTCAGCAAGCTGCTCCGGATTCTTGAAGAAGAGCTCCGCCTCATCACCCCAACGGCATCCGCAGACTCTCTCGACGGCCAGCCCGCAGAAACTAACCCGGCAGAACTCTATTATCAGTTAACACATGATTATCTCGTTGCCCCGCTGCGCGAATGGCTGGCTTCAAAACAGCGCGAGACAGCCCGCGGGCGCGCAGAACTCATCCTCGAAGAACGCACCGCAGAATGGCTGCGAAAGCAGCACCGACGTGACCTGCTGTCACTCCGGGAGTTCATTCAGATTCGGCGTTATCTGAAACCCGTCTACCGGAGTTCAGAAGAGCAGCAGCTCATTCAGGCTTCAGCGCGGTTCCACGCCGCACGTCTGGCCGCCTCCGCCCTGCTGCTCACACTCCTGCTTGTCCTCGGAATTCTGACGGGCATCAGCATTCAACACGCGAAATCCAGCGATTTTGCCGACAAAGTGGCAGACTTCGATCTCCGGAAGCTGCCGGAGTATCTGAGCTCTTCTCAGGAACATCGTGAGGCTCTGCCGTATCTGAAGCGGGCCTTCAACAACGCCGCAGCCGACTCCGAATCCGCACTGAAACTCGCCATCGCAAGACTCAGATTCAAAGACAATCCTGCGGTGCTCGCGCCCGTCGTCGCGCACCTCGCAACAATCAGCCCGCCGGAAGACCTTGAAACACTGGCAGAACTGCTGGGAATGTGCTGGTCGCACGAACTTAACGACCATCTGCAGAAGATCCTCCGGCGAGCACTTCAGACAACCACACCAAAACAACAGTTGCATGCAGCCTGCCTGCTGGCAAATATCACGATCACTTCACCCGAACACCCACCCGAACACCCACCGTCCGATTCGCTGTCCGTCACCCCATGGCACTGGGAGTCCGCTCCCGCTTTCGTTGCTCGAGAAATCGCTCGACAGAACACCGCGGCCGTAGGCACCTATCGCCGCCTCCTAAGGCCCGCAGCCAGACAGCTTGTCCAGCCACTGGCTGAGCTGTTCCGGGAACAGGACGAGGGCGAGGTCGCTGCTGCCATCGTCGCTGAAACACTCACAGAATTTGCTGCGGACGATACTCCACTGCTGGTCCGGCTGTTGCTCGATGCTGATCCCCGGCAACACGAAATACTCCTCCCACGGCTCAGCTCATCAGCCCCTGCGATCAAGGAATTGTGGCGCCTGGCAAGTGTCAGTTCCGTTGAAGACGAGAAGATGGCAGCCGCTGCAGTTGCACTGCTGCAACTGGATACTTCGGAAAATGCTCGTGACTTCCTGCAGAAATGCAGTGGCCCGGAAGTGCAAGGCCGGATCCTGGACCGCCTCGCCCGTTATCACACAAAGTCTTTTCAAGCCCCTGCAATTGATCCGCCTGAGGCCATTCAGCTTTTTCAGATTCTCCGCATGGCTGCGCAGGATCGACAGGTGACTCCACTGCTCATACTCGGGCTGGGAAAGTTTGCCGAAAACGGCCGGCTCCGCATAGCGCCACAAGTGGCTGACATTCTCAGAAGTCTGTACGAAACGCACCCGGACCCCGCGATCCACGGAGCCTGCGAATGGTCCCTCAGACAACTCGATCATGGTCAGGCCGTCAAAGAAATCACCGCTCGTCTCTCCGCGGGCTACGTACCGGAAACCGAGCGCCGATGGTATGTCACCCGTGGACCTGTCAGCATCACTCTCGCTCGTCTTGATCCCACAGACAGCTTCCTGATGGGGTCACCCGAGACAGAGGAGTTTCGCTTCGCGGAAGAAACTCAGCACTCCTGCAGAATCCCCCGCAGTTTCTTCATGGGTATGCACGAAGTCACTGTCGCTCAATTCCGCGCGTTCAGGCCTGAACATGGCCGGAAGATCGGCAGCCTGCAGTCGCGTTTTGCAGAAACTGACGATTGCCCTGCGATGGAGCTCTCGTGGTACGACGCTGCTGAATTCTGCAACTGGCTGAGTGAACAGGAGAATATTCCGCGCGATCAATGGTGCTATGAACCCGATCAATCGCAGCCCTCCCACGAAATTCAGCTGCGGGACAATTACCTGCAGCTGGAAGGTTATCGACTTCCCAGCGAGGCAGAATGGGAATATGCATGCCGCAGTAACACCACCACCGCTCGCTTCTTCGGCGAACGGGATACCCTCCTCAGATTCTACGGCTGGTACTCCGGCAACACGGACGAAAAAGCCGTTCGTCCGGTGGGTACGCGGCTGCCGAACGGATTCGGACTCTTCGATCTGTACGGAAACGTCTTCGAATGGTGCCTCGACCCGGCCGGGTTCTATCACACCGAAAGCACAGCGATCAGCATCGACACAGAGAAGAAACCCGAAGAATCCTCCCCGTTCGGCGAGGATTCCCGGATCCTCCGCGGTGGCTCCTTCGAAAACAGCGCGGTCATGGCTCGCTCAGCCAATCGCTTCTTCCGACCAGCAGACTCTACCGGTTACTCAAATGGTTTCCGCATCGCACGCACACTGCCCCGGCAGACAGCAGACTGAACGATGGGGGCGGTCAGAACCGGGAGTCCCTCCAACGACCCCGCCGCTTGCCTCTCCGCCTCCTTCCGCATAATCTCAGCAGACGTGAGCACCGCAGTCCTGCAGTCTGCGGCCTGCTTCCCAGGATTTCTCGTTTCATTCCTTTCCCGGCTGGTGTTTCAATGGCGTCCCCGCGATTCTTCACGCTGCTCCTTTCCACCATGCTCACGTGTGTCCCGGTCGCCACCGCCGACCAGAAATCGGGAACTCTGGATCTGTACTTCATCGACGTCGAAGGGGGCGCTGCCAATCTCATCGTCACACCCTCCGGCGAATCCCTGCTCATCGATTCCGGCTATCCCGACAATCAGGGCCGCGATCTCGATCGCATCATTCATGTGGCTCGCGACGTCGCCGGGCTCAGCCGCATCGATCATGCCGTCGTCTCTCACTGGCATCTCGATCACTACGGTAACCATGCGGCACTTGCTGCGAAATTCGGCATCGGGACTTTCTGGGACCGCGGCATTCCGGATGCACTCCAGGAAGACCCCGGCTACATCGACCGTGTTGCTGCTTATCGCGCTGCTTCACAGAATCAGTCACGGACGCTCAAAGCCGGCCAGTTTCTGCCGCTGAAATCCGGAACAACACCGCTGCAGGTTCGCGTGCTGGCAGCCAGCCGCGAAGTGGTTGTCGGCGAAGGTCCACAGAACCCCTTTGTCGATCGTCACCAGCCGCAGCCGGATGATCCCAGTGACAATGCCGCCAGCATATCGCTCCTGTTCTCCTTCGGTCCTTTCCGTTATCTCACCTGCGGAGACCTCACATGGAACACTGAGGCAAAAATGGTGACGCCGCGAAATCCGGCCGGCAGGGTGGACCTGTTTATGGTTACGCACCATGGCCTGCCGGTCAGCAACAACCCGGCGCTGGTACTGGCCATTGACCCCGTCGCCGCCGTGATGTGCAACGGGCCCAAAAAAGGCGGTGCAGATTCCACTCTCAGGACACTTCGAGAAGTCAAATCTCTCCAGGCATGGTACCAGCTGCATCGCAACATCGATCTCGATCCCGCCCTCCAGGCTCCCGCTGACCGGATTGCCAACAACGGCACAACAGCCGATTGCCGCGGCGAATGGATCATGGCCGAGGTTCAGCCGGATGGACAGACTTTCAGCATTCGGATCGGCAAATCCGGCAAGCCTCAGGAATTCAAAACTCGCACGGAACACTGACTGGCAGGCCCCCCATTATGCGAATCCTGCTGCTCGCTGATATCCACTCCAACTGGCCGGCTCTCGCTGCCATCAACGAACGCTTCGATGCGTGCCTGTTTCTGGGTGATGTCGTCGACTACGCTGTCGATCCGGTTCCCTGCATTCAATGGGTCCGGCAGCACGCCACGGCCATGGTGCGGGGCAATCACGATCATTCAGTGGCGCAACGAGTCACTGTTCGCCCGGCAGGGACGTTTCGCCGGATTTCCGCAGCGATGCGGCCGCATCACTACAGCGTGCTGCACGATGAACACCTGTCATGGCTGGCCCGCATGCCCGTCACCACCCGCATCGAACTGGACGGACTCCGCTTCGTCCTCGTTCACGCCACTCCCCGCGACCCCATGGACGAATACCTCGAAGCCCATCCCGAACTCTGGCGACAACGGCTGGAACACGTCGATGCCGATTTCGTCTGCGTCGGACACACACACATTCCGATGCAGCTGCGGCTGGATTCCCTGCAGGTGATCAATCCCGGCAGCGTCGGCCAGCCGCGCGACGGTGATCCCCGAGCTGCCTATGCCGTGATCGATCGGGGGAAGGTCGAATTTCGTCGCGTCCCCTACGATATTGATCGCACACTGCGAAACATGCGCGACGCAGGCATTGAAGAATCCATCGTCGCAATGGCCGAATCCGTACTCCGCCGCGGTGGTGGCGGGCCCGGACTGTCACCCGATCCGCAAACAACCGATGTCTGAAGTCCGGCACCCGTTCCCACCGCTGTGCCTGATTTGAATTCAGCGCCCGCCCCCGCTACTCTCAATCACGTCAGTTCACTCCCGTCTTCATCTGCCTCCCGGATATTTCATGACCTCCGACCATCCCCGTCGTGCGCTCGTCAGTGTCAGCGACAAAACCGGACTGGAATCCTTTGTCCGCGGCCTTGTACAGCTGGGTTTTGAAATCCTCTCCACCGGAGGTACTCGCCGCTTTCTCGAACAGGCAGGTATCCCCGTCATTGATGTGGCTGCGTACACCGGTTTTCCTGAGATCATGGACGGTCGAGTAAAAACGCTGCATCCCCGGATCCACGGCGGCATTCTGGGACGGCCGGATCTCCCCGAAGATGCAGCCGCCATCGCCGCTCATGGTATCACGCCCATTCAGCTGGTGGTCGTCAATCTCTACCCCTTCCGCCAGACCGTCGCAAAACCGGACGTCAGCTTTGCTGACGCGGTTGAAAACATCGACATCGGCGGCCCCTCAATGGTGCGTTCCGCCGCTAAAAATCATGCATACGTCGCCGTCGTCACACAACCGGAACAATACCCGGAAGTGCTGCAACAGCTGCAGGCCGGAGGCCCCGACCAGGCCTTCCGCAGACTGCTCGCCGCCGCCGCCTTTCAGCACACCGCCGAATACGACGCGGCCATCAGTTCATGGCTGCACCAGCAGACGCAGTCCCCCGAAGACGCTCAGACACCATTCGGCCCGCGACTGAATCTGGCGTTTCGTCTCCAGCAGCCGCTCAGGTACGGCGAAAACCCGCATCAGCGTGCCGCCTTCTACGTCGAAAACCAGCCCGCCCCCGGAACGCTCGCTTCCGCCCGCCAGCTGCATGGCCGCGAACTTTCCTGGAACAATCTCCTTGATCTGGATGCCGCTCGAGCCATTGCTGCTGACTTTACCCAGCCAGCCGCCTGCGTCATCAAACACAATAACCCCTGCGGCTGTGCGGTCGCCCGGACACTCGCCGAAGCCTTTGAAAAAGCCCACGACGGTGACCCCGTCAGTGCCTTCGGATCAATTCTCGGCTTCAACAGAATCGTCGATGCGGCAACCGCAGAACGCATGTGCGAACCCGGCCGCTTTATCGAAGCTGTCATCGCCCCCGACTACTCCCCCGAAGCCCTGCAGATACTCACCACACGCCCCAAATGGAAAAGTAATGTCCGGCTGATGCAGGTGGACTTCACCAATGTCGATCGCGGTGCGCCCGACTATCGACGCGTCAGTGGCGGATTGCTTGTTCAGGATCGCGATGATCTGCCGATTTCTGCTGCAGACTGGAAAGTCGTCACAGAACGCAGCCCCGCCGCCGACGAACTGGCTGATCTGCACTTCGCCTGGACCGTCTGTCGCCACGTCAAATCCAACGCCATTGTTTTTGCGAAAAACGGTATGCTGCTGGGGGCCGGAGCAGGGCAGATGAGCCGCCTCGATTCCTGTATGATTGCCGGCTACAAGGCCGGCGATCGCAGTCACGGCGGTGTCGTGGCATCGGATGCTTTCTTTCCCTTCCGCGATGGTGTCGATTCCGTCGCCAAAGCCGGTATTCGCGCAGCAATCCAGCCCGGCGGCTCAAAAAATGACCCCGAGGTCATCGCTGCCTGCAATGAACACGGCATCGCCATGATCTTCACCGGCCAGCGACACTTCCGGCACTAAGCTCTCCCCTCCCGAACCGCGCCCTCAATGGCTGTCAATTCAGTTCCCATTGACAGTGGCGTGTCGCAAACCCCGAAGCCACCCTGAATCTTCTTAGAGAAATGGTGTACAGAGATCTTTGAGGTGGTTTTCCAGCACGCTTTGCGGACAGGACCACACCAGAAAGAACAGGCTTTCGCGGACAGCGCGTTCGGCGGGATGGCCGGTTGTGTAGCCGGCACCTTTGGTAGCCGCCAGCCAGGCCTGAGCTGTGCGGATGGCGAGCGAATTAGCGCGGTGCCGCAGCTGGTCCGGGAGCGTACCGGGGTCGGGTGGCGACGGTGCTGCCGGACTGGAAGCCGCAGCCAGATCGCTGTGGATCCGGCCAGCTTCCGCCTCCAGCGGTTCAAGGTATTGGCGGAGTCGTGGGTTCTGGTGAGCTTCGCTGGCGAGCTGGTCGAGCGT
>CAZLOQ010000013.1:52246-62304 GCA_964561125.1 uncultured Chitinophaga sp. | reverse complement strand
CTCCATACACGGCCGACAGCAGGACGGCCCCGAAGATCAGTGCAAAGCCATAAAGCACAGCCACGTTCAAGCCGGACAGCAGCACTGTTTCCATGCTTTCGGGGGCGAAGGCATTGAGGCCGACAAAGCCGATGTAGAAGGCGAGATAGACAAAAAAGAGAATCAGGCCCGATCGGGATGGCTTGATGTGCATGATTCGTGGTCCCGTGAGTTGTGCAGGAATGGAGCGGGGAGACGGGTACGCGTCAGCAACACGCGTTGCCGGGGTGCGACGGCCGGGCGTCTGATTCAGATGCTAAACGTATGGGGCCATGAGGCGGAACTGGGGATGGTCGTCAAGCCACTTTGCGATACGATCCGCTCGCGACAGTGCAACCGGCAGGAAGTCGATTGCCTGCTGGAGGCGTTCGTTGGGCTCGGCACAGCTGAACCGCAGAAAACCCTCCCCCGCAGCTCCGAAGCATTCACCGCCAAGGCAGGCAACTCCGAAGTGATCATCGGCTCCTTCGAGCAGGTACAGGGCGAGTCCGTGGCTGGTGATTCCCAGTTCATTGCAGACAGGGCGAATGCAGGGGAAGACGTAAAACGTGGCTGTGGGATCCAGTGTGACGAAGCCGGGGATGCGATTCAGACCTTCGGTGAGGAGCACCACTTTTTCGCGGAATTTGAGCATGGTTTCGTCACGTTCAAGGGAGTCCTGGTCGAGCGCGGCGGAGCCGGCCAGCTGGACAATCGGGGGGGTGCACGACAACGTCGTGTTGATCATTTTGCCGATGGCTTCAGTGATCTCGCGCGACGACGCACAGAATCCCAGTCGCCAGCCGCTCATGGAATAAGACTTACTGAACGTGTAAGCGGCCACGCACTGATCGAGCATGCCTGGCTGTGCGAGCAGTGAGTGGTGCCGTCCCTTCCAGACCATATGGCAATACGGTTCATCACTGAACACGGCTACATTTCGTCCACGGATCAGATCAGCGATATCGCGCAGGTCCTGTTCTGTCGAGACGCCGCCGGTAGGATTGTGTGGAGAATTCAGAAACACGGCTCGCGGGGAGGGATCTGTGTTCAGGAAGTCTTCGATGTCCGACACCTGAGGACGGAACTGGGTTTGCTGGCGCAGCGGCTTCAGGACCGCCCGTGCTCCGCGCCGGTGGATATTGGGAATATACGTTGGGAAATGCGGGCTGAACACCAGGCATCCATCCCCCGGATTCAGGAAGGCTTCACAGAAAAACTGTTCAAATACCTTGGCCCCGGGTCCGGCTGCGATGTTCTCGCTGACGACCGGAATCCCGAATTCCCGCTGGAGGAATCGAGCAGCTGAGGCGCGGAATTCCGGGATTCCGGGCGAAGGACAGTAGTGGGACTGGTTGTCACGAATGGCCTGCATCCCGGACGCAATGGCCGATGCGGTGCTGTTAAATGGGCTGTCGCCGATTTCCAGTTCGACCACATCCTTGCCTCGGGCTTTGAGCTTTTTGGCGGCGGCGAGCACCGTAAACGCGGTTTCGACGTTCAGGGATCGGGCGAATTCACTGAGTTGGGCGGTCATGCAAAACTCTTATGGAAAATGCAGGGAAGCTGTCAATTCCCCTCAATTAGGGCAGATTCGGTGGCAGGAATCAAATGAATCCGCCAGATTCTGCCAACATCATGGCCAGCTCCGCGTATATTCTGCGGTCAGTTGCGTTCTGGTCGCACCGTCCCGCCTGTCAGGATACTGGTAATCCACCAATCCCATGATTGAAACCCGGAACCTCACCAAACGCTACGGCAGCCTGATCGCCGCCAACGACATCACACTCCGGCTGAATCAGGGGGACGTGTTCGGGTTCATCGGCCCGAATGGTTCCGGCAAGACCACCACAATGCGGATGATCGCCACTCTGCTGGCTCCCGATCACGGTGAAGCCTACGTCTGCGGCAGGTCCATTTACACCGATCAGGAAGAAATCCGGCGGCTCGTGGGCTTCATGCCGGACTTCTTCGGTGTCTACGATGACATGACCGTGATCGAGTACCTTGAATTTTTCGCAGCCGCTTACCGCATCGACAGCAGTCGCCGCAGAAAAGTCGTCGAAGAGAAGCTGGAACTGGTGGACATGGCCTTCAAACGCGATGCCATGGTCAACGAACTCTCACGCGGACAAACGCAGCGGATCGGACTTGCCCGCACACTCCTGCACGACCCCGAAGTTCTGCTGCTGGACGAACCCGCCAGCGGTCTGGATCCCCGGGCACGCATTGAAATCCGCGGACTGCTCCGACGACTGGGTGAAATGAAAAAAACGGTCATTGTCAGCAGCCACATCCTGCCCGAACTTGCCGATGTCTGTACTCGCGTCGGCATGATCGAAAAAGGCCACATGATTGTCGATGGCAACGTCGCTGAAGTGATGCGAAAAGCCCGGCAGCGGATCCTGCTTCAGATCCGCGTCCGTGAACGTTCCGATCAGGCGGCAAAACTCCTTGAACAACTGGACTGCGTCGAGACAGTGTCCGTCACAAAAGATCAAACCATCGAAACAACCCTGAAACCCTCCGTCGAAGACTACAGCAGCCTGCCCGCAGCACTGATTCAGGCCGGCTTCGCACTGATGCTCTTCCGCGAAGAAGAAGTCAACCTCGAAACCGCTTTCCTGCAACTTACCCGTGGCCTCGTCCAGTAAGCGGGAAACCCCCTCAGCAGAAGCCGGCCTGCCGCATCAGCTCCCGCGTGGCGTTATGGGCCTCCTGCACCCACTCCTCGATCGCTGCAGGCTCCGGAGAATACTCCAGCTCAATCGACATCCCTCCCCCGTAACCCATCCGCCGTATCTGCTCCAGATACGGACCAAACGGAACCACCCCCCGCCCCGGCGGCAGATCTCCGTGACGCAGGCCGTCACAGTCTGAAATGTGGATGTGAATCGCCCGACCGGCCAGACGCGACAATTCCTCCGCCGGTACCCTCGCCAGATACAGGTGCGAAATGTCAATGTTCGCACGCAGCGACGGATGATCAGCATCGTCAAGGAACTGCACCATCGTCTCCACACTGTTCACCAGTGATAACGGAAACGGCTCCAGCTCCAGAGCAATCTGCAAACCCAGTTCCGCCGCGTAATCTGCCAGCCGCCTGCAGTTCTCTACGCCCGTCCGCCACTGCTCAGCAGCCGGTATCACCTCCCGGTTCCAGATATATTCGCCCAGCACCAGCAGCAGATTGCCTGCCTCCAGCTCGTAACACAGGTCAAGGTACCGGCGACAGCGATCAAGATGAAAACGCTGCACAGAGGGATTGAAGTCAACCAGCCCCGTCGCCACACAGCACACCGACAGAATCGGCAGCCCCGCCCGGGAACACTCACGACGGATGAGCTGACGTTCACGAACATCGATGTCCAGCGGATCCGTGAAGATATCAATCGTGTCGAACCCAATCTCCTTCGTCCGCCGAATCCCCCACGCCGTGTCCCGGCCCGCCTGAGCCCACGCACTATTGATCAAACCCAGTTTCATCTTCAGCCCCCCCACACACTCTGCAAGCATCAACCACCCCACGAGTGAACTTAACCCACAGCTTATCGGGGAAGCGCGTCGCCGGCAAATAGCCGCACCCCAGACAACCCAAAAACCGCAAGCAACTGAATCTCACCAGAACATCGCAAACTCCACAAAACCAACCGGCACCCCAAACCTCTCCAATATACTGATCTTCCCCACGCGATTCCGCCACTTCTGCGGATCAATTCGACCTGAGCCGTTCTTTTTTTCTTCAAGCCCCGAAAACTTGTCTTTCCTGTACAGTGGAAATTCACTATTTAAGCGGCTCGCGCCGGCGCAGATTCTCCGTCGATTCGGAGGTGCAGGGAAGTTCACGGCGTTCGGGGAGGGAATCCCATGCGGTTGATTATCGGTAAAATTCTGCTTCTTGCTGTCGTTATCGGACTCGGTTGCGGCATTGCATATGTGACCTTCAAGCGCATGCCGACAGATGGCCAGGCCATTACCAGTGACCAGCTGGCCAAAGCTGTGCAGCTCGCCGAGAGCAACAGCGGTACCACCGCGCCGCCGGACAACGCCGATTCCGCAGCGACAGAGACGGACGATTCGCAAAGCCCCTTCGCGCTCACCGAGCCGTCCGACGAAGACGCTCTGCCGCCAGTCGCCGAAAAAGCCACCGGAATACCGCCCGCAGAATCACGCATGGCTTTCCAGTTCGAATTGCCTGAGACCGCCACAGCCGTTACTCCGGTCAGTTTCACCACAGAATCGACAGCCGATTCACAGGACACAGACGGACAGCCGGACGACACCGCAAACCTCGCCCCCCCGAAAAGTCAACAGTCAGTCGAGCCGGATTCCAGCTCCGATGAAGCCGCCGTGATGTTCTTCGGTGCAGGAGCCACGGATACCGCTGCCGATTCAGGTTCCCAGGCCCCGACTGCCTCAGACAGCCGCAGTTCCGGTGGTTTCACGCTGCTGCCCTCCGTCGCCCCCGGGTCACCCGCCACTTCTGCCGCCGCCCAGGCCACCGGCACCACGCCGACAAACCCTCGTCGGTCTGCGCCCGCCCCTTTGTCCGCGTCACGAGCCGCTCGCGAATCGGCCAAAGCCTCCTCCGACAATTCAGCCCCCACCCGATCCTCAGCCGGCATTCCCGGACCGGCCACCAGGACTCCAGCCGCAACCACGGCCTCAAATGCCGTCACTCCCGCAGCCGGAACTCCTGTGTCCCCGGAACCGTTACAAATACAGAACAACAGGCCCGACGCCGCCCCTGCACCCGTGACGCGCTCGCGTCCACAACCGCAGCCCCGAACTCCCCAGGCACCGGCTGGCAATTTGTTCTTCGCAGGCAATTCCTCAGCCAAGTCACCCCCGGCCAACTCAACCGCTGCCAAACCTGTCAAACCAGAAGCAAGCACGGCGTCAGCCGCAGCCGTAGCCGTGACCCCAACTCCATCGACAACGCGGCAGCCAGCAGACGCCGGACTAACGCGTCCCAGTCCTGCCCCCGCAACCGCAACCGCCGGGGCCAAAGATCCACTCCTTTCTCAAACCACAAGGTCCTCCAAACCACCTGCGTTTCCCGCAACAGCCAGCCTTGATGAGCCGACCGCAGCGACTCCACGCATGACGCCTGAAGCCGAACCCGAATTTCCGTCGCTCGATGAGCCGCCGATAGAGGACTTGGAAAACGCCGCCACAGCGGCCACCAGCTCGACAGATGACGCTCCCTTCATGAGGGAGCTCGATCCCCCGACTACTGCTGAATCCTCGCCTCCGGACAAACCCGCAGCAGCAGCAGCAACGTTCAATCCATTCGAGCCCGTTGACACCCCCGTTGCCCCCCTGCCCTCGAATCAGCCGGAGCAGCCGGCCGAAGTGTTTGAACCCCAATTCGAACCCCTGCTTGAGCCCGCTGAAGATGCAGAACCCACTCTCACCCGACCGGGCACAGATAACCCGCCAGCACCACGCAGCATCCCTGAGATGCCCGAGGCTGATCAGCCTGAACTCCCCCCGGCTCGGTCTTCCGCGCCACCCGTCAGCTCGCCACCGATCAATGCACCACCGCTTGACGTCACGACTCCCGAAGTCCTGTTCCCTGAACTGACCGTGCCCGAACCCGTGCCTTCGTTCCCCGCCGATCAGGAGACTGCAAGGCCCCCGGTCAATCCGCCAGCACGGTTGTCACCCGCACCAACAACCAAGCCCGCACCCACAACCAAGCCAACACCAACACCAACACCAACACCAACACCAACACCAACACCAACACCAAATCCCGGCCCGTTTGCCAGCGATGCCGGGAGGACGCGAGTTACTCCGCCGGCTGCAGCCGGTCTGTCGCCAGAGTCGCCTGCAACTTCGCCTGCGCGAGGCAACTCGCCGGCAACTGCCCGCCCACGAACCACCGACACCTCCACACCGTTCGCCCCGACACCCTCTGCCGAAATGCCGTTCGAGCCTGAAATGCCCAGTGCACCGGCTATCGCTTCTCCCCCCATGCGAAGAATTCAACCGGAATCAGCCGATCTGCCTGCTGTCCCGTTTCCCGCCGAACCGCGCCCCTTCCCGTCAGCCCCGGCAACCCCGCCTGTCACCAACGGGCGGAGCGTGGAAAGTCTGCAGCCCCTGCCCGAACGAACAGGAGTTCCGGGGGATGCTGAGTCACGCCCAGTCATTCAGCCGGAGCGATCTCGACGGGCAGGCGAGCCTTTCCCGATCGAGCGCGGTGGCACCCCCGATCGCATCCGCTCAAACCCCGCTCTTTCTCCTGCAGCCCCCGCTGAGCCCGAACCATTCCCGATAAATGACGAGCCGATCGAGCCGGGCGGGTTGGATGAATCCATGGAAACCCAGCCACTGCCGCCGTTTGAGGAATTGCCGTCGCGGAGCGGCGGTGCCACGGCGCCGTCCATTCCCGAACGTACAAATCGCCCGGAATCCGGTCGTGCGTCCGGCGGCACGCCGGTCAAAGCCGTTGAGAAGCTCCGCCCGCAGCTCACCATCGAAAAAAAGGCCCCGGAAAGTGCGACGATCGGGATCGCCCACGAATATCGAATTCTTGTGGCGAACGACGGAGACACGGCAGCCCGTGACGTGGTTGTCGAAGATGAACTCAACGGGGCTGCGGAATTCCTGTCCTCCAATCCGCCCGCTGACTACGACCAGAGGAGTGGCGCAATCCTCTGGAACTTTGAAGAACTGGCTCCCCGCGAAAGCCGTGAAATCGTCGTGCGTGTCAAACCCACCGGTGAAGGCATGCTCACCGGGACTGCCACCGTCCGCTTCCGCACCGAAGTCCGCTCCGCCACTCTGATTCGCGCCCCGAAGCTGCAGCTGGAAATCGACGGCCCTGAACAGGTACTGGTCGGAGAAGACGTGCGACTTCGCTTTACCATTCGCAACGCCGGGAGCGGGGATGCAGCTGGTGTGCTGCTGCGCAGCGTACTGCCCGACGCCATCCGGCATCCCGAGGGCGCTGACCTGGAATACGAAATCGAACTGCTCCGGGCCGGTGATGAACAGTCCGTGGACCTCACCGCAGTCGCTGCAGAACCGGGTCGACCAGTGCGGATTTCTGCGGAAATCAGCGCCTCAGGCATCGCTCCCGTTGTCGCCCGCAACAACCTGACCGTGATCGGGTCCCAGCTGACTGTTGAACGTCTTGGCCCTGCCAGACGCTTCGTCGGACGCCCGGCAAAATTCCAGAATGTCGTTGTTAATGAGACCGATTTTGAGGCTGTCGATGCGCTCATTACCGAGGATGTGCCGGACGGCATGCGCGTCCTCGCGGTGGGCAGCGGCGGGGAATACAATCCCAAAAGCCGCCGCATCACGTGGCAGCTGCCACGAATCAAAGCCGGAGAACAAACGGTCCTGGAAGTTGAACTGCAGCCCGAAACCACCGGACGAATGGAATCGATCGTGGAAGTGGTTGAGAAAGCCGGTTTCCGGTCGCGAGCCGAAGAGAACACAATTGTCGAAGTTGAAGGGCTGCACAATGTCACGGCCGACATCAGCCGTCAGGACCAGCCAGTCGCCGTTGGTGAACGTTTTGGCTTCACGGTGGCTGTCGACAACCGCGGAACAGCCGTCGCCCGCAACGTTGAACTCACCATCCAGGTGCCGGCCGGCCTGCAGGTGCTGGCGGCCGGTACTCGCGAAATCGAAGGCCGACTGCTCCCCGGGAACATTGTTCGCTACAGCATTGTGCAGTCACTGAAGCCCGGCGAACAACTGCCCTTCCAGGTAACTCTGCAGGGGCGGGAGGCCGTCCGCAACGCCGTTATCCAGGCCCGGCTCAAATATGACGAAATGAGTCAGCCACTCATCGTTTCCGAATCCGTCACGGTGTTTGACGATCAACCGTAAGAAGCCTCAGGAATCGCCTGAGCTGGAATGATCGCCCAAAACCGTCGATCGCTCTTCGTGAATGCCGTGACGCTCCAGCAGTCGGTAGAGCTTGCGGCGGTGGATCCCCAGCATTCGCGCAGCACGCGCTTTGTTGCCATTCTGCTGTCGCAGGATTTCAACAATGTGGGCCTTCTCGAGGTCCTCAAGGCGAATCGAGGAGGATGGCACGGTCGCCTGCGGACGTTCCGGTGCCCCCCAGACTCGTGCCACTTCACCGCGCTCCCCGGAAGGTCGCAACGCACTGCCATTCACCGCCGACGATGCATGGCCATTCATTCCGCCAGGATCGCCCACCTCGGCAGGCAGATCGTCGATCGTGATGTGATGGTCGTTCGCCAGGATCTGCGCTCGGTCAACCGCATTCTTGAGCTGCCGCACGTTGCCAGGCCAGTGATAAGCATCAATCGCCCGCACCGCCTGCTCACTGATCGTCCATGAGGGCCCCAGAAACTCGCGCGTCAACAGTGCAATGTCGCCGTCCCGCCGTCGAAGTGGAGGCAACTCAAGGGACATCACATTAATGCGGTAGTAGAGATCCTCGCGAAATCGCCCCGCCGCAACCTCCTCAGACAGATTCCGGTTCGTTGCCGCAATCAGTCGCACATCCACTCGCCGCTCACGATGAGAACCCACGCGGCGAATGGATCCGTCCTCAAGCGCCCGCAACAGTTTCGGCTGGAGCGATCCGGGCAACTCACCAATCTCGTCGATAAACAATGTGCCCCCGTCCGCCACTTCAAACAAACCCGCCCGATCCTCGGTCGCTCCCGTAAACGCACCCTTCCGATGACCAAATAATTCACTCTCCACCAGCTGTTCCGGGAGCGCAGCACAGTTGATCGTCACAAACGGACGACCAGCCCGATGACTCCGCTGCTGCAAAGCCCTCGCCACAAGCTCCTTACCCGTTCCACTCTCTCCCTGTATCAATACCGGCTTGTCCGTCGGAGCCACCCGGTCGATCAGACGGAACACCTCCTTCATCCTCGCAGATTCTCCGATGATCCGCACCGGTGGATGCGAACGCTCGATGATCGCCTTCAGCTGACGGTTCTCTCGCTGCAAACGACCACGGTCCCACGCCATCAGGCACCGCTGCTCCAGCTCGTCCATCGGAAATGGCTTCGTCAGATAGTCGCAGGCCCCCAGCTTCATCGCGTTGACCGCACTCTCGATCGTCCCCTGACCCGTCAGAATCAGAACCTCAGTCTCCACCTGCGATGACTTGAGCCGCTCAAGGACCTCAAGGCCGGTCAAACCCGGCATGTTCATGTCCACGATCGCCACATCAAATGTCCGCCGATCACACAGCTCGAGCGCCTCATGGCCGTTCGCCGCTGCTGCCACCGAATGGCCCTTGCGAGTCATCCAGCGACAACACGTCTCACGAAAATCAGGGTCGTCCTCCACTATCAACAGGCTGATCGAATTGCCATTCCCCATAACCCCTCCGCAATCGACTGTGGACATCGAACCTGCAAATTATCACGCATCTTTGCCCCCACTGTACTCCCGGCCCATATCATGCTGCCAGACGTGCGAATGTGCACATCCGCACACCCGCAGCACACCAATTGAGCAAAATGCCTTCACGAAATCCTCGATTTCTTCTGCAGTCGGCCTCCACCTGCGAACGGCATTCCATAACCGCCAGGTCAACAAGAGAATTCGTGGGGCCTGAACAGGCCATGCGACCGGAGGCTGGCATGCATGCAGTTCAGGTTGCTGACGTCAAAAACGCTGCCGCAGCCGGTCACGGGACCGGCGTTCTCCAACGGCAATTTTCCAGAGATGAACGCTGACAGTGCCGATCATGCCAGTACGACTTCACCATCCACGCCGATCTGCCGGCATTTGGCAGTTGTCCCCCCTCTCCTTCCCCGCTATCATCAACGGCCCACCTCCCGTTTCCTCCGCCCTGCGTTTCTTCAGCGCAACAACAACGGAGACTCCTATGCCGCGTCATCGTCCGTGTGGTTCAACGGAACACGTTCACAGTCGCCGTGCGTTTCTGGGCGGGGCAGCTTTGAGTTCGGCAGGTCTGGCTGCGGGTCTGGGTGGCCTGCTCACGGGGCAGACGGCGATTGCCGACCAGGTCCGTTCCAAAAGCCGTCGGGTGCTCAATATCTTCCTGCATGGCGGGGTCA
>CAZLOQ010000013.1:22553-52236 GCA_964561125.1 uncultured Chitinophaga sp. | reverse complement strand
AGCCAGCTGGAGACCTGGGATCCGAAGCCCAACACGGATACGGGCGGACCGTTTCGTTCGATTGCGACATCTGTGCCCGGGATGCAGATCGGCGAATTATTGCCGTACACCGCGCAACAGATGCATCGGCTGTCCATCATCCGCAGTCTGGACACGAAGAACGGTGATCACGCGCGGGGCGTAACCGAGATGACAACGGGGCGTGGCCGGATGCCGGGCGCAGATTTTCCTCACCTGGGCGCCGTCACCGCTCGATCGCTCATGCCCGAAGCCTTTCCGCTCCCGGGGCACGTGCTGATTCGCAGTTCGCCGGGCGGGCGAAATGTGGAGTCTGAGTTTCATTCGGCGGCGTATCTGGGACCTCGTTTCGCCAGCATGGCACTGTACGACGGCAATCCTCCGAAGTTCGATGACCGGCCGGGTGAGATCACGGACGAGGGCGATGAGGCGCGAAATGCGATCCGCCAGCGGGCCAGCGAGCGGTTCACGCGGCGGCGGCGGACCGCCGAAACCGAAGCCTACAACTTTTCCTACGTTCAGGCCCGTGAACTACTGGCAAATCGCCATGTGTTTGAAGTCAGTCGTGAGTCTGCCAGCGATCAGGAGCGCTACGGCACCAGCCAGTTTGGTCGACACTGCCTGCTTGCCCGACGACTTCTGGAACATGGTGTGCCCTACGTGCAGGTGAACCATGCCGACTATGACACGCATCACGAGAACTTTGATTTTCACATCGAGCAGCTTGGGGAGTTTGATCGCCCCTTCGCAACGCTCGTCGCCGATCTGGCCGATCGCGGTCTGCTCGCAGAGACACTCATCTGCGTCATGAGCGAATTCGGGCGGACGCCGAAGATCAACAAAAGCTACGGCCGCGATCACTGGGGAACGGCCTGGAGCGTGGTGCTTGGCGGAGCGTCGATCCAGCCGGGGGCAATCATCGGCAGCACCAATGCGAATGGCACAGCGGTGGCAGACCGGGCCGTGGATCACGGGCATATCTTCCACACGATTCTGCAGGCGGCAGGAGTGGATTCGCTGGGTGAATTCGAAATTGCCGGCCGGCGTTTTCCCGTCGCGGATCCCTCGCGCAGTCCCATTTCAGAGCTGCTCATATGACTGCCACTGCCCCCACAGATCCGCAACAGACAAAACTCCTGAAAGAACACAAGTTCGACCGACCGCTTACATCCTGTCACTGGGATCCGCTGTCGCGTTTCATCTTCTGCGGTGCAGAAGATTTCCTCGTGCATCGCGTTGACCTGGCCGGCGACCAGCGGATTTCTCTGTCGGCCCACGACAGCTGGGTGCGAGCATTTGGCAGTTCGGCGGACGGTGAAACGCTCTACACTGCCGGCTACGACGGGCGACTCATTTTCTGGCCTGCCGCGGCCGATCAGCCGCAGCCACTGCGGGTCATCGAAGCACATCGGGGCTGGATTCGGGCGATTGCAGTGAGCCCCGATGGAAAATCGCTGGCCACGTGCGGCAATGACCTGCTGGTGAAGGTCTGGGACACGTCCTCCGGCTCACTCCTCCGCGAATTCCCCGGGCATGCTGCTCATGTCTACAATCTGATTTATTCCCAGGACTCCAGGTGGCTGTTTTCCTGTGATCTGAAAGGTGTTGTGAATGCCTGGTCGCTGGCGACAGACGCGTCGCGCAACCTGCTGACTGTAACCCAGCTGCATGGCTATGACACGACCTTTCGGGCGGACATCGGCGGAGCTCGCAGCATTGCCCTGCGCGGCGACGGCAGCCGGATTGCTCTGGGTGGCATCACGAAAGTCTCCAATGCATTTGCAGGCGTTGGCGAGATCATCGTGGCGATTGTGAACCCCGCCGACGGAAAGCTCGATCGGGTGCTGCAGTCCAAAGACAAGACCACGGGGACGCTCTGGGGGCTGGCATGGCATACAGACGGATTCTGGGTGGGCGTCTGTGGCGGCGGGGGCGGGGGCTGGCTGTATTTCTGGAAGGGCGACGCGGATGAGGAATTCTTCCGCCTGAAGCTCAGGAATGATGGTCGTGGTATGAGCCTTTCTGCGGACGGAAAATACATCGCGGTTGCGCACGCCGACAGCCATCTGCGGACCTACCAACTCGGGTGACAAGTCAGGGTGCGAACTCGATGATCCGTCAATTCTGCAGCGTTCTGCTGTTCCTGCTCGCCTGTGCAGAAATTTCGCGGCCGGCGTCAGCTCTTGAAGAGCCACAGTTTCTGGCGGGTGCAGCAGCGGCAGACGTGACACCGAACGAACCCGTTCCGATGTGGGGCTACGGCGCGCGGCATGCATCGCTCTCCGAGGGCACTCTGGATCCGCTGCTGGCGACCGTGCTGGTGCTCCAGGCCGGCTCTGACCGGCTGGCAATTGTGGGACTGGATCTGGGGCGGTCTCCGACGGAAGAGTCGCTGCAGCGAATTCGCATGCAACTGCGGGAACAGCACGGGATTGCCCACTCGATGATTGCAGGTTCGCACACGCATCACGGACCAGTGCTGGAGCTCAGTGATCGTCCGGACCGGGGTCGCGGTCGGTTTGATGCGGCTGTGCGGTATACCGGACAGCTGGAATCGGCGATTGTGGAGGCTGTCGGTAAAGCGGTGGCGGAGTTGCGGCCTGCAAAGCTGGCGGCGGGTTCCGCCGAACTGTCGAATTTCAACCGCAACCGGCACACCAAACACACTCCGGCCCCGCTGGACAGTCGCCTCTGTCTGCTCAGGCTGGACGAGGTTGAATCCGGTCGACCGATTGCGGTGCTGGTGAATTTCGCTGCTCACCCCACCAGCCTGCCTCAGGACCAGCTCCAGTTTTCGGCTGACTTTGTGGGTGCCCTGCGGCGTGAGATTGAGGGCGCGCATGGGGGTCAGGTGGTGTTCATGCAGGGGGCGGCCGGCGACCTGTCGACCAATCGCGGCCCGTTCGGGGATCATGCGGCCTACGGTGCCGCGCTTGGCAAAGAGTCACTGAGGATCCTGCAGACGCTGACACCGGAGCCGGTGGAGCGACCTTCGATTCGTGTGCGGGAGGAGCGATTTACATTTGCATCGCGGATCAACCTGCAGAACCCGCTCACGCAGGCCGTGTATTCGGTGGCCTTCTTCCCCGAGCTGGTGCTCAATTTTGCTGACGAGTATGCCGAAGGGGTCTGCCCGCGGCTGACTGTTGTGGTGCTGAACCGCAGGATCGCGCTGGTGGGGGGCTCAGGAGAATTCTTTTGCGAGCATGCGATGCGGCTGAGGCAGCGATCGCGGGCGGAGCAGGTGTTCTTCTTCGGTTACTGTAACGGGTATCACCAATATTTTCCCACGATCGAAGCGGCGGCTGAAGGTGGCTACGGGGCCGACAGCCAGGTCGCTCCGGCGGAGATTGGTGCCGGCGAACGAATGATGGACAAAGCCCTGCAGTGGATTTTTGAACTGCAGGGCTTCAAAGGATAGCAGCCCCTTTGACTTCGATGCCTTTCAGTCGCATTTTGAGTTCTTCGACGTTGGGAGAGATTTCAAAGGCGGCTTCGCGGCTGATGAATTCGCGATTGACGAAGTCGTAGAGGCTGTCGTTGAAGAGCTGCATGCCTTCGCTCTTGCCGATGCGGATGGCAGCCCAGAGCTTTTCGTCGGCTTCTTCCATCACGAGCTTGCGGACGGTGGGGTTGAAGCTCATGATTTCCACGATGGGCACGCGCGGGGGAATATCGACGATGGTTTTCAGCAGTTTCTGGCCGACGATGCATTTCATGTTCATGGCCATGCTGGCGCGGATTGCCTTGTGCATGTCAAAGGGGAACAGGTCAAGAATTCGGGAAATGGTTCCCGGAGCACCTGGGGCGTGAATGGTTCCAAAGACAAGGTGCCCGGTTTCGGCAGCGTGAATAGCAGTTTCAAAGGTTTCGCGGTCGCGCATTTCACCCACGAGCATGATATCGGGGTCTTCGCGGACGGCGTGTTTCATGGCAACGTGGAAGTCGATGACATCCTGTCCGATTTCGCGCTGATTGATGAGGCATTTGTCGGACGTGTAGATGAATTCAATCGGGTCCTCGATGGTCAGAATATGCTTGTTCATATTCCGGTTGATCCAGTCGAGCATGGAGGCGATGGTTGTACTTTTTCCGGACCCGGTGACGCCCGCGAGAAGCACCATGCCCTGGTCGTATTTGCAGTGGTCGACCATGCAGGCGGGGAGAAAGAGCTTTTCGAAGGGGGGAATGGAGCGTTCGATTTTTCGGGCGACCATGCCGACGCGTCCCAGCTGGGTGAGCAGGTTGACGCGGAAGCGCCACGGTTCGCCGTCAGCTGTGACGACTTTGGAAAAGTCGGCACCGCCATTCTTGTGGAAGATATCGAGATTTCGCTGGTCCATCATGGGAAAGGTCAGTTCGATCATCTGACTTTCGCCGATGGGCGGCATTTCCAGTTCACGCAGGCCGCCGCGGATGCGGAAGATCGGCGGCCGTCCGACCTGAAGGTGGATATCGGAGCATTTGTGTTTGACGGCAAGGCGAAAGATCTTGTCGATCTCGAGGTCCTTGCGGGGATCGAAGGTGGATTTCTTCCAGTCGGCGATGAGCATGGCGCTGGCTTTCGATGGCGGTTAGACAGGAATTTCGGCGGGACGGGGTTGAACGGGGAGCGTAATCGAAAAGCGGGTTCCCCGTCCAGGCTCGCTTTCACACACAATGTGTCCGTGATGGGCTTCGACGATGCGGCGTACGGTCGGGAGTCCCAGTCCGCTGCCACCGGAACGAGTGGAAAAGAAGGCCTGGAACATGCGATCGCGGGTTTTTTCGTCCATGCCGCGCCCGGTGTCGATGACTTCAAGGAGGATATGGCCCGGGCGGGTGCGTGTGAGCAGATCGATGGAGCCACCTTCGGGCATCGCTTCGAGAGCATTGCGGCAGAGGTTGACCAGCGCCTGCCGCATGAGGGCTTTATCGAGGGGGACAACGGGGAGATCGGCGTCGAGGTGTGTGCGGAGCTCGACATCCATGCTGGAGGCCTGCGGACGGAGAAATTCAACGTAGTCGGCGACGACGTCGTTAAGGCTGCCTGCTTCCAGTCGCAGTTCGCCGGCCCGGGCAAACTGCAGGAAGGCGTTGAGGATATCTTCGAGGTTGCGGCATTCGCTTTGGAGGCTGCCGATGCGTCTGAGCATGCGACGGGAGCGAGGTGAATCGTCGCCTTCGAGATCTTCGGCAAGGAGCTCGAGGTTCATGCCGATGGTGGAGAGCGGGTTGCGGATTTCGTGTGCAAGTCCCCCGGCGAGCGTGGCCAGTTCCGTGGTGCGTGCACGGAGGGCTTCGCGTTCTTCGTGATCGAGTGCATTTTCCATGGGAGTGGGGCCTGCGGGTTCGATGTCGCGAAGCGGGACACGGGGCGCAGAAAAAGCCTGCGTGACGGAATTTCGGCCGCCAGCGCAGGCTTTGAGAAAACCGCGGACGGCTAGTCCTGTTCTTCTTCGGGGGTATCAGGTTTCTTTGCGGCAAGGACTGCTTTGCGGGACAGCTTGACGCGGTTCTGGTCATCGACAGCAATGACCTTGACCTCGAAGGTGTCACCGATGCGGCAGACGTCGGTGACGTTTTTCACGAAGCCATCAGAGAGTTCGCTGATGTGACAGAGTCCGTCTTTGCCGGGAGCGATCTCGATGAAGGCACCGAAGTCCTTGATGGAAGTCACTTTGCCCATGTAGATACGGCCGGGCTGGATTTCTTCACAGAGGGCTTCGACGCGGGCAAGAGCCATGTCGGCGGCTTCGGAGTTGGCTGCGGAAATCGTTACACGACCATCTTCGGCGATGTCGATCTGGGCACCCGATTCCTCCTGGATGGCACGGATGGTCTTGCCGCCAGGACCGATGAGCAGTCCGATCTTCTCGGGGTTGATTGAGGTCTGCACGAGTCGTGGAGCGAAGGTTGAAACATCAGTCCGCGGGCGACGGATGGTGGTGAGCATCTGTCGGAGGAGCTCTTTGCGGGCGCGGAGGGCCTGATCGAGCGTTGCACGAATGATTTCTTCGCTGATACCGGCAATCTTGAGGTCCAGTTGGATGCCGGTCACTCCGCGGCCAGTACCCGCCACCTTGAAGTCCATGTCCCCGAAGTGGTCTTCGTCACCCATGATATCGGTGAGCAGAGTGTAGCGGGAACCTTCGTCGACAAGCCCGATGCTGATGCCGGCAACCGGCTGCAGGATGGGCACACCGGCATCCATGAGTGCCAGAGTGGCGCTGCAGACGGAAGCCATGGAGCTGCTGCCGTTGGATTCAAGGATGTCGGAGATCAGGCGAATGGTGTAGGGGAACTTTTCGGCTGGCGGGATGACAGGAGCGACTGAGCGTTCTGCGAGGCAGCCGTGGCCGATTTCGCGACGCCCGGGGCCGCGAATGGGTTTGCACTCACCGACGGAGAACGGAGGGAAATAGTAGTGCAGCATAAAGCGAGAGGCTTCTTCGCCGAAGAGTCCGTCGGACTTCTGCTGGTCGCGAGTGGTGCCGAGCGTGGCGGTGGCGAGCGATTGAGTTTCGCCGCGAGTGAACAGGGCGGAGCCGTGGACTCGGGGGAGCAAACCGACAGTGGTACTGACGGGGCGGAGTTCCGTGACGGCGCGACCATCAATGCGGCGTCCGGCAAGAATCTGTTCGCGGACGATGTGTTCTTCAAGGTCGTGGAACGCTTCGGCGAACTGAGCTTTGGTGAGCCCGTCGGCTGTGGTTTCAGCATTTGCGGGGAAGTATTTTTCGAGCAGTTCCTTTTTGAGTTCACGGACCTTTTCGGCGCGCTCCTGCTTCATCTTTGTGGTCTTGGCCACGGTGAGCCGATCCCAGACGGCGGCTTTGAGCAGCGGGTAGAAGGGGTTCGGCAGCGGTTCGGGGAAGGTCACCGGAGTGATGCCTGCCTGCTGAACGAGTTCCCGCTGGAGCTTGCAGAGAGCCTGAATGTGCCGATGGGCGAACATGATCGCATCGCCCATTTCCTGTTCCGGAATCTGCTGGCCGAAACCTTCGATCATGAGCACTGCGGATTCGGAACCGGCGACGATCAGATCCAGGCGGCTGGTCTTCATCTGCTCGACGGTGGGCATCAGCACCAGCTGGTCGCCTTCCATACCGACGCGAACGGCAGCGATGGGGCCGTGGAAGGGGAGTCCTGAGACCATGAGGGCTGCGCTGGCAGCGGTGATGCTGAGCACATCCGGGTCGTTGACACCGTCGCAGGACATCACGTTGGACATGATCTGCACTTCATCGCGGAAGCCCTTGGGGAAGAGCGGCCGGATGGGACGGTCAGTGAGGCGACTGGTGAGCACTTCCCGGGTGGTGGGGCGACCTTCGCGCTTGAGATACCCGCCGGAAAAACGACCGGCTGCGGCAAGCCGTTCACGGTAGTCGACTGTGAGCGGAAAGAAATCGGTCCCGGGACGGGAGGGACCAGATTGGCTGGCGACGAAAACGCTGGTATCGCCGAATTGAAGGAACACGGCGCCGGAGGCCTGTTTAGCCAGTTCGCCAGTGGTGATGCTGTAGGTACGGCCTGCGAAATCACATTGAACAGAAACTTTATTCACAACGCTTCCTCACCCGGACCAGCCGGAAAACAGACCGGCGCCGCAGTCAGAACGCATCGCACCCATCGCGTTGGCAAGCAACTTCACGACATCAGGAAACCATGCAGAGCACAAACATCCGATTCTTCTGCACCGTCTGACAACTCAAAGTCACCCCAGGATGCGGCAATCCGCTACGAACCTGCGGCAGCAGTCCAAACCTGCGGAACATTTCCGCGAAAACGACACACGAAACAACGCACAAAACAATACGACATCAGAATGGCTGTGAAAACACCTGCTTGCACAGCGGAGGGCGAAAGAGACACCCCCAAACACAAACGTCGCAGACTGTGAATCAGGCTGCGACGTTCTTTTCACTTGCGGATATTGAGGCGACCGATGATCGCCTGATACTTTTCGAGACTGTTACGCTTGAGGTAGTCCAGCAATTGTCGACGACGACTGACCTTGCTGAGCAGACCCCGCCGTCCGGAGTAATCCTTGGGGTGGGTCTGAAGATGTTCGGTCACGGCCTGAATCTCGGCGGTGAGCACCGCAATCTGCACTTCAGGCGATCCAGTGTCGCCGGGGCGAGTAGCAAATTCAGCGATGATTGACTGTTTCTGTTCCTGACTGATGGACATTCATAAACCCTTTGAGGCAGATATGTCGGGAGAATTACCGCCTAAGTCCGGCAGGCAATTTCCTGGAGCGACTTTGCCGAGTGTGAAACGGTTGAAGGTGGACAACGCGCCGGAGTGTAGCGGAATCCGCCCACATTTCAATGCAGAAGCGAACTTCGGCAGCGAGTGACGGAAAATTGAGGAATTCCGGGGGGACAGGGATCAGATCTTGAAGTCGCCGTCGTGCATCGGGCTGTAGTTTTCGAACCGCATGTACTCTTTTCGCCACGTAAGTGAAACGATCCCGGTCGGGCCGCTTCTGTGCTTGGCGACGATAATTTCAGCCTCTCCGGGGCGATCTTCCGGATCGTAGGCATCCGGGCGATGGAGAAACATCACCATATCGGCATCCTGTTCGATGGCTCCGCTTTCGCGGAGGTCGGCGAGGCGGGGGCGTTTGTCTTCCCGGAGTTCGACACCGCGGTTGAGCTGTGCGAGCGCGATTACAGGGACGCGGAGTTCCTTGGCAAGAAATTTGAGGCGTCTGGAGATGCCGGCAATCTGCTGTTCACGGGGCGCATTCTTGTCTTCAGGTTCAATGAGCTGGAGGTAGTCGATGATGATCACTCCCAGCGGTGAACGGCGATGCAGTCGCCGGGCGAGTGCTGCGACCTGAGTCATCGTGCGACCGGGCTTGTCGTCGATGTAAAGCGGCAGTCGAGCGAGGTCATCGGAAGCTTTGAGCAGCAGGGTGTGCTGCTCCTCGGACAGGTTCCCGGAACGGAGGTCGTGGCCATTGATGCGCGCGGTGATGGCGAGGAAACGTTCAGCGAGTTCGAGGTTGGACTGTTCAAGACTGAACAGGAGCACTGCTTTGCCCGACTTCCGCGCGACAGCCTCGGCGATATTGCAGACGAGTGCAGTTTTGCCCATTGAAGGGCGAGCGGCGAGGATGATCAGTTCGGTGGGCTGAAAGCCAGTGGTCTGTTCATCAAGATCTCTGAAACCACTCGTGATCCCGGTGACATCACCGGATTTCTGCAGCCTTTCATCGATGCGATTGAAGGCATCAATCAGAATATCGCCGATTGCGATACTGGCTGTCCCTCCCTGCTCTTCCACGATGCTGAAAATTCGCCGTTCGGCAGCCTGGAGCAGACCTTCGACTTGATCGGTGGCGGCGTAGCATTCAGCGAGGATATCAGTGCAGGCGTAAATCAGACTCCGCTGCATCCATTTTTCGCGGACGATCGTCGCGTAGTAGCGAACATGAGCTGCATGGGGGACGGACTCGAGGATTTCAGCAAGGTAGGGGGCTCCGCCGACGGCTTCGAGTTCGCCGCGGCGAATGAGTTCTTCGGCGAGCGTAATCGCATCGATGCCGCGAACACCGGCTTCATACAGCTTCTGGATGGCAGCGTAGATCTTCTGGTGGGCGTCGTTGTAGAAGTGATCTGCGCGGAGTGATTCGCCAACTTCATCGATGGCTTCGTTCATGAGCAGAATGCTGCCCAGCACTCCACGTTCCGCATCGAGATTCTGCGGGGGCAGCCGAAGTTTTTCATCAGCCATGACGGCGACCAAAGAAACTCAGACATGCCGGAGCATGTCTGAGATGTTTGCGGAATGTTGCTGCGACGAACCAACGCGGCAGGGAGGCTACCAGCAAACGACCGACTATCGACCGGTCGCTGACGGAACTACCCAGACCTTGACTTCGCCCTGCACTTTTTCGTGGAAGCGCAGTTTGACGGTGTACATGCCGAGTTCTTTGATGGGCCCTTCGAGACGCACATGTTCGGCTTCGACAGGGTGCCCGGCAGCCTTGAGCGCTTCGCTGATGTCGCGGGCAACCACGGAACCGTAGAGGTGGTTGTCTTCGGTCGCGTGCGCTTCGATGGTTGCGCTGTACTTTCCGACGGCATCGGCAATTTTCTGGAACTGTTTGACGCGGGACACTTCGAGGGCCGCGAGCTTTTCTTTGTGCTTTTCGACCATCCGCTTATTGTGTGCGGTGGCCAGAGTACCTTTGCCCTGAGGGAGCAGGTAGTTGCGGGCATAACCGGGCTTCACGCGAACGATCTCTCCACGGTGTCCGAGATTATCGACATCGTGAACAAGCAGAACTTCGACGTTCCGGGAACTTGCGGGAGGTGCCGAGCCAGCCATGTGAACAGGTCCTTTGAGTCTTGGGGGACTGCTGATGATGATGCGGATACGCTGCAGCAGCCGGAATTAATGTATCGGAGTGGAAGAAGTACAGATAAACCTATGTGCTTTGAGACTTGAGATGCCACATCAGCTAAAATGGCACGTCGTCGTTGCCGGCAGGCATATCATCGTAGAAGGTCTGGTCCGGTCCGCGGCCGGGTTCGGCGGATGCATAGCCTTCTGAGACGGCCGATGGCCGCGCCGTATTGGAACGCGGCGGACCACCACCCGCCCCCGGACCACCCGCAGCATCGCTTCTGCCACCAAGGAGTTGCATGCTGTCGGCGACCACCTTTAACTTCGATCGTTTCTGCCCAGTTTCCTTGTCGTCCCACTTATCCTGCTGGAGCCGGCCTTCGACGAGCACCGGGCGGCCCTTGGCGAGGTATTCGCCGGCAATCTCGGCAGTCCGACCCCAGAGCGTGACATCGATGAAGGAGACGTCCTCGCGACGCTCGTTCGAGCGTTTGTCGGTGTAGGAGTGGTTGATGGCCAGCGTGATGTCGCAGACCGCTGTACCACCAGTGGTGTAGCGAACTTCGGGATCACGGGTCAGGTTGCCGAGCAGGATAACTTTGTTGAATGCTGCCATGCCGGACTCCTGAACGCGGACCTTACGACGGAAGGGGAAACTTGAGGCGGAACGAAGCTATGCCACTATTCAGCTGGTTCGGAAACTGGTTCTTCCCCAGCTTCTTCAGGAGCGGCAACGGCGCCGGTCACTGCGGCGACGGTAGCGTCGAAGATTCGCTGGGAATGCTTGATGGTCATATGGCGGACGATCGTCTCGCTGAGCTGACACTGACGGACCAGAGTCTTCATGCCGGTACCGGGCATGGTGAAGAGCACGATGTAGTGCAGGCCCTTCTTCATACCTTCGATCTCATACGCCAGCTTACCATCCTGCCACGGCCGATGGGCAACCACAGTCGCGCCGGCCTTTTTGAGCACGGTAAGGATATCGTTGATCACGGCATCCTGATCAGTTGCGAACTTGCCGCTGTCGACCAGAAACATGCCTTCGTAGTAATGGGGCTTGACGACTTTTTGAGCTGCGACAGACACGAAACTGGGGCTCCTGTAAGGACAATTGGCGGCACGCTGGAGTGTTGGGGGCCAACACTGAGGAAACACGAAAGATATGGCACTGAAAGTTCACGACAGAAAACCCACTGTGAAAGCCCTTCATGTTCAGGACGTTTCCGCATCGGGCTGTTCACGATTGTAGCGATTCATTACGCTGGCGATGCCTGAGGAAAGCCAGAATTCCACGGAATCGGCAGCTTTTTTGATGGTGAGTTCGGCGGTGGTCTTTTCGGACGAGCGAAATCGCTGGAGCACATAGGCGGCCGGGTCCTGTTGTCCCGGGGGACGACCAATACCCAGTCGGAGTCGAGGAATGTTGTCGGTAGCAAGCTTTTGCAGGATGTCGGCGAGACCTTTTTGCCCACCAGCAGACCCGGAAGACCGCCAGCGAAGCTTGCCCAGCGGCAGATTCATGTCGTCGCAGATCACGAGCAGATCATCGACGGCGACCTGAAAATATCTGACAATCTGAACGATGGACGAGCCGCTGCTGTTCATGTACGTCAGAGGCCTGACCAGCAGCACTTTGGAGGTGTTCTGAAAACTTTCCTGAATTTCCGCCTGAAACTTCACCTGAGCCCCGGGGGCATTCCAGCGAAGAGCCAGTTCAGAGGTGACGTCGAAGCCGACGTTATGACGGGTGCCTGAATACTGCTGGCCGGGATTCCCGAGACCCACGATGAGTTTCACGAAGGAATCTCCGGGAGAATCTGATTCAGCCGGTTTTGCGTGGATCGTAGAGCTCCACGACAATCGTATCGGCCGGAGTTACCAGGGTGGCGTGCTCAGGGAGCGGAATGTCGCTGGCCTTGATCACGTCGCCGATTCGCAGTGCACCGATCCTGACAGGAATTGACCGGGGAATGCGGTAATCAGGGCAGTCGATCTGCAGCCTCTTGATGTGCTGGCGGAGAGCACCGCCATCCTTCAGACCAACGGGCTCACCACGCAGATCGAGAACCACATCGACGGTCGCTCGACCGTTGGGATCGACACGGAGCAGATCAAGGTGCAGCACGTGGGTAGTGAACACATCCCACTGCACTTCCCGCACGATTGCCTTGTCGACCGCACCATCAAGCTCGACATCCACAACAGAGGACCGGTCGGCGACGAGCTTTTCGACCACTTCTTCGCAAACCGAGACGGATTCGCCGGGTTTACCCAACCCATACAAATTCGCAGGCACTCGCCCGGAGTTGCGAACTAATCGAGCCCCTTTGGAGCCGGGAACTGTGCGACGTTCGACCTTCAAGAGCAGATCTTCCGACATGGGAACAACCCTAAAAAATCACCAACTGATGACGATTGTCCAAAATTCAACACGACGATATGCAGTGGCAGAAACCGCTGTTTTCGTCCAGATACCCGAGTGAACCGCAGAAAATTTGCCGCGGAGACCCGTAACCTGCGGCCGCGCCATGCCGGAAAGACACAGGCGGCGGATTTTTTGAAACGCGGGAGCATATCGCTCGGTCCTGCAAGGTTCAACTCAGGAGCCGACGGATTGCAGCGAATTCGCGGATGTTGGGAAACCCCAGCGGTTGCTCAGGCCATATCACGGAGTGCATCGTCGGCAATGTAGCGACGCTTGGTTCGGCGGCGGAATTTGTGCAGCCAGCGATCTTCACCGTCGCTGGTCTCCCGGAAGTATGATCCGGAGAGGATTCGGTAGAAGAACAGCAGGATGAAAGCCCCCATGACCGCCGCGAAGAAGCCGCGAACACTGATAGGGTCAATTGTCGTATCTCGCCAGAAGAACATGGCCGTGCCGCAGCCGATGACGCTGCCGGCGATTCCAGTGAGCATTGTGGATACGGCGCCTCCGGGATCCCGTCCCGGGAGGATGGCCTTGGCGGCGAGCCCTGTGAGGGTCCCGAAGCCGACCCACCGCAGCAGCTCATTCACGCTGGTTTTGAGTATTTCGAGGAATTCTGATTCGGAGATCATGTCTGCTCCACCACTGACGGGCACCAGTTGTTCTTCGCCCCATCGTCAAACTCCCCCTGAACTGCTCAACCGGATTCCCGCGGCGGCTGCGGAGTTTTCGCAAAAACTTTGCCTTCTGCTGCGGGAGCGGCGAAAGTTGCCGCAAGGCGGACCCGCCCCTGGCCTGTCGCTGTCTGCAGTTGCATCGCCTGATCCGATTCTGCAGAATTTCCCTCGCCCGTTTTCCTTTCCTTCTCCTTTCGGACTGCTCTTCATGTTCACCCGCCCCGCCTTTCGGCTCGCCCCCTTCGTGTTTCCGCTGCTGATCGCGGCCTCGTTTTCCGGCTGTGAGTCGCCTGCCGGCAGTCGCCTGGCGGACGCAGGTGATTCCGGGTCGGCAGCGTCACCGTTGCAGCGGGAGGTGGTGACATTTTTCGATCGGGAATCGCTCCAGGCCGGCGTTGGTCCTGTGGATCAGGATGCCGCGCGAGAATTCCAAACGACCGCAAGTGGTCTGAAATACCGCATCCTGCGAAGTTCGGATGGCCGGAAGCCGCGGGCGACGAGCACGGTTGAGGTGCATTACCGGGGCTGGCTGGACAGCGGTCGTCAATTCGACAATTCCTACGACCGGGGCCAGACAACCTCTTTTCCACTCAATGGCGTGATTCCGGCCTGGACGGAAGGCCTGCAGTTGATTGGTGAGGGGGGAATGATTGAACTGTGGGTGCCGTCCGACCTGGGTTATGGGACGCGTGGGATGCCCGGTTCGATTCCCCCGAACGCAACCCTGCATTTCATTGTGGAACTGAAGAGCGTGCAGTGAACCTCCGCTTTGGTCGCTGCGACTGCCGGTCAGCCGTAGATGCGGGCGGCAGGCGGGCTGGTGGAGCATCCCCCGAGGGAGCAGTCGGCTGATTTTTCTGAGTCGCGTGTGAGTGCTTTTTGGTACATTTGAGCACCTGCGGGGGTTGGATACCTGGAGCACACGCAGGCCTGGCACAGCGATGATGCGGGAAGTCCGACGCAGGCAGCGAGCGATTCCACGGGAAGATATCGCAGGCTGTCGGCACCGACTTCGCGAGCCATCGCCTGTTCCTCTTCGGGCGTAATCCTGCTTCCCTGCATGAAGGCCGGCGCGAAGAGTTCGCTGACGGTGGACATATCGATGCCGTAGAAGCAAGGCGCGATGATGGGTGGGCAGGCGATGCGAACATGGATTTCCCGGGCGCGTCCGCGGGCGCGGAGGAGAGCGAGGAGTTCGCGGAGTGTGGTGGCGCGCACGATGGAGTCGTCCACGAGCAGCACGCGTTTGCCTTCCATGATTTCCGGGAGCGGTGTGTATTTCATGCGGACTTTGTCGGCGCGGTTGTTGCCTTCGATGAAGGTGCGGCCGATGTAGCGGTTGCGAATGAGTCCTTCGAGGGAGGGCACTTTAAGGCGAAAGGCCATGCTGTCGGCGGCGGCCTTGGCGGTGTCGGGCACCGGAACGACAATGAGGTCGTCGCCGACTGGAATGGTTTCGCGGGCTGCCAGCTCTTCGCCCAGCTTTTTACGCGACAGGTAGACGCTGGCGCCGTCGAAAGTGCTGCCGGCATTCGCAAAATAAATCCATTCGAAAAAGCAGTGTGCCTGAGCGGGGCTTTCGGCGTATTTGTGGATCGAAACGGAGTTGCCGTCAACAACCAGCACATGTCCGGGTGCCAGGCTGTGCACGTTTTCGTCTGCGAAGCCCAGATGTGTGAGAGCGACACTTTCGCTGGCAGCGGCGAACAGGGAGCCTTCGTGGGCCCAGCAGAGCGGTCGCATGCCGAGCGGATCGCGGGAAACGAACATCTGTCCGCGGGCATTGAGAAAGACGATGTTCCATGACCCGTCGACGCGGGCAGCGATTTTCTGCAGGAGAGCGACCGGGGTGATTTCAGGGTCGACGGAAAGTTCGTGCGAGATCAGGTGGTTGAGTACTTCGGTGTCGGTTTCCCGCGTGAGATGAAAATCGGTGGTCTGAAGAATTTCTTCACGCAATTCGAGATAGTTAGCAAGCTGACCATTGAAGGCGAAGCTGAACCATTTGGAGCGGGCGATGTGATGACGTTCGAAGGGCTGAGCGTAGGTGGGATCATCTTTTCCGCAGGTGGCATAACGGACATGTCCGATGGCCGCCTGACCGGCATGTTCAGCCATGAGCTGTTTATAGCGGTCTTCGTGATTCATGCGGAAGACTTCTGCCACTCCGCCAACGTCCTTGTGGGTTTGAATGAGCTGCAGGCGGCTGGCGCTGAAGCTGGTGATTCCTGCGGCCAGCTGCCCGCGGTTCTGCATATCGAGCAGCATTCCGGGGACAAGCCGGGAGGCGCGGTTGCGGACGGTCGCGGGATCTTCAGAGGCCGGATCCACGACCGATCGATCGGGCCGGCGAAGTTTTGGAATGAGCGGGCTCAGGCCACCGGTATTGAGATGATAGACAGCAGCAATACCGCATTCGTGGTGAAGTTCGTCCATAATGGCGAAGTTTGGCCAGCGGAAGGAGGGCGGTGGACGGAGTTGGCTGAGAGCAGGGAACCACCGCGGATTGTGAAGATCATACAGGGAGGCGGGAGCGGAACCAACCGAGCGAAGCGAGCGGGAACGACAAATCTCTCCGGGACGCTCCGGAGCTGCAAAATCCTCCGAACACCGTCAGCCCCGGCTCCCTTCTGCAACCACTCTGCCATTCCGCATCTGTTCGTCACAATCGTCCCGCGCCCCGCCACACTGTCATGAGATTTCCACATGTTTGCTCGCGAATTCGTCCCGTAGAAGGTATCCTCAGCAGTCCCGATTGTGATCCCGCCTTCCCGTCCAGCCCCCGCCCGTCTGCCGCTCAGGAGCGTTCTTCGTGTCCATCCGCGTTCGCTGCATCTGCACGTGGGAGGGCAACATCAACGACAGTCTGGCCGGAAAGAAGGTCCGCTGTCCGGATTGTCGCGGCGCGATTCAGGTGCCGCCGGCTCCGCCAAAGCCAGACCAGACAGGCTTACCAACAATCACCCGGCCGACCGCTCCACCAGCGACTGCGGCTCCACCAGCGACTGCGGCTCCACCAGCAAAAGCCGCCCCATCGCCGAAAGCCGCCCCATCGCCGAAAGCCGCTCCACCCTCGGCAGCGGCGGCATTTCCTGCACCGCCCCGGGCTCAGGCACCTGCATTTCCGCGCGCGCCGGCGCCCCCGCCACCCATGCACCAGTCGCCTCCCCCCGCACCGCCCCAGTCGCGGCTCCCCGCTGTTCCGCCCAGACCGGCAGCGTCTGCAACCCGGCCACCAGCCCCGCTCCCAACTCCGCCCATGGCGGTCCCGCCGGCAAAGAAAGTCGCCCCGCCAAAACCTGATCCGCTCTTTGATGACTGGGATGGCGAGTCTCTTTCGGAAGACGACGCAGGCGATTTTGCCGACGTTTTTTCTGCCACACCGAGCGCCAAAGGTCGCCCCCCGAGAAAATCGCTGGCGCAGAACCCTCTCAACCCCTGGGAGCCTCCGAGAACTGCCGGTGTCGGCGGTTCCACTCGGGCCACATCTTTAACCGGTGCCAACCCAGTGACTCGACTGGTGGCACGCATCGTTGATGCATTCCTGGCTTTCATTGTCATCCTTCCAGGGACCGCGATGGTGGCGGTCGGCGGAGCGAATGCAGATTCAGAAGGGCCAGCCGCCCTCTTCGCGGGGATCGGGCTGCTGTTCGCCGGGACAATCAGCTTTGTTGTCTTCCAGATCATTCTCTTCTGTCAGGGAAAATCCATCGGGAAGAAACTCTTCGGGCTGACAGTGTATGACACAACGACAGGGCTTCCGGTGGGGTTCCTGCAGATGTTTGGCCGCGAACTGCTGCCGAATCTCGTCAGTTTTTGTGTGCCGATACTTGGGGGAATCGCAGCGCTGGTCGACCTTTTCTTCATTTTCTCCAGCGACCATCGGCGACTTGTTGACAAAGTCTGCAACACCGTGGTTGTCGCCGACTGAACCCCACTCCCGCCATTCTGCCCCCGCCACCCCCGGCTGACTTGTGGCCGCGCCCGGAACAACTGATAATCCCCGCAGCGGGCACGCCGGCAATCCGGGCTGCTGCCGCACCCGCAGCATCTTCCACCATCAGCCCGCCGTTTGTTCCACGCCGGTTGCACCACCACTCCCGCGACACAGACGGAACCTGCTTAACAGGGCAAATCAACCATGCGAATTCTCAATGGATTGCTCACAGGAGTACTGCTCATGACATCGCTGGCCACCGCGGCCCAGCCTGCTGCGGAAAGTTTTGGCAAAACAAAGGACGGTGTCCCCGTTGAACTGCACACGATCGGTAACAAGTCCGGTTTCTCTGCCAGAATCATGACCCGCGGCGCCACACTCGTCAGCCTGATGGTCCCCGACAGCACCGGGAAACTCGCCGACGTATTGCTCGGTTTCGACAGCGTCACCGGCTACGAATCCGACGGCAACCAGTACTTCGGCTGCACCACCGGTCGGGTCTGCAATCGCATCGCCAAAGGTCGCTTCAAGCTCGACGGCCGCGAATACACGCTCGCCATCAACAACGAACCCAATCACCTCCACGGCGGACTCGACAAAGCCCTCGATAAACTCATCTGGAAAGCTGAACCCATGTCCTCGGCCAGCGGTCAGGGCGTGAAGTTCAGTGTCATCAGCCCCGACGGCGACGAAGGCTATCCTGGAAAACTGGAGGTCACGGTCACCTACTTCATCCCGGCTGACTCCAACCGCATCACCATCAGCTACACCGCCGTCACCGACAAAGCCACTCCGGTAAACCTCACCAACCACGCCTACTTCAACCTCGCAGGCGAAGGCAGCCCCACCGTGCTCAACCACGAACTCCTGCTCAACGCCGATTCATTCACTCCCACCGACGACACCCTGATCCCCACCGGCACGATTGCTCCGGTCGCCGGAACCGATCTGGACTTCACCAAACGCACACGCATCGGTGCCCGTATCGAAGCCGTTGCCAAAACCGCAGCACTCGGCTACGACCACAACTTTGTCATCCGGCGTGCTGCCGGTGAAGAACTCGCTTTCGCCGCAGAACTCGTCGACCCCGCCTCAAAACGTCGCATGCGTGTCTACACGTCAGAACCCGGCATCCAGTTCTACTCCGGCAACTTTCTGAAGGATCAGGCCGGAAAAGGCGGTAAGCCCTACCCTCACCGCAGCGCACTCTGCCTCGAAACACAGCACTATCCGGATTCCGTCAACCACCCGGAATTCCCCACCACAATTCTCAAACCCGGCGACACATATCGGTCGACAACCGCCTATGCATTCGACGTAGAGAAGTAAGGGCACACGCCACCTCGGAACCGTTCTCCCCTCTTCCCTGCCGGAAGAGGGGGAAGGTGGCGTCTACAGGTTTCTGCGACGCACCGCATCCGACTGAAACCAGCGCCCGCTCCTGTTTCATCCGTGTCTGCTCCCCGCAACGAAAGCTTCCCGTCCATGTGGCCCGAATCCGACAAAACCCAGGACCTGCTCCGGGATGTGGCCGACGGAGATGCTGCCGCTGTCAATCGTCTCATGGACCGGCACCGCGAAGCCGTCCGGCGAATGATCCAGATGCGACTCGATCAGGCTGTGGCTCGCCGCGTCGACGCGAGTGACGTGGTGCAGGATGTGATGCTGGAAGCCTCTCAGCGTCTCACGGGATACCTCCAGAACCCCACGATGCCCTTTCACCTCTGGCTGCGGCAACTTGCCAAAGACCGCATTATCGACATGCATCGCCGACACCGTACTGCCCGTCGGCGATCGGTTGATCGGGAACAGAACTTTTCCGGGCTGGGGTCTGACGATCAGTCCGCTGCTGATCTGGCAGCGCTCCTTCAGGACGCCGAACTCACCCCTGCCGCCGCCGCACTCCGCAAAGAACTCCAGGATCGATTTCTGGCCGCCATCGAACAGATGGATGACACCGATCGCGAAATTATCATGATGCGGCATTTTGAACATCTGGGAAACAGCGAAGT
Source organism: uncultured Chitinophaga sp. (assembly GCA_964561125.1). Lineage (GTDB taxonomy): Bacteria > Planctomycetota > Planctomycetia > Planctomycetales > Planctomycetaceae > SXXK01. The sequence continues at coordinate 32,826 of CAZLOQ010000013.1, read as the reverse complement.
GGCCGCCGCGCTGGGACTCAGCCCCCCCGCGGCCGGTATGCGCTATCTGCGTGCCATCCGCCGGCTCCGCGAACTGCTCGATATGGACGGCCAGTCGATCCCGGGAATCTGACCGTGCGATTCGACTCTGATACTGCCGTCATGCATCACGCCCTGCAGCTTGCCGGCCGAGGCTTCGGCTTCGTGGAACCCAATCCTCAGGTCGGCGCCGTCATCGTGTCCCCCGAAAGGGACTTCATCGCTGAAGGCTGGCACTCCCGTTTCGGCGGTCCGCACGCCGAGATTCATGCGATTCAGGCGGCCGCCGGAAGGACTGCCGGTCAGGATCTGTTCGTCACCCTGGAGCCCTGCAGCCACCACGGGAAGACGCCGCCCTGTGTGGCAGCCATTCTTCAGGCTGGTTTTCGCCGTGTGGTCGTGGGCTGCCCCGACCCGGCCCCGCATGCCTCCGGTCGCGGCCTGCAACAGCTCCGGGAGGCCGGAGTGATCGTGGACGTCGGCCTCTGCCAGAAGCAGGCGGAAGCCACTATCGCCCCCTTCCGACGGCACATGCTGCAACAACGTCCATGGGTACACGCCAAATGGGCGATGAGCCTTGATGGGCGGATCGCCTGCGATTCCGGGCACTCCCGGTGGATCTCGTCGCCCGCATCCCGCGCGGCGGTGCACACACTCCGCGGCCGTGTCGATGCAATCCTCACCGGTGCAGGCACCGTCCGCGCCGACAACCCGCTGCTCACTGCCCGCCCACCCGGGCCGCGCACGCCGCTCCGCGTCGTCTTCGATCCCGGCGGGACTGCCGTCACCGCCACCTCCCGTCTGATCCAGTCGCTCAGCGAAGCTCCGGTGCTCGTATGCGTCTCGAACCGCTGCAGTCAAATCCAGCGCGACCGACTGCGGGGGCTGGGAGTTCAGATCTTCGCCGTCGACAGCCCCGATCAAATCCCCCCGCGCATAGCGCTGGAAGAACTGGGGCGACGCGGCGCCACACACGTGCTTGTCGAAGCCGGCCCCGCCCTGCTTGGTGCCTTCTTCGACAGTCAGGCTGTCGATGAAGTGCACGTCTTCGTCGCCCCCAAAATCCTCGGCGGCACCCAACCCCGCTCCGCCGTCGCCGGCAACGGTCGCTCCAGTGTCCCGGATTTCTGCCAGCTGAATTCCGTCACGGTGCAGCGTCTCGACACCGACGTGCTGATTGAAGGCCGCTGGTTCACAGACGCAGATGCATGATCCGCCGACGTGCTGATCAGTTCCGTCATTCCACGAAGACGAATTCGTTCAGGTTGAGCAGCAGTCTGCAGAGTGCCGGAAGTCCGTGCTGGCCGGCGAAGGTCAGCAGTGACTGGAGCTCGTCGGCCTCGGGTGGACGGCCTGCAGCCAGCTCAAACGCCAGCGAGACGCGATCTTCGGGATTGTCACTGGCCTGTTCAAGTCGACGGGCAAAGTGTGCGGCCATAGCGAGATTGAAACGGTTGTTGAGCAGCGAGAGTGCCTGGAGAGCGGTTGTGGTTTCGTGTCGTCGCGGTGTGCTTTGAGATGAGTCCGCGCAGTCGAGAGTGGTCATGAAGGGATCAGGCTGTGAGCGGACGATGAAGCGGTAGATGCTGCGGCGGTGCGACTTCGGGTCATCCGGGTTGAATTTGTGATATTCGTAGTGGGGCGAGTGATCCGTTTTTTCCAGTTCAAACAGGTAGAAGCCGGGGCCGCCCATTTCGAGGTTCAGCCGACCGCTCACGGCCAGCACAGCGTCGCGGAGTTCTTCGGCGGTGAGTCTGCGGCGGGGCATGCGCGCGAGCCAGCGGTTGTCGGCATCGATCCGCAGGTGCCGGGGTGAGATCTGCGAGGACTGTTTCCAGGTACTGCTGGTGACCAGCAGGCGATGGAGGGCCTTGAAGGACTGGCCGTTGCGAAGGAATTCGGTGGCGAGCCAGTCGAGCAGTTCGGGGTGGGTTGGCAGCTGTCCCATGCGGCCGAAGTCATTGGGCGAGTCAACAATGGCTCGACCGAAGTGCGCCTGCCAGACGCGATTGACGATGGAACGCCAGGTGAGGGGGTGATCGGGGCGAGTGATCCATTTGGCGAGTGCAGCGCGGCGGTCCCCTTCACTGTGGTCGGCAGCCAGCGGAAACTGCCATGCGTCCTGGCTGTGGAGCGGCACGGTACCGGGACTGACTTCCTGGCGGGGCTGTGATTCGTTGCCGCGATGGAGAACGCGGATATCGCGAGGTCGGCCCTGTGTCGGCTGAAAATTGCCCTGCGGGGTGAAGTGGGTGGCGGCAGCATAAACCATGCGACCGGGGGGCAGGGCGGCGAGCTCCTTATCGGCTGCGGCAATGGTGTCGGCGAACTGTGTCTGCTGTTTGCGGCGTTCTTCAGTGAGCAGTTCCTGCATGCGCTCCTGCAGCTGTTCACTGGCGATGCGGAAGGCAGCCGCTGCAGCCGGATCGGCGGCAGCCGGCCAGATCCCGTCGGTCAGATTGGACTGTCTCCAGCGGGGCGGGGCTTCGATGGAATCCAGAGCCTGGACACGGGCACTGGCTGCGAGATTTTTTCCGTCGGCGTCGAGGGCTTCGAGTTCGGCGAGTGAGAAGATGTAATCATTCGAGCGGGGGGCGAGCTTCACAGCGGTGACTTTGAGCAGTCGCACACTGCCATCCACGGCAGCGGTGACAGCAGTCAGCCCGGGGTTTGCTGTATCTGCGGCTGTCTGATCGAGCACGGTACGGAAGACGGGTGGCGACTGTGCTGCACCTGCCGCGTCGGCAACTTCGATGCGGAATCGCACCGGGAAACCGAAGCCCGCACCGATCCCTCCGAATTCGTCGTGGCAGGGGTGGAGCACGATGGAACGCACCGGGCGGTCTTCCTGCAGATCCACCTGCACCCATTTCTGTTCGCTGGCTGTGCCTGCGATGCTGCTGTGGTAACCAAATTCCGGCTTTTTGGCAGGTGGTTCAGCGAGCGGTTTCAGGCGGGCGACTTCGGCTTCCAGTTCTTCGAGAGCGCTGCCCCCTTCGCGACGCATGGCCGCCCGGAGCTCGTCACGTCCCTTAATGGCCTGCAGCCGTATCCGGGTGAGTTCGCGGCGGCGCTGTTCGACGGCCGGGTCGGCATCCCACGGGCGATCCGCGCGGTCGACAGCGGCGAAGACGGACTGCAGGCTGTAATAGTGTTCCTGAGTGAACGGATCGAATTTGTGATTATGGCAGCGCGCACACTGGATGGTCAGACTGCAGAAGGCGTTGAGTGTGCCGGAGACCATATCGTCGCGGTCAAGATTACGAGCCACCTGTCCGTCGAACTTCGCCTCGGGGACTTCAACATGGCCGATGAAATCCCACGGTCCGGCAGCGATGAAGCCCAGTCCGAGAATTCCATCCGGGACACCTGGATAGAGCACATCCCCGGCCAGCTGTTCTTCCACGAATCGCCCGTAAGGTTTATCGGAGTTGAAAGCGTTGATCACGTAGTCCCGATAGGGCCATGCGTTGGGACGCAGCTTGTCCTTGTCGTAGCCGCAGGTGTCGGCGTAGCGGACGACGTCGAGCCAGTACCTTGCCCAGCGTTCGCCGTACTGCGGCGAGTCCAGCAGGTGATCCACCAGTCGCTCGAAGGCATCCGCTGCGGGATCATTCACGAAGGCGTCGACTTCTTCGGGTGTTGGTGGCAGTCCCGTAAGATCGAAACTGAGCCGGCGAATGAGTGTCCGGCGATCGGCTTCCGGAGACGGCTGCAGGCCGTGTCTGCGCATGGCTTCGAGGACGAACGCATCGACCGGGTTGCGAATCCAGGCGGTTGCCGCGGCATCGGTCAGCAGCGGGGGCGTGATGGTCCCGAGCGGCTGGAATGACCACCAATTGAAATCTTCCACCACGGCCGCGTGCAGCGTGACGCCTTCGGGCCAGGCAGCGCCAGCGGCAATCCAGCGTTTCAGGAGTTCGGTTTCGGCCGTGGACAATGGCTGACCGTCCCGCGGCATGGCAGGCGGTTGTCCGTTGTGCGGGAGGACTTCGTGGAGCAGCTGGCTGTCGTCGGGAGCTCCGGGCTGGATCATTCCCGAAGCAGCCAGTTCAGCGGACGTCTGCAGTGAGAACTCGCCTTTGCGGTCTTCTGAGTTGTGACAGGCTAGACATTTGCGCTGCAGCAGCGGAGCCACCTGTGCCGTGAACAGATCGTCTGCAGCAAATGCCGGTGCAGAGAGACTGCTGGTGAAAAGCAGACACAACACAAACCAATGGCTGGCAGGTCGCAGGTGCATATCGAGTTTCCAGGGAGGGCAGAATTTTCGAGAGATGGTCAGGGCAGCTGCCGCGCGTTGATACGGTGGTACAGGGTGTCCCAGTCGATGAGTTCCACTTCGGCCTGCCATGAAGCGTCCTGCGGTAGTTCCCTGATGGCGGCGGCAGCGGACGCGAGAGCGATGATGCGGATGGCCTGGCGTGTTCCGTCGATAGTGCCCTCGACGGTGACGCCACCGGCATACAGGGGATCGTCGTCTGCAGCCCCGATGGTACTGGCAACGCGGCTGATCGTGACGGACACAGCGAGTCGCTGTCCCACGGTCCGGCGAATCACGCTGGCGCGGGCGCTGCTGTGGGGACTGTGGGAGTTGATTTCTGCAAGCACAGCGGCGATGGTGCTGGTCGGGGTATTCGAGGCGACAGTGTCGGTACTGGCGGGCGATGTATGTGTGGTGAACCGCTCTGGAGCGAACCGAACTGCAGCGGGGTCTGCGGTGCTGGTCGGCCGGCCTGCGACGTGACGGTGCGGGAGCAATTCTTCAGCGGGCGGAATGTGGCTGGCGAAGGTGGAGTGCAGCACTTGCAGAGGAATGGTGTCGGTCCAGTCGGGCGAGCCGGGGATATCGATGCGCACGATGGCAGCCCAGCGAACTCTGTTCTCTCCCGCTTCGATGCTCAGCATGGCGGTTTCGGGGAAGGTCATGAGCAGTCGTTCGTGGATCCGTTCGCCGGCGGGGAGCAGCTCGGTTTCCCGCAGCGGGATGACCTGTTCGTAGACGGTGCGGCGATGCGTTTTTCTATCGGAACCGCTGCCGGAGACCGTGGATTCAACGGCCTGGAGTGTGAGCGTGATGCCGTTGATTCTGAGGTCCCGCGGAGGGAGAAATCTGAGTTCCGCGAGCCAGGGTTCGCCGGGGGCAGTCACGAGGTGCGGGATGATGAGTTCCACGGTTCCCAGTCGGCGTTTGAGCATCAGCCGGCGGATGGCGAAGTATGCAAACACGACGAGGGAGATGACGGTCAGGACAGCGGGGATCCGTGGTTCAGCGAAGAAAACACCGACGATGACGGCGAGGACGACAACTGCGATCAGACATCCGATTAAGCCACCGAGAGAAGCGGTTGTCTGGCTGGAGCTCTGCCAGGACGGCGCGAGGGTCATTTTCTGACGCGACTGGGGGAGTTGATCGGGTACGTCACCGGGTTCAAGGATGTAGTCTTCTTCGGCGGTGGGATCAATGGCCCAGGCAACGGGAACACTCACCTGAATATAGTGATCGACAGCGAACAGGCTGCCGCGTTGGGTGAGCGGCTCTTTGGGGGCGATGACATTGAAGTCGAAATTGAGTTCCTGGCCGGGCTGGAGGAGTTCCGGTTCGGCCAGTTGCAGTGTTTGCAGTGTCTGCTCGTGCGGGTTGCCGATGCCGTGGGCGCGCCAGCAGTGGGTGAGCCGGATTCCGGCGGATTTGACGGGACTGCTGACAAGGATCTGAACGCTCCCGCGAATCGTGTCGCCTCCGGCATAGCGGCGATCGGGTCGATCAAAGGTGATCCGGAAGGAGCAGGGTTGAGCCATGAATGGAGTTCCTGCGGGGTGCGGGGCTCAGCAGGAGCTTCGCCCTGCCGAAATTCAGCCTGAAGTCATTTTGTTGCGGCAGTTCTGAGTCGGTTGAGTTCGAGTCGGCCGACGTGCCACATGTAACGGGGGCCGTATCCGGCGTTGCGGGGCCAGTCGTTGAGGGTGGCCTGTTCGAGGGAGTGAATGGCGGTCTGATGATCCTCTTCGAGGCTGGCGTTCAGGCCCACGTAGAGATGGGAGTAGAAGAGTCGCTGGGCGCGAGTGTTTTGCGCGGCAGCGGAGGCGGTTTTGAGAACCTGTTCCGCAGACAGGGTGCCCTGGAAGAGCTGGTAGACTTCCCGGAACGGTGGCCGGTCGTCGGTGTCGTAGCGCAGAAGCTGTTTGCGGGCGGCGTCCTTGCCGGAGGCGCGGTAGTGGCAGAAGTATCTCCAGATGCCGTTTTCGCGATCGACGCTGTCGAAGCTGTGGTATTTCTCAAACTGGTCGGCGCCGGCCTGGGGATGACTGGCGAAGAAGCAGGCGATCCCAAGTCGCCAGTGGGAGGCGTCCAGGGCGGGATCCAGTTCGACCATCCGCCGATAGGAGGTTTCGGCGTCTGCGAAGCGGGCGAGGTACATCTGCAGATCACCCCGGCGGGAATGCTGTTCCACGGCCGCAGCCCGTGGGGTATCTGCTGTGGGTGTGGGGAGTGTTTCAAGTTCTGCGAGGAACTGTTTTTCGAGTTGTTGATTGAGCGTCTGGATTTTGTCGTTGATGGTGGTTTGTGCAGCGTTTGGGGGAGACGCATCCTGGGCGCGGGCTGTGAGCCCGGCCCAGGCGACGACTGCAAGGAAAAGAGTGGCAGGCAGGACTGTTGCAGTGACTGGTTTGGCGGGCGTCATGGAAGAGCTCTGCAGGAAGAAGGAGTCGGAGAGCGGTGCTGCCTTGCCGGAGGATCGAAACAATCAGCGGACTTGCAGGTGGAAGGGCAGCATGAGCAGCACTGGTTCTTTGTGGAGCAGTTCAAGAGCCGGCAGGTGCTGGAGTGGTGCGTGCAGGGAGTATGGCAGCAGCTGCAGGACTTCGGCGAGGGGTGGTTTGGAAGCTGCGCGTTGTCCAAGGAGTCCCTCAAGCGGACTGGCGGCGGGGGGCAGTTGTTCCAGCTCCAGTTTGCCTGCGGTGTCACCGGCAAGCGTGCGCGCGTGGGCGATGGCATCGGCAAGCGTTCCGAGGTGGTCGACGAGTCCGATTTCCTTTGCCTGGCGTCCGGTGTAGACACGTCCGCGGGCGAGCGATTCGAGGGCGGCGTGTTCCATGCGTCTTCCGGCAGCTGCTTTTTTGGTGAACTGGTCGTAGGTTTCGTTGAGCATTTTCTGCATGGCGGCGCGTTCGGAGTCTGTGAAGCCGGTGGTCATGCTCATGACGCCGCTGTTTTTTCCACGACTGATCACGGAGGTGGTGACGCCGAGTTTGTTCATGAGCCCTTCGATGGCAATTTTGCCGCCCAGAACGCCGATGGAGCCGGTGACCGTGCCGGGTTCTGCGAAGATGGCCTCGGCCCCCATGGAAATATAATAGCCCCCGCTGGCGGCCACATCGCCCATGCTGGCGACGACGGGTTTACCGCTGCTTTCCAGTGCTCGCCAGATGAGGTCACTGGCGAGAGCGCTGCCGCCGGGACTGTCGACACGCAGCACGATGGCCTTGACGTTTTCGTCTTCGGCGAGTTTATGGATGATGGGGACGATGCGATCGGAATTGATACCGCCACCGCCGCTGAGGAGTGATGAGGGGTCACTCCCGGCGGTGATGGAACCTTCGAGAGTGAGCACCGCGATCCGCGGCTGACGGCTGCCAGCGGCGGGTTTGGGACCGGACAGCATCTTCATCAGGGAGAACAGGTCCAGTTCTGTGGAGCCCTTTTCCTTGCGGTAGTCTTCGCGGATCCGCACATCGAGCTGCGTGTTGTCGGCGGCAATGAGGGATTTGAGCTGATCTTCGTAGGCGAGGACGTCGATGAGTCCGAGGTTTCTGGCTTCAGTGGCGGGGATGAGGCCGACATCGATGATCTCACGGACGCGTTCTTCGGTCAGTTTGCGGGCGGTGGCGACCTGAGCGACCATATCGCGGTAGTGGTCATCGAGGATTTCTTCCATCTCCTGGCGAAACTCAGGGCTCATTTCCGTTCGCGTGTAGGGTTCGGCAGCAGACTTGAAGGCTCCTACGCGGAGCATGTCCGGCTGAATGCTGAGCATATCAAACAGGTTGCGGTAGAACGTGACTTCAGCGCGGAGACCGGTGAGTGCGAGGGTTCCGGATTCGGGCATCAGAATCCGGTCGCAGGCGGCTGCAAGGAGATACTGTTTGTTGTCAGCGTCGTTCATGCGGGCCCAGACGGGTTTGCCGGCGGCTTTGACGGCAGCGATGGCGATGCGAAGTTCGTGGAGCCGCGCCCAGCCGATTTCGAGGCTGCGAATGTCCAGCAGCACACCGTGAATGGCCTTATCGCCAGCCGCTTTGTTGAGGCGATCAAGAATTGAGGGAAGGGAATCGGGCGGGCTGCCGAACATTCCGGGGGCAGAAGCTGCTTCGGGGAGGCTGCCTTTGAGCACGATCCCGGCCCAGTCGACGCGTGTCTTTGCGGGCGGCTTTTCGGCCTGAGCAGCGGGTTTCGCCGGCTCGTCGGCGAAGGCCGGAAGTCCATGAAGCAGTGTAAGGCCAAGGAGCAGAGTCAGCAGGCTGCGGGGCGGAGTCATGGAGGGTTACCTTCTGCGTTGAAGACGGGAATCAGGACGACTGCAGGCTTGCAGCCGGAGTATTGGCGGCGAGATCAGCGATCATTTCGTGGACGGCCGCAACGACCGCTTCCTGCCAGCGCTGTTCGCCGAACTGTTCTGAAAAGGGTTTGCGGCGCCAGGCGAAGTTGATGCCGCGGGAGCTGTTGACGATTGCTCCGAGTCCGTCCGGGGTGAATGCTCCTGCAGTGTCTGCGGACGTGCCACCCTGGGCACCATATCCGGGCACAAGGAAGGGAACGCCGGGCATTTGAGCGCGGAGCGCCGTCAGCTGAGCGGGCCATGTAGCGCCGACCACGGCACCGACGGAACCCCAGTGCTCGTCGGCAGAGCGACTGGATGTGTTGAGCTGTGTGACAACGTCGGCAACAGTCTGATAAAGAGGAACACCGTCGCTGCTGCGGTCCTGAAACTGCGCCGCACCAGGGTTGCTGGTGCGCACCAGCACATACAACCCGGCACCACGTCGGGCGGCAATGTCCACGAAGGGCTGGAGTGAATCGGTGCCCAGCCACGGGTTGATGGTCAGTGCGTCGGCGGGCCACGCGGCCGCATCCGGGTCGCTTCCGGCGAGCCAGCCGTCGGCGTAAGCTTCGGCGGTGGAGCCGATGTCGCCTCGTTTGGCGTCGGCGATGACGATCAGTCCCAGCCGGCGAGCAGTCGACATCACGGCGTGAAGTGCCGCCAGACCAGGCAAACCAAGTTGCTCGAAAAAGGCAGCCTGGGGTTTCACGGCCGGCACCAGTGGCGCAACCAGATTGAGCAGTTCGAAGGAGAATTCAAGGAACGCTTTCGCCATAGCCACTCGCGTGCCACCGGCATGGGCGTGAGCACGCTGCTGAAATTCCTGTGGAAGCCAGTCAAAACGAGGGTCAATACCCACAAGGGCTGGGGTACGCGTGTGTTGAATTCGCTGATTCAGCCGCTGGCTGTAGGAAATCATCCTGCTGTCCTGACACAAGAATCACCGCGGAAGATTTTTGGTGTGCGGCGGGTGGAGTGCAGGTGAGCATATGCGGACGGACGAGAATGTCAAATCCAGGCCCCGGAGTGCCGGGCAGCAAAGGATGTCCTGACTGGACACCGCAATGGCGGGTCAGCTGCTCCGTCTCCATGGCACCTCTTCATGGCACCTCCTGGCGGATGTTTGTTTACAGCCTGTAAGGCCAAGTCCATCAGCCTGGCACGAAATCCCGGGTCAGGTCACCCCCGGCAGCTTCGCCCTGTAAGGGCAGTTCTCAACCGAATGCTGCGTGTTCGGTGTGAACCAGGGGAGTCAGGTGCATGGCACCTTTTTGACGTGCGGAGGGCTCAGGTTCGGGATTCAGGTGCATGGCACCTGCTGACGCAGCACCTCTTGACGCATGTGCGTTTTCGGCCTGTAAGGCCAGCTCTCTCAGCCTGGCATGAAATGCCAGGTCAGGTCGCCCAAGGCAGCTTCGCCCTGTAAGGGCAGTTCTCAGCTGCACGTTGCGTGTTCGGTGTGAACCAGGTGTGCAGCAGTGCCCTTCGGAGGAGTGCGATTGACGCGTGTGCCCGCACTTTTCGGCCTGAACCCCGACGACATCCGCAGAACTCTCTGCAAACGCCTCCGCAGGCCCCACAGGGTCGTCCTCCACGAGCCCGGAGGGCTCAGGTTCGGGATTCAGGTGCATGGCACCTGCTGACGCAGCACCTCT
>CAZLOQ010000013.1:0-22453 GCA_964561125.1 uncultured Chitinophaga sp. | reverse complement strand
CAGGTCAGGTCGCCCAAGGCAGCTTCGCCCTGTAAGGGCAGTTCTCAGCTGCACGCTGCGTATTCGGTGTGAACCAGGCGTGCAGCAGTGCCCTTCGGGGGAGTGCGATTGACGCGAGTGCCCGCACTTTTCGGCCTGAACCCCGACGACATCCGCAGAACGCTCTGCAAACGCCCCACAAACGCCTCCGCAGGCCCCAAAGCGCGACGAACCCCAGTTCGCAGCTCCTGTCTGGAAACCGCCATGTCGGGACAGCTGCTGCGTCTTTGGGCGACGCTGTGGCTGTCATTTGGCCCTGAAATCCACGTGATCCGTGGTAAAACAACATCGCATGCTGAACAGAGAGAGCACCGGATCACACGGATGAATCTCAGAGGTGACGAAAAGGCCGTTCAATACCAAAAGGAATCCATGTTTTGGCCCTGTCCAGCTGAAGAACCGGGAAGCATCAGAGAGAAAAATCGGGCGACAAAAGCAGGGTGATTCAGGGGGCTTGTCTCGACGTCACACAATTGTGGGGAAAAGCGGCTTTCGTGGCTGGCAACCCGAAACCCTGCAAAACCCTCGCGACTGCTGAACGCACTTTTGTCGCCTGTACGCTTCAGAAACGATAAATGGCCTGGGACTGCGCATTTCCACTGCGAATTTCTTGAAAAAATCCGAAAAAACTCGAACATTACCCGTTTCGCCGTTCGCGGGACAAAAAGTCCGCATGGAAATATGGAAAAAAGGCAGTAGCGATGCTCAGAGTTTTTCTCTTCGCAACATGCATTTTGCTGTTCACTGCCCCCCTGACCGCAACGGTAAACGCACAGGAAGCATGGGGAAGGCTCAAAGGCCAGTTCCTTTGGACGGGCACAATCCCCACGCCCCAACCCCTTGTGATCGAGCGGGATGCAGAGGTTTGCGGGGCCAATGGTTTGACCGATGAATCGCTCCTGATCAGCAGCAAAAGTCGGGGGGTGCAAAATGTTGTGGTCTGGCTGGACTCGCGGTCGTCGGTGCCCATTCATCCGGAACTCAAAGAATCGCCGGCTCCGGTGAAGCTGGACAACAGGGGGTGTCGGTTTGAGCCGCGGGTGGCGGTGCTGCGGACCGGTGGCGTGCTGCAACTGGTGAATTCTGACCCCGTGGCTCACAATGCTGCGGTGTATTTGAAGCGTTCAACACCGTTCAACGATGTGATTCCGCACGGGATGCCGCTGGAACGGACACTGAAGAAAGCCGAACAACTCCCGGCACGTGTGGACTGCTCAATTCATCCATGGATGAAGGCCTGGCTGCTGGTGCTGGATCATCCCTACGCTGCCGTTACCGATGCGGACGGCCGTTTCAGCCTGCCAAAACTCCCGGCGGGCGAATGGACATTCCGGGTGTGGCAGGAGCGAGTGGGGTATTTGAAGCAGGTCCGTCGGAGCAGCACCGTGGAAGTGCTCGATCGAGGCCAGCTGAAACTGGTGATTCCTGCCGACGGCGAACTGGACACCGGGGAACTCGTTCTGTCAGCGGAATCGCTGAAAAAGTGATTCCGCCGCGACGGATCATGTGAAGATCTGCCGCACGGTTGTGAACTTGACGAAGCTGGAATCCTGGAAGTCGGTTTTGGCGGAGACGTTGACGGCAGAGAAGGTGGGAGCCTGAGAGAGTGTCAGTTCGGTATCACTGTCGATCGAAGCAACAAAGAACGTCTGTCCGTTGATTTGAATTCGCGACCGCAGCCCGAACAGGGCTCCTTTAAGTTCCGTGATGAACTTCGTATTGGTGCCGATGAGGCGTGTACTGTTGGCGTTGGTGGAAACAGTGCCGGTGAGTGAGCGAGAGAATTCTGTGAAGGGCGTTCGCAGCGGAACTTCGCCAAGGGCACCGGAGCCGGACTGTGAATTGAGGTTGGTTTTGGCCAGTGCGGCGATGGCATCGACAACCGTCTGACTGTTGCCCACCAGTCTTCCGAAGACGGTGTGTCGACGACCATCGAAATCGTCGAGGCTGGGGTTGTCGACGGTGTTGACGAACCACTGGCTGGTCAGCACGTCGGGGTCGCCGGCGTGGGCCATGGAGATTGTGCCCTTGATGTTGGGACGCTGTGTTGAGAATTCACCGGTCACAGAAGGATCGAGGGGCACTTCGTCAATCACCCCGCCGTCGATGGTAAAGCCGCCGCCCTGAATCACGAAGTTGCTCACCGAACGATGAATGATGCTGTTCGTGTAGCGGCCACTGGCTTCGCCGTTCTGCGGGTTCGTGTACTTCAGAAAGTTGGCAGTGACACCCGGAGCCTGCTGGTCAAACAGCTCCAGATAATAGGTGCCCAGTTCTGACGTGAATTCCACTACGGATCCCGTGACATAGTCCACTTCGACGGAGACGTCTCTTTGTCCGACATCCGCCACAGCCCCCCGCACCTTTACGGAGCGTCGTCCGGTCAGGCCATCGTTGCCTTCGACAGACGTATACAGGTCTGTTCGAGTGAGCGTGGTAGTCACAGCGTAGTTGCCGGACGCATCTGCGGTGGCAGTTCCGTCATCAAACTCGCCGTCATTGTCAGCATCGACGGTTACCGTCGCGCCAGCGATCGTTTTCCCTGTGATGGAGATGCCCGGAGTGCGGGTAATGAGCACATTGCCGGTGCCATTGACCGACTGGGCGGAGCTCGCGGTGGCGGTCAGCGCGAAGTCGGCAGCGAGGGCGGAGGCGGCACTGTCGGCCGCGGCGGCATCCCGAATCAGGCCACCGGCATTGTTCGTGCCATCGTAGCGAGTGTTAATGGCAGGAGGAATCTCGCTGCCCTCAAACTTGAGTGTGCTGCTGCCGGCGTTGAAGGTGTTTCCGGTTTCCACTTTGAACTGATCTCCGCCGGGAATATCACCGAAATCATTGCGTCGGCTGTCGGTACCGTTCACCGAAAACGGACCATTGAACGTACTGCCATCACGCAGATGCACAGCATCGTTCTGAGCACCGGTGAGCACATTCACCGGACCGTTGAACGTATTGTCCTCGAACATCACGGAATCCTGCCCGCGTCGAGTGGCGATGTTCAGAAGGCCGGCCCGAGTGGTATTGCGGACCGTCACGCTGTCGTTGCCGTTTCCGGTACGGACGTCAACCCGGCCACCTCCGCCGACGTTGTTCAGCGACACGCGATCATTGCCCTCGAATGTGTGGACGAGCCCTTCGCCGTTGATGGTCGTTCCTGTGAGACTGACAAGATCATCTCCGGCATCCGCGAAGATCTGCAGGCTGCCGTTGATCACGCAGTCCTGCAGCACAAGAGTGTCGTTGCCGTCGTCACCGAAGAAGCCGGCCAGCCGCTGGAAAGTCGTCCCGACAGCTGAAAGAGAATCATCGCCATCACCACCATAAACGCGGAAGCCGAGAGGTGCTGTGATGCCGGATGCAATCACTGCTTTGTCGTCGCCACCATTGAGAAAAATCCAGAGCCTGCCGCTGAGTGCGGATGGGTCATTCGATATCTGCACGACGTCATTTCCACCATTGATCGTCGTATTTTCCAGCCCCTCCACAACGATACCGGACGTACCGCGGCGGATGCGGACCGCGTTGTCGGCGTCATCGCCATGCAACTGGATATGATCACCATTGACGCGAACTTCGATGTTGCCGGCCAGAAGGGCGCGGGACTCCAGCAGTTCAGCGGGGGCTCCAATGGAACGCACAACCGCACGTCGCTGACGATTCCGCAGATTTCTCGATCCCCACATGCCATCGCTCCTCACCGGTGACGCTCACGATCCGCTGCAGCGTTCAAAGCGCGCTGCGGCAGAAGAATCCCGTTCGCAGGGACCTCCGGTCGGAGTAATCGGAAAATTCTGCGCAGCCGGCACAGCATTACAGCAGCCGCACGCAGGCTTTTTGCAGATGGGAATTCGAGCGACGGCAGTTCCTGCCGGAGCTTCAGACAAAAAAAGGATTCCGCAGTGCTCGACCGCGGAATCCTCTTCGATTGAATTCATGTGATTTCAAGGGCACAGGGAAACACACCTCAGGGCGACGGCAGCACGAGGGGGGCGAGTGTTCCCGGAACCGCCGGCTGACTGCTTCCCATCGACGGCAACAGAGCCCTGTCGAGTGAAGCCTTGTAATGGTGCAGCTTTGAGGCCAGCTCCGGGAGCAGAGGCGATGTGTAGGGTTCGGCTGTATTGCCAGTCCACAGCGCTGCATGCATCTGATCAATCTGCACCTGGCGGAAGTTGTACGGACGGAAATAGTAGTTCCCCTTGGCGATCGGAGTGATCGGAGGCTGCGGGAACATGTTGCCCGGGCTCACATGCCACAATGCGTCTTTGCGGAGCGGATGCACCTGATGCCACGTCGCACAGGAATTGGAATAAATCGGGGCCGTGGAAAAGGGATACCCCGCAACGTAGCCCGTGCACATCGGCAACGGAGGAACCGGAGTTGTGGCGACCGGGAGATTCACAGGTGCAGGCGGGCACCACGGACCGGCGGGAGAAATCGGGGGCGGACAGTATCCGGAAGTTGGCTGAATCGGATTCAGACAGCACAAGCCGCTGGTTGGATACAGGGGCGTGGTGGGGCAGCACAGCGGTGTCATCCCCGGAATTGGCTGCGGGCAGTACAGAGGCTGGGGGTGGATGCCCCAAACCGGCGGCGCTGTGAGAGGATCGCAGCCAGGTACTGGAAGTGATGGAACCTGATGTGTTGTGGGCACCTCAGGAACGGCACCGCCATCGTAAATGACTCCAACGCCGCTGTCCTGAATGTACGCCCCCTCCGGCATCGGAGCCTGCTCGACCGCCACTGGCTGATCCAAAGCCGGATCCTGGGCAGCAACCTGCCCGGCGAAACCAAGAGGAATTGCCAATGCAAAAGCCCACTGACTGACACAAGATTTCATAAACTGCTCCATTCCGTTGGGAAGGGGAACCACGGGATGTTCCACCTTGACCGTCCCGCCTGTCGGCACGGAGACCCTCCGCGCACACTGCCCGAATTCTTCGTCAGCAGAGGCACGCACGCCCCCTGTCAGACGCCCGCGATCAACTGGAATGCCGCCAGAAGTTCAGGGTTGTTCCGCATCTTCCGCAGAGGCGGGAAGTTGCTCATTTGTGGAGTAAACGGGACAATCGTTGTTGACAAACGGCCAGGCATAACCAGCGCAAACGAAAGGGGCTCTGCTGGCGGTACAATCGCTCCGCCGAATTCCCTGATCACCTGAGGGACGGTGGCCCTGCATCGCACCAAACCCTGCCGATTTCATCAACCGCTTACGGTCCGGGAATGTTCCGGTTGAGTAAAAAACTTTTCTCAGATTTTCGCGACACCATTTTCCATCCCCTGTGTTTAAGCAACCAGACGCAGGTTCCTCCCTTCGGTTGTGCTGAAGTGGGGGGGTTGGTTTGTTCATTGTCCGGCGTGTTTGCAGGCTTCGTCGGACAGTAACAGGTGACCCCTCCACTTCAGCACAATCGTTTCTATTTTCCCGACATGCGTCCGCAGGGAACGACAAGCCTCCCGGAAAAAATCTCAGCCGCTGCAGCAACAGAATCGCCCCCTTCCGCAGATCCTGCAGCCCGCATTCACAACGCCTTCTCCGCATGACGAACCGGTTTTGCAGACAGCCGGAAAGCCTGTACGCAGAAACTGCCGATAGAACACGGCGGAATGGATGCATGCGTGCGGGAAGGGGAATGCAATGCCGTCGATGCTGGAACAGCTGCAGGCGATACTGGAAAGCGCAGTTCGGCGACAGCCAGCTGGCTTTGCGGACGAACTGCTCCCGGCACTCACGGTTAAAGAACTGGCTGCCGGTTTCGGGCTGACGACTGCCGACCTGTGGTCCGTGGATGGAACCGTGATCGAGTCTGCGGGGAGTTCCGTTGCAGGAGATCTGCAGGTGGAACCGGATGCTCCCACACGGGAGCGTGTGGAAGCTGCAGCGGCCGCGCCGGGGCAGTTATTCGAGGAGCGTTTCGCAGGACAGTCGGCGTTGCGGCAAACGCTTGGCGTTGAGGCCGCGACGGGCTGGCTGCTGGTACTGGAACTTTACGGAACAGCAATTCCAGTTGGCCTTGCGGAATCCGCCGTGGAGATCCTCGCGGATCTGTTTCGTCGTTCGCGGCTTGGGGCTCTGAGGCGTTTTCGGGCGGGAATCGAGCGTTTGGAGCAGATGCTGCCTGCCCTCTACGGGGCACCATCGGAGTCGGCGCTGGCTGGCATCCTGTCAGCTGATCTTCCGACAGTGCTCGGTTGTTCGCGTGCCTGCGTCTGTCGGCGGGAAGCCGCTGGCTGGCGAATGGAGTCGGCGACGGGGACTGATGCAGTGAACGAGCGGGCAGAGGCGGTCCTGCGGATCTGCCGCGCAGTGACGGAACAGGCGAAGCGGCAGAGCGGGGTAGCGTTGACGGAACTTCCTCAGGGTGGGACGCAATTGGTGTTCCCATTGAGCAGCAGTGGTATGTGGTCCGAAAGTTCGCGGGCTCTGGTTGTGGAGTTCTCTGCGGCTGCCAAACCGGATCGTGAACTGCTCAAACGGGTGCTGCTGCAGATTCGCGGTGCCCTGCGAAATCTGAGCGCCGAATCACGAAATCGCGGAATCGGTCCGGCTGGTCGCTCGGTCTTCCTGTCACAACTGCGTCTGATGGTCGCTGGAACTGCCGTGGTAATTCTTGCTCTGGCCCTGTTTCCGGTGGAATTAAGAGTCTCGGCCACAGGCCGGCTTCTGCCGTCCCGGCGGCTGCAAATCCATGCGCCGGAGTCCGGAATTGTGACGCTCGTGGCAGTCCGGGATGGAGCACCGGTGTCCCAGGGACAACTGCTGATGCAGCTGCGAAGTGACGAGTTATCACTGGAACTGGAAACCGTGCTTGGGCAAACAGCAGCATCCGAAGCGCGGCTGGCAGCGATAGAACAGTTGAAAGCCTCGCGCTCAGCCGACATGACGCTGTTGACCGCCGAACAGGCCGAGCTGTCGGCGGGAATGGAATCTCTGCAGCTTCGCAGACGCCTGATTGAACGACGACTGGAGGCACTCGCTGTGAGAGCTGAGTTCAGTGGCCGTGTCTATGCCGATGACGTGGCCGAACAACTCACAGGAAAGCCACTCCAGCGCGGCCAGCTGCTGCTCGAACTGGCCAACCCTCAGGGTCCATGGGAACTCCTGCTGGAGGTTCCGGAACGTGAGGCACGGCATGTGATGTCGGCCGCAGCGGAGGGCACGCCGATGATTTCTTTTTTCTCCGAAAGTGCTCCCGGAACCTTCCATAATGCTCGCGTCAGCCGCATCAGTGAGTCAGCCGTGATTAACGGTGCGGGACAATTGATGCTGCGAGTCAGAGCGGACCTTGCCTCAGAGACGTTCGGCGGAATGCAGGAGCGACCTGGTGCCGGGGTCCGGGCTGAGATTGCTTGCGGAAGAAAAAGTCTGGGATATGTGTTGCTGCGAAGGTTCGTGGAGTTTGTGCAGCGGGGCGGCCGTTAGTGCACTGCAGGAGTAAGAAGCATGTTCAGAAAAACAGGAATTCCGCTGCTGACATCCGGTCTGCTGCTGGGAGCAACGCTTCCGGGAAACAGCCCCGTACGGCCGTCCCTGCCCGAGCCGGCAGCGTTTGCCCAGGGAGCAACCGCAGCCGTACCATCCGTGAAGATTCTCCAGTTTCAATGCCTTGCACGCGCGGCTGCCGAAGCCCGCGTGCCTGCGCTGGAGCGGGGCGGGCTGAAAACTGTTGATGTGCTGCCGGGTGAGCACGCCGCCCACGGAAGTCAGCTCGCTGCGCTCGATGATCGCGAAGCTGTGCTCACCGTCGAACTGGCTGAACGGGAGCTCAGGGTGGCCCGGCAGAAGTTCGAGTCTTCGCGGAAGGTGCAGATTGCTGAGACGGCCGTTGAAGAGGGCCGGCAACAGCTGGAAGAGGCAGAGGAACAGGCCAAAGCAGCCGAATTGCTTGCCGCTGATGAATCGCCGGTCCGGCTGGCTCGAAAGCTGGAAGAACTGGCGGAAGACAAACTGGAACGAGCGCGTGTCTCGCGGGAACAGTCGGAGCGGAGCATTCCGGCAGCGGAGTGGTTTGCACTGCAGAATGAATGGGATCAGTCAAAAATCCGTACGGAAGCGGCCGTTCAGGAGCGGTTGATGTCTGCCTCCCGCAGTCGCGCCGCACGGTCTCTCGTGGCACAGCAGCGAGCCGCTCTGCAGCGACTGCAGCTGCAGCTCGAAGAGGCGCACGCGGACCGCGAAGATGCCCGACTGCAGCTCGAAAATCTGCAGACCACTCTCGAAATCGCTCAGGCCAGACTGGACCGACGAAGGCTCACTGCACCCTTCGACGGCGTCGTCGTGGAACGCCTCAAACAGCCCGGCGAATGGTGCGAGGCGGGTGAAGCGGTGGTCCGCGTGCTGCAGCTGAATCCGCTGCATCTGGAAGGTTTTGCTTCCGCTGATGCGGCTGCAGCGCTGAAGACAGGACAGAAAGTCCGGGCGCAGCTGCTCAAAGCAGCGACTCCCGCAGAAATCGATAATCACGCAGCGAAAGCCGACTTCCCGCCGCTGGTCCTTGAAGGTCGGCTCATCTTTGTCAGCCCCGAAGTGGATGCCCTCAATCGCCAGGTGCGAATCCGCGCTGAAGTTTCCAATCCGGAACTGCGCCTGCGCCCCGGAGAAAACGTACTGCTGAACGTGCTGCTCGAAAACTGAACTGAACTGAACTGAACTGCGTGCACTTTCTGCGGAGGCGGTGATGGAAACAGCCGACTGGCGTTTGAGGGAGGATCTTGAGCTGCGGGCAGCAGCGGACTGCCTGTGGGTGCTCAAAGACCCCCTGCGTCTGTCTTACTTCCGCTTGTCTGACGCGGAATTGAGCCTGCTGCAGCGGGCTGGCAGCGGTCAGCCGCTGGAACACCTGTCTGCCGAACTGGCCGCTGAATATCCCGATGTCGACTGGGCTCCCGGAGAGCTGCGAACGTTTCTCGCGGGTGCCGTTCGAGCCGGACTCATGTATCCGCTGGTACCGGGCAGGCACGTCGATGTTCAGCGTCCGCCAATTCCCGGGAGCGCGCTGTCCGGTGTTCTGCGAGCGTGGTGGAGCATCGTCTCATTCCGCTGGCGCGGGATTGATCCGTCAGGTCTGCTGCAGTGGCTGAGCCCGGTCACGCGTTTTGCACTGACGCCGATGGTGCTCGCAGCCGGACTTCTTCTGGTGCTGCTGGCAATCGCACTGACACTGCCCCGCCTTGAAACGCTGATCAACGAGCTGCCGGGCCTCACACGTCTGCTGGCACCGGGAAACCTGATCCTCATGACAGCAGCTCTGGTGGTTATTCGCGGACTGCATGAGCTGGGTCACGCTGCCGTCTGCAGGCATTTCGGGGGCGAGTGCCGCGAACTGGGTGTGCAGCTGACGCTGCTGATTCCCTTCCCGTACTGCGATGTGAGCGATTCATGGCTCTGGCCGGAACGCTGGAAACGTATGGCTGCAGCAGGCGCCGGCATGGCGGTTGAGTTCCTGCTGGCAGCCGTTTGTGCAGTGCTCTGGACCTGTACACGCCCCGGGCTGCTTCACGACTTCTGCCTCAACGTGATGCTGCTGTGTTCCCTGAATACACTCCTTATCAACGGAAATCCGCTGCTGCGTTATGACGGTTACTATCTGCTGAGCGATTTGTGCGGAGTGCCGAACCTCGCCGAATCAGGAAACGAAGAAGCATCGAATCTGCTCAGAAGGCTGCTCATCGGCGAATCGCCGCTGTTTATTTCCGAGCGATCCCGTGCGGGGCGGTGGAGCCTCGCGCTGTACGGGCTCGCCGCAGCGGCTTATCGGCTGACGATCACGGTCGGACTGCTGACACTGATCTACCGTTTTGCAGAGCCTTCCGGGCTTGGCTGGGCTGCTGTCGCACCTGGCATCGCAGCCATGCTGCTGACTGCAGGGCATCGCCTGCGAAGCATACTCACACCACTCCGGACAACTCAGAACACGCTGGCTGCAAAACTGAGATTGACGGCCGTGACCTGCTTTCTCGCTGCAGTGCTCTTCGTGCCGGTATCCTTGCCCCTCCGCGCACCGTTCGTCCTCGTTCCAGGCCGCTGCGCCACCATTTATGTCAGGGGCGCCGGTCGTATGGAATGGCTGATCAGCCCTGGTACTCGGGTCGAAGCTGGTGATGTACTGGCAAGATTCAGCAATGGCGATCTGCAACTGAAGATTGCTGAAGCAGAAGGCGAGATTGCCCGCCGCACGGCTGCTGCTGCCGGATTGCGTCTTCGGCAGCTGGAGTCAGGTTCCGGCGACAGTCGCCTGCCTGCAGCTGTGGAATTGCTGGAATCGGCCCGACGGCGGCTGGAACTCCTCAAAAAAGCGGAATCCGAACTGATCATTCACAGTCCGCGGGCAGGCATCGTCTTCGCACCGAGGAACCTGCCGCAACTGACAGGCATCGAAGGGAATCGCCAGAGTGTCCTGAATGCCGCCGAGGGGCTCGATTTCGCACGCAGCGATTTCTGGCTGGAACCCGGCACAGAGTTGTGTCTGGTCGGCGAGTATTCAGACCTCCGCGCCCTCGTCTGCCTGCAGCAGTCTGACGTCGATCTGTTGTCAACCTCTGCCGGAGCACAACTCCGGTTTGACGCCAGCCCGGCCAGCATGGTGGCCGGGTTCGTGGAAGCCGTCAGCGACACAGCACTGCAGACGGTTCCCGCAGAACTCATCGTCACGCAGCGAATTCCCGCCAATGCACAGGGTGCTCCGGAAACAGGCGTCGTCTGGTTCCCCGCTTCTGTCAGACCGATGAATGCCGGCTCTGCGACAGCACCATTGTATGCAACCGGTACGGCGCTCCTGGAAACTCAACCCGCGTCAATCTCCTCCCGCCTGAGACGGTTCGTCGGACTGACGTTCACCGGACCTTTCTGACGGGCCGGGTTGCCGGATGACGGGAAAACTCCGGGAGTTCAGCAAGGTCCGTGACGGCGGGCAGAAGTATTCCTTCTGGCTCGTGTGACGGCTCCGATTCACTGTTCTTTTCGCTGATCGGTCCAGTGAGCTGACGGTTGCCACGCACCACAGATTCCTGCTCTGCACGTGGAGGAGCCTCCGCAGATACGGGGCGGATAGCGGGCACCGCGGAAACCGACGCAGGCTCAGGTGCCGGTATGAGTGCAGCCGAGGCAGCCGCGTTCTGTCTTCGGACTGTGCCCCGAGGCTTCGAATGCTTTCGGGCCGGGAGCTCAATCGGACAGTCACGACCGGCAGGGATACAGTCGTTCGGGCGGTCCCTGCACATGCTGCAGGGCAGCAGCAGAAGGTCTGCAGAAAATTTGACGAAGGACACCCCCGGCTGCAGACAACCACACGAATCCCCGCAGCGTTCGGCAGCCACATCTTCGAAATACAGCGGTCGATGCTCAAAAGGATGCAGCGTCCTGATGGGTCTGCGAACACTGTACCACGGAGGAGTGATGTACCACATCGGAATCGGCTCCTGTGTGACATCTGCCGCGAAATCCCCCTCCGGCACCGGAAGCGATGGCCTCGTCAGACTGCGACTGAGCGTCACGGAGCCGATCGGAGGGATGAACTGGTCAATGACGGCGCCGGCATAAGGGGCAGAGAGAGGCGCCGGTGCCACTTCAGGTGCCACTTCAGGTGCCACTTCAGGTGCCGGCGACTCAGGGGACGCACCTGACGCTTCCTGAACAGCTGCGGAGCTGGACTGTCCGGCAGCAGATAAGGCCACGAGGCAAAGCAGATAACTGGTGAAAGTTCTGGCCATGCAGTTGCCCGTTCATTCAGCAGGATTGTAAAGCCGTGAGAATCTCAGCCAGCGACTGGTCAACGTCGGCAGCAACACGGCAGGAAGTCGGACATATCAGTAGTGTCGACAACACCAATTGCACCGGTTATCGGGTCTTCCGGGATTTCATGGATTTTGTTGACTACCGAGAGCAACTACTCGGAAGAGTCAACCATGAACCCCGTAACACACAAAAACCGCACAGTTTTCCGTGTTTTCCTAACGAACCAGTGCTTATATTACCTGAATTCCCTACACTCCCGCTGACTCAGTATGTCTGGCAGAAACTGCCACACGATCCCATTCCTGCCGGTCGTAACAGGTGCCTGCATGACCCTCGCAGAGCTGACGTCCATTCTCAGACGTTTCTTCAAGCCCGGAAAAACGTCTGCAACTCCCTCCCTGCGAAGGCTCAAAATGCTGCGTCTGGAAGACCGACGCGTCTTCAACGCCAGCATTGCGCTCACCGGAGTGCAGCTCTTTGACGGAGAAAACCTCACCGTCTCTTCCGCTGGACAACAGGACCTCGGCACAGGCACCACCGTTGACACTGTCCGGCTGGAAATCACCGAAGGCACATGGACCATTGACAGCAGCATCGCTGCTCACCAGTACGATCTGCTCGCCGGTGATCAGGTGCTCCTGCTTAATGCTCAGGTCTTTCTTAATAACGCCGCAACCAACAACAGCCTGCCAGTTTACGGCAGTGCAGCTCAGACCGACAATGTCACCATCAACGTCGATCAGCTCACACTGCCGGCTCAGGGTATTGTCTTCGTCGGGGGCGAAGATGCGTCCAGTACAGACCACGATAGCCTGACGATTAAAGGATATGCAATCAATGAAGACGACAACCCGGCCACTGCAGACTTGCTGGTGATCCACGAAGGCCCGGAAATGGGACGTGTGGAACTTGCCGGTTATGGCACAATTCACTTCGAAGAACTGGAATCACTGAGCCTGCAGGGGACGGCCGCGGATCTTCATATCCTGCTTCCCGCCGGAATCGACAATACCGTCGTGCTCAGCGATAACGGCACCCCGGGCGACGATATCAGCCGGATTGATGGTGACAGTTTTGAACTGACGGATTTCCGTAATCCCGACAGTTCGTTGACGATCCGCGACGACATTGGCGTCAAACAGTTCTTCATTCGCGGCATTGACGCCGGCTTTCAGGCCGACCTTTCCATTACCGATGCCGACTTTGACAACACCGTGATGTTTGAACAGCATGAGCTGCTCACCGGCGGCGGCAGTCTGACGGTTGAAGCTGACGAAATTCATTTTCTGACGAATGTCAGAAGTATCGGTGGCAACATCGAACTCCGGGCTGACTCAGAAATCGCCTCCACCAGCAGTGCTCAGCTGGATACATCCGCTGCTCCCGGCTCCGGAGTCGCCGGTGGTGACTTAAATGTCAGTCTGAATGCCGGCGGTACCGCCTCATTTCTCGGCAGCCTCATCACCACTGGCGCCGACAGCTCCGCCGCGAATGGTGGGGACGGCGGCAACGTCATCCTGACTGCTGAAAATGGTTCGATCTCTGTTTCCGCAATTAATGCCTCAGGTGGTGCCGACCTTGCTGGCTTGCGAACAGGCGGAAATGCCGGCGAGATCCTGATTAAAACCGCTGGACACGACATTTTCCTCGCTGGTGATCTTCTGGCCATCGGCGGTGTCGGACAAACGGCCGGCCATGATGGAAAAGTGACCATTAACGGACCCGCAAAGCTCCTCGCCGATATTCATATTTCCACCGGCAGCTCCGCAGGCCGGATCCAATTCCTCGATAAAGTCGATGCAAGCCAGGCTGGCCAGCAGAATCTGACCCTGAACGCCGGGACTGGCAACATCACCCTCCTGGCTCCTGCCGGACAGGGCGTCGCGCTCGGTCAATTCACCATTCAGTCTGCCGCCGATGTCTCTCTGCAAAGTGTCACCGCCGTCAGCCTGAAACAGCACACAGGCAGCGGCCTGACAACGCTGGCGGGTCAGGTCTCCACCACCGGCACGGCTGGCGTGGACCTGAAAGGCACAGACCTGCAGATCGAAAAACTGATTACCACACAAAACACCGGCGGCGTCACGATCAGTCACACAGGCACCATCACCATTTTTGCTGACGGTGATATTCAGGCTGACAGCGCAGTTCACATCTCCGGCCAAAGCATCTCAACTGCCGGCAATATCCAAACCACCGCTGATGACATCACACTCACCGGCGACACCACGCTCACCGCAGCTTTGAACTTCACTACAGGCCCGGGGGCCGGAAACATTCTGCTGAACAGCGCCCTCGATGGCACAACCGCCGGCGATCAGGGCCTGACCCTGAACGCCGGGACAGGCAACATCACCCTGCTGGCGGCTGCCGGACAGGGCGTCGCGCTCGGTCAATTCACCATTCAGTCTGCCGCCGATGTCTCTCTGCAAAGTGTCACCGCCGTCAGCCTGAAACAGCACACAGGCAGCGGCCTGACAACGCTGGCGGGTCAGGTCTCCACCACCGGCACGGCTGGCGTGGACCTGAAAGGCACAGACCTGCAGATCGAAAAACTGATTACCACACAAAACACCGGCGGCGTCACGATCAGTCACACAGGCACCATCACCATTTTTGCTGACGGTGATATTCAGGCTGACAGCGCAGTTCACATCTCCGGCCAAAGCATCTCAACTGCCGGAGATATTATCACGATCGGATCCGGCGTAGACCTGAGCGGAAATCTGCTGGTCACTGGTCCTGTACTCCTGAAAACCGCTGGTGCGACTGCCGGTGATATTCGGATTCTCTCACCCGTTGATCTGGCTGAGCACGAACTGCGGCTCGCTGCGGGCGCTCTCGGTTCGATCTCGGTCGAAAGTGCGATGACGGGTAATGGTACGCTGATTATTGAGAATGGGCGGAATCTGATATTTGACGTTCTGAATCTTCGTCAGCTGAATATTCTCACAGCCGGCGAGTCGGTGACATTTACCGCTGCCGTGACCATTTCCGAGAATGGGCCCTTCACGACTCCTTCCGCCCTGCTCGTTCGCTCACTTGGGAACATCACCTTTCAGGGGACCGTGGCCGCAACAGCAGCCAATGGACTAAACATAGACATTTCAGGTTTTGACGTGACTGTCAGCGGCAATATGCAGGCCACTGGCAGCATTTCTATCGCTGCAAACCGAGATCTTTCCATCACGCCAGTGCTGATTACAGCGGATAGTGACGACAACGGTGGCGTGCTGACACTGCGGGGTGACGCCGATCTTCAGGGACACGGTTTCCTGCAGGCGGCAGCGGGCTCCGTGCTGAGCGGTGCAGTCGTGGATCTGGCTGCTGCCGGGCTCGTTCTGGACAGCGTCACAGCCACCTCCGGGAATGCCATCCTTGTTTCCAGTGTTTCAGCTGTGCTGAATAATAAGGTGGCCGCAATCGCCGGCTCTGTCGCCGTTCGGGCAAAAGAGAGCATTTCGATTCACGCCGACGTCATTGCTGCTCTCGACGCCAAAATGCATGCTGACACCGATCTTGACGGCATGGGCAGCATCCATCAGAAGACCGGCACCATCACCGCTGCTTCCGGGATATTTTCAGCAGCTCAGGGTATCGATGGCGACGGCAGCCCGGGGCTGCCATCCGGACTTACGGTTGCACTTGATAGTCTCTCAGCTCTCAACAGAACAGCTGGCAGTATCCGGATCATCCAGACTGCTGCCGGTGGAACTCTGACGGTGGATTTGGTTCGAAACGTTCCCGGTGCCATCGTCCTGCAGGTTCTTGACGGCTCACTGCTGGATGGCAATGATGAAGCCCCGAATATCGAAGCTGCAGTTGCCGACATCAGTGTCAAAGGCGGCAGTATTGGCACGGCTGCAGGCGATATCTTCAGGGGTATTTTCAACGCCATCGAAGTGGACGTCACAGGAGCACTGACAATCAGCGCCTCGGAGGGATTTGCGGTCGTCTCCGGTCACATCGGTGGCCCGCTGCTGCTTACCGCAGCCTCAGGTTACATTCAAAGCGCCGGTGACATTGACCTTTCGGGCTCCACTCCGGCCATCACAGACAACCTTGCCATTCTCTCCGGTGGCCTCGTCCGAGTGGCTGATTCCGGACTTGCTGTGACTGGTGACCTGCGTGTTGAGGCTCGGTCCGTCTCTGCACTCACAACCGGTAACCCTGTCTTTCTGGGAACCAGCTCAGTTCGCACCAATCGACTCCTGCTGAATGTCGCTTCAGCCTCAACCACCGATTTCCAGCTGTCAGCTGACGTCGCCGACGTTTCCGCTCAGAGTGACCTGCAGCTCACATTCAACGGCCCCGCACTGTTCACAGACCTCAACTGTGACCTGACGTCACTCAACAACCAGGGAAACCTGACCGTACTGCAGTCTGTCGGTTCCTCCGTTACACAGGGCACCTCCCGGGGCGAATCGCCGGGCGATTCCATGAACGACCGCTTGATCAGTGGCGGCCTGCTGCTCATTGGCAGCAGTTCATTTGAGCTCGATCACTCAGACAACAACGTTGATGTGCTGGCTGCTGAAGTTGGCGGAGTCCTCACTTTTCGCAATGCAGACAGGCTGCAGATCGATCTGCTCTCAGGCGGGACATCAGGCCTTTCGGCCAGTGGTGTCTCCACGCGGAATCAGGAACTTCGGCTGACGACCGAAAACGGCGACCTCGAACTTCTTCGCGGCGTCTCCGCCGGCACAGCGAATGCTGGTATCACTGCAGGCGGTAATCTGACGCAGACCGCTGCCGGTCGCATGCTCGCAGCGGACGCCATACTGCGGGCTGGAAACAATCTCAGTCTCGTCAACCCTGATAATCAAATCGACCGTATCGCACTGTCCAGCGGACAGAATGCCGAAGTCTGGCTGGCAGATGACCTCACAGCAGGTGAGGTCTCGCTGACTTCAGGCTCTCTCAGTGGCGTCACCTCCGGCGGCTTTATCCACCTCCGATCAATCGCTGGCAACCTTCTGCTTGAACGCTCTGTGTCGGCACAGAACGGCGTTCTTCTGCAGGCCACCGGCACCGTGGCGCAACAGGCCGGTGCGAGTGTCCAATCCGCAGGCCTTGCCGTCACAGCCGGCGCTGCTGTGAACCTCGATGACAGCAGTAATTCCGTCGGACAATTTGCCGCAGACGCTGCTGGAATTCTGAATCTTGAACATGCAGCGGCTCTTGAAATTTCCACGGTCACAATCAACGGGGTCACCGTCACAGGCCTGACTGCGGCTGACAGTGACGCCTCAATACGAACTCACAGCGGTAAAATTCTCCTGAACAGCGCTGTCAGTCCAGGTACCGGAGATCTGGGGCTCACCAGCGCTGCTGCAGTCGAACAGACTGCTTCGGGAACAATCCGTGCACGCGGACTTGCCTTAGTCGCCGAAGGCCCGATTCTGCTTGATAACGCATCCAATCTCATCTCACAACTTGCCATCACAGATGCCGATTCGGCGATTTTCAGAAACGGACAGTCACTGCAGATCACAGCCGTCAGTGTCAGTGGCGATCTGCTCTCAGGTATCTCGCTCGCCGCCGGCAACCTGACCATCGAGGTGACCGCTGGAAACATCGACATCAGCGAAACCGTCTCGCTCGCCTCAACCTCCGGCCATGCCACACTGCTGGCTGCACAACACGTGGACCTGAATGCTTCCGTTACGTCACCATCCAGCCTCACCATCATCGCAGACGCCGATCACAACAGCAGCGGAGAAATTCGCGGCAGCGGACAGCTGCATGCCGGTGTCGGCCGACTTGAAGCCGCTGAGGGAATCGGCCATCAAGCAGCGATTCAGACACACATAAACCTGCTTTCGGCTCTGAACACCGGAACTGGCAGCATCCGCGTTACTGAAGTCTCTGCGGGTGGTGATCTGGCGATCGCTGATGTCGTCAATGCTTCCGGACTGGTGGAGATTATTGTTGCCAGCGGAAGCCTCCTCGACGGCAATGGAGACGCCCTCAATCTTCAGGCCCGCCTTGCTGCACTTTCAGCGAACGCTGGCAATATCGGCGGGCCGTGGTCCCCTTTCTTCCTCCAGCAGCCGGATACCATTGAAGTTGACATTGCTGAAACACTGCAGGCTCTTGTTCCCTTCTCCGCCGATCACTCTGTTGCCATCTCCGGAGTGATCGGTGGTGAAGTTATGGGGCAAGCCGCCTCTTTCTATGTGAGTTCCACAGAAAGCCTGACCTTTTCCAGCAATGCACCATTCATCGTCAACCTTGCACTTCTGGCTGATTCTGATCAGTCCGGGACAGGGGACCTCAGTATTGGCAACTCGCTGATCGTCACCGGGAACATGTTCCTCACAGGCCGGCAGATACTTGCTGCAGACGGCTCGATCGATCTTGCAGCAAAACGTCTGCTCGTGCGCTCCGGTTCCGATATTTCAATGAACGTCGTACTTATGGAGATAAGTGCCGACGAACCAGGCCTGCTCGATGCATCTGCCCACGGCAACCTGACAGTCGAGCTGAGCACTGCCGCAGTGCTCGCTGACCTCGACGGCAACAACACAGCTCTCCTGACCACAAATACGGCAGGCAGCATCACTGTCAATGCGACAGGACACAGGATCACAGTCGCTGATGACGTGATCAGTAACCTGGACAGCCAGTCATCCACCGGAAGCGGGCGAATTAATATCTCGGCAGACACGCTCCGGATCCACGATGCAATTCTTTCTGAAAACGGTGATATCGATCTCCGCGGCGTGTCGGCCGTGATCTTCGAAGATACCGTATCCACGGCTGATGATTACAATCTTGATGGTACCCCGGACAGCGACAATCTGCTTGTACTGTCCACACTAACGGGAAATATCAGTGTTCTCAGCGGTTCTTTTGCCGCAGTCGGAGCGACTGCAGGGCAAATTCAAATGCCCGCCACAACACTCCTCATCGCAGGTCGCACCGACAGCGCCGTGGATCCCGGCTCAAATGGCAATAATGATTTCTCCCTCGTCAATCCCGGAACTCAGACAAAAGCCGCAGGCTTAGCCTCCATCCACCTCGCGGCGGACCTCGATATCAGCATCTCCGGACTGTTCTCCGTCAGCGAAGGCAGCGATGCCGTTGTCGTTCAATCCGCGGATGGAGCGATTCTTGCCGCCGCAGGCCCTGCTGCCCCCGCTGTCATACTGCTGAGCGACAGTGCAACTGCCCGGCTTCTGAGTCACAGCAGCATTGGTTCATCCGTAGCCCCGATCCGGCTGCATGTCGCGCGAATTCTGGCGGTGTCACAGACAGACAATATCTTCCTGACCGAACAGG
The DNA here is from genome assembly GCA_964561125.1 of uncultured Chitinophaga sp. Classification (GTDB taxonomy): domain Bacteria; phylum Planctomycetota; class Planctomycetia; order Planctomycetales; family Planctomycetaceae; genus SXXK01. The sequence goes on along the minus strand of CAZLOQ010000013.1, from coordinate 3,396 downwards.
ATGGACTTCTTGCAGTCGACCTTCACGCCACGGACGGTGCGATCACCCTCACGCTGAACGACGGCAGCCTTGAAGACACCGATGCCAGCCTCGATGTCATTGCCACAACGGCCAGGATTGAGCTGAATGGCACCAATACCACCGTCGGAACTCAGACAAACGCCCTGCAGACGTCCGTCGATCAGCTGCATGTGCAGAACAGTGGCAATCAGTTCCTCACTGAACTCCACGGCCTCGACAACCTGAATCTCAACGCCGCGTCCGGGAACATCGAACTCACACTGCTGGACGGCAGCCTGCAGGACAACGACACCGAGAATGACATCACTGCGAATGCGGCAACAGTCACTCTGTCCGACGCGAACGACTCCGGTCACTTCGTCGGCACCTCGGTCAACCCGCTGCAGACCTCCGTAAACAGCCTGACGGTTTTCACGAACTCCGGTTCCGGTAATGGCGAACAGTTTTTGGAGGAACTGAACGGCCTCACAGCTCTGCAGGTGGACGCCGGGTCTGCACTGATCACCCTCACACTGCTCAATGGCAACCTGGAAGACACAGACGCCGCAGATGACATCATCGCCAGCGGTGTGACGATTACTCTGGCTGGTGGCGGCAACTCCATCGGAACCAGCGGGAGTCTGATCGGCACCAATGTCAGCACCCTGAAAGTCACGACCAGTTCCGGCAACCAGTTTCTTCGCGAACGTGACGGGATCACCGCTGTCGATATGACGGCCGGCACTGCCGGTATCACTCTGGTACTCTCCGAAGGGGCTCTCACTGACAGCGACGAAGACACGGACTTCACTGCCGGGTCCGCCACGATCAACCTTGAAGATCTGAACGACAGCGGCGATGCGATCGGTACTGACAGTCACTTTATCCGGACGTCAGTCGACAGGCTGATGACTTCCACAAGTGCCGGCAGTAATCACGGCGCACAATTCCTTCGGGAAGTTGACGGTCTCACTGCAATCAATCTCGATGCTGCCTCCGCCGGCATCACTCTGACGCTTTCCAACGGCAGTCTGCTGGACGGCGACACCGCTCGTGACATCACCGCAGGAATCCTGCTGATCACGCTCGAAGACAGCGATGACAGCGGTGATCATGCGGGTGAATCAGGCAGCCCGATTCAGATCTCTGTGAACGAGCTCACTGTCATCACCGACTCCGGAAGTAACCACGGTCATCAGTACCTTCGTGAAGCTGACGGTATCACAAAGCTGGATCTGCGGGCCGGAACGGCCAGCGTGACCCTCGCTCTGTCCGAAGGAAGCCTGCTGGACTCTGACGACGATGTCGATATCACCGCGGCCTCTGCCTCACTCGCCGCCGATGATGAAAACGACAGCGGCGATACCATCGGTGATGCAGCGAACGCCCTGCAGACATCGGTTGATTCACTGACCGTGACCACCAGCGCAGGCCTTGTTCACGGGAACCAGTTCCTCCGCGAAGCCGATGGACTCATCCGCCTTGAGCTCAATGCCGCCACGGCAGACATTAATCTCAGACTCAGTGAAGGTGAACTGCAGGACGACGACACCGCTGATGACATCATCGCCGACGCTGTAATTTTGACGATTGAAGACACAGACGATTCCGGCGATGACGTCGGCACGTTCGTCCGGCCGATCAACACCTCGGTCAACGATTTGACCGTCTTCACCAGTGCTGGCCTTGTTCACGGGAACCAGTTCCTCCACGAAGCCGATGGACTCATCCGCCTTGAGCTCAATGCTGCCACGGCAGACATTAATCTCAGACTCAGTGAAGGTGAACTGCAGGACGACGACACCGCTGATGACATCATCGCCGACGCTGTAATTTTGACGATTGAAGACACAGACGATTCCGGCGATGACGTCGGCACGTTCGTCCGGCCGATCAACACCTCGGTCAACGATTTGACCGTCTTCACCAGTGCTGGCCTTGTTCACGGGAACCAGTTCCTCCACGAAGCCGATGGACTCATCCGCCTTGAGCTCAATGCTGCCAAGGCAGACATTGATCTCAGGCTCACCGAAGGTGAACTGCAGGACGACGACACCGCTGACGACATCATCGCCCACGCCGCAATCGTGACGATTGAAGACACAGACGATTCCGGCGATGACGTCGGCACGCCTGGCCGGCCGATTAACACGTCTGTCAATGATCTGACCGTCTTCACCAGCGCAGGCCTTGTTCACGGGAACCAGTTCCTCCGCGAAGCCGATGGACTCATCCGCCTTAAACTCAATGCCGCCACGGCAGACATTGATCTCAGGCTCACCGAAGGTGAACTGCAGGACGACGACACCGCTGACGACATCATCGCCCACGCCGCAATCGTGACGATTGAAGACACAGACGATTCCGGCGATGACGTCGGCACGCCTGGCCGGCCGATTAACACGTCTGTCAATGATCTGACCGTCTTCACCAGCGCAGGCCTTGTTCACGGGAACCAGTTCCTCCGCGAAGCCGATGGACTCATCCGCCTTAAACTCAATGCCGCCACGGCAGACATTGATCTCAGGCTCACCGAAGGTGAACTGCAGGACGACGACACCGCTGACGACATCATCGCCCACGCCGCAATCGTGACGATTGAAGACACAGACGATTCCGGCGATGACGTCGGCACGCCTGGCCGGCCGATTAACACGTCTGTCAATGATCTGACCGTCTTCACCAGCGCAGGCCTTGTTCACGGGAACCAGTTCCTCCGCGAAGCCGATGGACTCATCCGCCTTAAACTCAATGCCGCCACGGCAGACATTGATCTCAGGCTCACCGAAGGTGAACTGCAGGACGACGACATCGCCGACGACATCATCGCCCACGCCGCAATGGTGACGATCGAAGACACAGACGATTCCGGCGACGACGTCGGCACGCTTGACCGGCCGCTCAACACCTCGGTCAATGACCTGACAGTCTTCACCAGCGCAGGCCTTGTTCACGGCCACCAGTTCCTCCGCGAAGCCGATGGCATCATCCGTCTACAGCTCCATTCTGCCACGGCAGACATTGATCTCAGGCTCACCGAAGGTGAACTGCAGGACGACGACGGCAGTGACGACATCATCGCAAATGTGGTGATGGTCACCCTTGAAGACGCCAACGACTCCGGTGATGACGCCGGTACACTGGACAACCCCATCAATACTTCCGTCAATGATCTGACTGTCTTTACCAGCGCCGGGAGCCTTCACGGGCAGCAGTTCCTCCGCGAAGCCAACGGCCTTGTCCGCCTTGAACTCAACGCCGCCACCGCAGACATCGATCTGAAGCTCACCGAAGGCGAACTGCTGGACGACGACACCGCGGACGACATCATCGCATACGCGGTGATGGTCACCCTTGAAGACGCCAACGACTCCGGTGATGACGCCGGTACACTGG
>CAZLOQ010000012.1:0-64402 GCA_964561125.1 uncultured Chitinophaga sp. | reverse complement strand
ACTGCAAAGATGTCCGAGGAGGCTCGTAGCAGCCAACACGGTCACAAATTGGCCCGCAATCCTTTCGCAGACAAACTCGCGGTGGAAAACGAGATTTCCGCGTCGCACACCGTTTCTTTGTGCTATGTTCGTCGTGTTCCATGGGGAGTTTTGGTCCCTTTGGATCCGCCCGAATGGCTGGCTAGAGCCCTTCGGGCATTTTTTTTGAGGTGTGCTACGCTTGACGACCTCGCCCGTCGACAGCCTGGCTCACAATCGTGGCCATGCCGCCAATTTCCCCTGCAGCCGACGCAGGAGAAACGCGGGAGTCAGACTTCAGGTGCGGTCCCCCTCAGCTCGCGCGAAGGAAAACTGAGGAAGCAGACGCCGAAGGAAACTCAGTTGAGTCTCATTTCCTGAGGGAAACAAAGCGGGTGAAGTAGACTGACACCCTCCCCACTGCGCACAGCCAAACTGTTGCTTTTGCGGGCCTTTAGCTCGTTGTCCCCCCCCCCCCAGCCCCTTAGCTGATCCACGCTCCCATCGACGGCCGCACTGCGGTGAAGACACCCGTGTAAAACAGGTTCGTTGCGGCATGAACGATGTCTGTCAGCGCCAATCCTCCAAAGCCAATGGCCGCCGAATGCAGTATCTGACGACGGCTCAACGAGGTCGTGTTTTTCATGGCAGTTCCTGCTTTGAAGTTATGGCGCATGTTTGGAATCAACGTTGAAGGATGGCAACCTGGCGCTGTAGTGAACGCAGCGATGCCGGTTGTCGTCGAACGCGAAATGCAGCCACTGTTTGTCGACACTGACGAAACCATCGGGATAGTTCATACGCCCTTTCGGACCGTCGCACGATTCGGCCTGCAGGACGCGCTGATAGGGCCAGGTCTTCATACCATCGAAGCTGATCCACAGTGCCATCGGGCTGCGATGCTTCGGGTTCGGGTTATGCAGCAGTGCCACCGTGTCGCCCCCCAGACCGTACAGCGTCGCTTTGGAGCCCGGATTCGGGATGGTGGTTTTCGTCGCAAAGGCTGGCCAGGTTTTCCCGCCATCGTTCGATTCCGCGTAGTACAGCACTCCACCGAGCCGATCCGCGCGGATAATCATCGCGATGCGTCCGTCCGCCAACTCGACGAGACTGTTTTCGGCCCAACCGTGATAGCGATCATCGTCGGTGATGCGGATGTTGCCGTGCTCGGAGAATGTCTTTCCACCATCACTGCTGATGAGCACTCCGTTGCGGGGATTACTGACGTAGTGGAACAGCGTCCTGTGCCAGGGTTTTTCTTCGGGCGGAGGTTCCGGAGTTCCCTCCGGAGGCCCGAGGTAATGTTGAAACGGGATCACGATGCGTCCATCCCGCGTGATCATGTGACCGCGAATGAATGTGAACTTCGCGAGGCGTCCTGGCATGGGGGCGGGTTTGCTCCATGTGTTGCCGCTGTCGTCGCTGTGCATGCGCCACGATTGCCAATCGCGGCCCCAGGTCTGCGAGTGTGTACTGAAGAACATGGTTGTTCGCGAACCGATCGTCATGATCTCGGTTGCACACTGGCCGCTCGTCAAACCGTTACGAGGAAACGTCGTCTCGACGGGCGACAACGGAGACCAGGTGCGGCCTTCATCCGTGCTGCGTGTCATACCGATATAGTTTTTCGGCGACGGCTCAAAGTCGTCGCCCGCCAGCATGGAAATGATCCACGAACCGTCTGGCATCTGTCGCAGCGTGGTATCGCAGACCATTTTGTCGGGAGTGACGCCGTCGTACGGAATGCTGGTGCGATCCTGCTTCGCATCTTCAATCGCCTGTTTGGCCCACTTGTCACCTGGGCGGATAGATACGGGGAGACGTGCCTTGTTCGCGAGCATCCGGAGTTTCGCGTCGTGCGAGACAACCTTGCCCGCGAACACATCCTCTTCGCGGAACTTCGCCATCAGAATCTCTGCGTCGGTATGGCGGTTCCAATCATAAAGGATGTGGATGAGGCCGTCGGCCGATTCGAAGCCATCGGGATACGAGACCGCGTTGCGTTCGTCGAGCAGCAGACCGCCTTTCCACGTCTGGCCATCATCTTCGGAGAGCCACGCCTTCATGTGTGTTCGCTTTTGCAGTCGCTCGGAGGGCGAGCCGTTCTTCACCAGCAGGATGCGACCGGACTGAAGTCGGCGGAGAAAGAAACGCGCGTTCACATTCTGCACCGTCGCGGCCTGACGCGGCTCGCTCCAGGTCCTGCCGCCATCGCAGGAAAAACTCTCGTAAGGCTGGCCCTTCGTGCGAGCAAGCATCCACAAGCGGCCATCGCGCAGCTCGACCGTCATATGTTCGTCGAACTCCCAATCAGGGAACTGCAGGCTGCCACGCTCTTTCCACGATGCCCCTTCGTCGGAGGAGGCAAACACCCGCGCCGTCTTCTTCTGCCAATCGGAGACGGGCAACAACCAGTCGCCGTTCTTCAGCACGGTTGGCTTGTTCAGCGTGCAACCTTCCGCAAAACGGACCGGCTCCGACCACTTCGGTTCAGCGGCATCGGGATCATCGCAACGGATGAACCAGTTCGTGATGCGGCCCTGCGGATCGCCGAGCTGCTGATCGAAAAACAACCACAAGCGTCCTTTCGGATCGCTCCACAGATTTCCCACCAGTGCGCCGTGAAGTTTCTGTTCAGGTTTCGTGCGTGCTCCAACTGCCAGACGCGGCTTCGACCACGTCGCGCCATCGTCATCGCTTGTTGCCATCAGGAAATAGCCATCCCGCTTGTCGCCTGTGCCGGTCCAACAGCCCCAGATGCGGCCCTTCGGCGTGCGATCCATGCCGATGATCATCGCCCCCGGCCGCGCTTCGTCCTGAAACTCCGCGCCGGGATTGGCAAGCACGGCTGGCATTTCGGAACTTTTGTTATGGACTCCAGACGGTTTGGAGTCATCGGCGTACAGCGCGGCCAGCGGCGCGAGCAGCAGGACGGTGAAGATCAGCCTCGTGTGTTTCATTGCTGCTCCCATTTACTGAAATCGGTGACGGCGTCGAGGCTACTGTAGCCGACATGGGTGATTTGTTGTAGTCGGCGCTTCAGCTTCATTTCGAGGCGCTGGTCGGCGGCTTCGAGGACGAGGAAACCGACTTCGTGATCTTTGGGGAAGGCATGGCCGGGCGCGCTGGCGCAACGGATTTTGAAGGTGATGGCGCCGGTAACAGGTTGTTCGAGCTGCTTGAAAGCAAAGCCGACTTGTTTCGGTTCGGCACCGGGACGATAGCCGATGTCAAGTTTCTCGACGCGGGCCCTGGCGACGACAGCGAAGTCACCTTGAGCGTCCGGCGCGGCGGGTACGACAGCCTGACCGGCAGGCTTCGGGCGCGGCATGTTGGCGTCGGTTTCTTTGCGCCAGGCCTCGAGTCGCCCGCGGAGGTCTTTCACCCGATCAGGTTGGCGGGTGGCGAGGTCGGTCTTTTCGCCGGGATCGTTGACGACGTTGAACAACTCGACGCTGTCGTCCTCGATCCAGTGGAATGGATTTCATGGATCGTTGCTTCTACTTGCCGATGGGGTTCACGAACTCATCGCGGTTCAGCTTGTTGTCGCGGTCCTTGTCACGCGCCCGGAATCTCACGGCGGATTCGGGATGGTTCTTTAATCCGGTCCGGAACTCGGCGAGTGAGAGGAAGCCATCACGATCCGCATCCCAGCTCGCGAACACCTCGCCAGGATCCTTCGCGATGTTATAGAGCTGCGTACCGCTGCCGTTGTGGTTCACGAAGAGTTTCCAGTTGCCCTCGCGGATGGCGAGCATCGGCGGCATGTAGCCGTCGTCAGCGCCCTGCACATTGAAGAGCCACTCCCAGTGCAGCGGCTTCTGGCGCGGAGAGCTGGTCCTGCCGAGCCACAGCGGGCTGAGATCTTCGCCATCGGGTTGGATACTCTCAGGCAGCCTGACTCCGGCCAGCGACGCCACAGTCGGCAGGAGATCGACGGCGCCCACTACGCTGGTTTCGTCCACGCGACCGGCGGGGACCTCGCGGGGCCAGCGCACGAGGCCAAAGGTGCGGATGCCGCCTTCATACATGCGGCGTTTGCGACCTCGCAGGTTGCCCGGGCTGCCCGTGCCGGCATTCGCCGCGTTGCTGATGCGATAGTCCTCAGGTCCGTTGTCGCTGGAAAAAACGATCAACGTGTCCTCGGCGAGCTTCATCTCATCCAGGGCATCGAGCAGGCGGCCAATTTGCGTGTCGAGGTCGGTTAGCGACGCACAATAGACCTGCATTTGGGAGCGGAGGTCCTTCGCCCTGCCGAGATACTTCTGCATCCACGGGCCGAAAGCGGGATCGCCGGCCTGCGGCTGCAAATCGGCATACACTGCCAGTTGCTCCGGCGTGGGCTTGAGCAGCGCGTGCGGCAGCAGCGTCCACACATTGACGTAGAAGGGCGACTCCCGATGCTGGCGGATAAACTGGATCGTCTCGTCCACGATCAGCCGCGTCGATTTGGCCCGAAAAAATGGCTCCTTGGCCTCATTCCCGAGCGATGGGCCGGCAGAGCCGACCGTCTTCGACATATCAAAGCCGTAATGCTCCGGCGGAGGAGCGCCAACTCCGCCACCGAGATGCCATTTGCCAAAATGAGCCGTAGCATACCCGGCAGACTTCAACAGGTCGGGCAGCGTGGTGACCTCGGGCTCGAGCCAGTTCGGCATGGAGCGCGCCTGGTTCGACTGCGGATCGGAAAAGTGGCCGTGAACCCGATGCCGCGCCGGGCAGTGCGATGTCATGAAGGCAACGCGACTCGGAGAGCAAACCGTGGCGGCGACATAGAACTGTTTGAACCAGGTTCCATCGGCGGCGAGCCGGTCGAGGTTCGGCGTCCTCACATACGGATGCCCGGCGAATCGCGCATCCCCCCAGCCCTGGTCGTCGGTGAGGATGAAGATGACATTGGGTTTTCGACTGGTTGCATCAGCAGCATGGAGCGCGGCGAGTGGCGACAGCAGCAGAGCGGTGAGGAGCGTGAGTATGTATCTCATGGTTCGGAATTGTTCCTTTTGACTCAATTCACCAGCGCATCGAGTTGTTCTGTGAGCGCCGGGATTACTGCGGCGGCATCTACAGTTCCCGCCTGGTTCACGGTTTCCGGCGGATCGGTCTGCTCGTCGCAGAATTCCTGGCCGAAGATTTCGTGGCTCGCGTGAAAGGCGATCTCAGGCGGGTTGCGAGGCCGTTCGGGTGTCTCGATGGCCGGGATATCCTCACGGCGATACATGTCCTGGAAGCGCTTCGGCACCTTGTAAGGCGTGTGCGGTTTGAAGAGGCCCGACGCGAGGAGGAAGGGCTCCGGCTTCTTTGCGAGCGCCCGCGATTCGGTGATGTCGAGGTTGGCCGACACGGTGTCAAAGCACGCTTCTTCCGGTACGTCGTGATTTTCGCAGAGCAGATCCTTCGCGAGGCTCGGCGGGAAAGCAGCCCCATCCGACATCGCGAACTCATCTTTCGTCTTCCCGCCGGTGCGACGATCCCACACGCTGAGTTTCCTGGAGTGCTGCGGATTGTCGCAGCAGCCCAACCGGTTGTTGAAGTCATCAAAGACGACAAACACGACGTTGAGTTTCCCGGCTGCCGGGGCATGGGCTGCGTGAAGCCCGACAAGCGGCGGAAACAGCAGGGCGGTGAGGAGTGCGAGGGTGAGTCTCACTTCGATGTGGCCTCCCCCAAATGATTGCGGTTGTTCTTCATCATTGGCGGCTGCGGCTGTTCCCAGCCTCCTGGTGCTCCGAGGATCACGACAGGCTTGCCCGTGTTGTCGTGGATGCGGAGGTTGTCGGCGATGACGCCGTTCTTCGAGTGGCGCCAGCAGTGGATCGCGTCGCCGCCGCTTTTGATGACGTTTCCGATCACTTCATAGCTGCACAGCGCCATGTCTTGATTGTCAGATTGGCGTAAATCATTTTGTGTCAACGAGTTATTGGTGTTGACGTGCAGGGCGGAAGGAGACGACCCTGCGTGTGCTGAAAAGTTTCACGAGGAAACCACGGAAGGTCGCTCCATGACGGTAGAGGATATCGCAAAGCTCAGCAAATTGCTCGCCCGATTTCTGATTCGGTTTGCAGATTGTTTTGCTCGCCCAGCCGGGCAGGACTTGCTGCTGGTTTATGTTCAGGGGCTGCTCTCCAGCGTACAGCGCAAGAACGCGGAAGCGATCGCTCTGGATCGCAATGTTGCGCCACGCGGGGGAACAGTTTTTCAAAATCACCCGCAGCTGCTCCAGGCACGCCACTTCTCGATGATCCGCGCCGCACGGCCAGACAGTTGAGATATATGCCGATCCGGTTCTGCGGGTGCAGATATCCCCACGGGGCCATCAGAAATCCGCCCCAGTCGCCGCCTTCGATGCCGTACCGCACATACCCCAGCCCCCTGGTCATCAGGCGGTCGCAGATACGCGGATTGTGCTGAAATCCAGGTATCGACGGAACGATCACAGTGAATGCATCGCGTGAATCGCCGCCGTGCGAAGCGGGATCGGTCAGCATCGGCAGGATGCGTTCCAGCAGCCCGAAGGACCACGGGTATCCATGCATCATGAGCAACGGGAGCGGCGTGGGGGCGTTGCCCGGCTGATGAATGAAGTGCAGGCACAGGCCGTCGAAGTCGGCCAGGAAATGTGGGAGACGGTTGAGCCGTTCTTCCTGCTTCCGCCAGTCGAATTCGTCGGCCCTATACCGTACCAGTTCCTTCATGTAGTCCGGATCGATTCCGCTTCGTACTTCGAGTCCGGCGGCGGACAGGATCCCCTGTTCGATTTCAAGTTCGGGGAACGAGAAATCGGTGATGGCGACCGCCGGAATGGCGAGCTTGCTCCTCGGGGTTGAAATGGCCTGGGTGAAGCTTGACACGGCAGCTGTTTGTCTGATAATCGCAGGCCGCAGCTCGGTGCTCGCAATTGTACCGGAGGAAATTCATGCAAACGCTTCGTCGCCCCGAAGTTCGCGATCAGGTTGCTGGTCAGATTCAGCAATGCATTGTCGAACAGAAACCTGGGCCGGGAGCTCGTCGAGCAGTTTCGCTCGGCGCGCGACCTGAAGTCATGGATCGAACTGGATAATCGGTTCCATCGTTCGTTGCCTGATGCAAGCGGTCTCACCACACCTGAAGGCGTGCCGCGTCAACGTCAGGGACAACGTGCGTGGCGTGCAATTGCTCGTTCTCGACCCGGCGGAATGATTGAGTCTGACCAGCGAAAAGAGCAATCAAGTGCCCGACAGCCCTGAAGCCTGGCCTCGCCCAAGGCCGCAAGGACCGAATGTCATGCTCATCCGAATATTGATGATTTATGCCGCCTTCCCAGGGTTCGGCAGTGCCGTCAGCGCGGCCGAGCCGTTCGAAGCTTTCATTGAGAAGCATTGCGTCCGTTGTCACGGGCCGCAGAAGGAAGAAGGCGATATTCGCCTCGATCGCCTCTCGCGGGACTTCAGGGCGGGCATCGATACGCACCACTGGGCCGAGGCGCTCGATAAGGTCAACAGCGGCGAGATGCCTCCGAAAAAAGAGCCGCAGCCGACTCAGAAAGAGATCTCGGAATTCGTCACGAGTCTGGATGCGCGGCTGAAAGAAGGGCGAGCGGCGCGAATGGCGTCGAGGCCAGCGGTGGCCCATTATCGGCTCAGTCGCAGGGAATATCAGAACACTGTCTACGATTTGCTCGGCGTGCGCTATGATCCGACGAAGCCCGGCGAGTTGAACGAAGACACGCTCTGGCATGGGTTCGAGCGGATTGGCTCGGAGCTGTCGCTCTCGGCTTCGCATGTCGATCGGTATTACCGCGCGGCGGGGCTCGTGCTGGACCGGGCGTTTCCGGTGACTTCGGGTGATGCTCGCAGCATACGCAGGACCGCTGCCGAGCTGCGTTACAGCGGCGGCAGGAATCAGCAGGAGGCGCTGGACCGATTCGGCATCAGGCGGCCACTGCGTTATCTGCTGTATCCCGGCAGCGTTCACAATGCGCTGTCGCCGAACTGGTTCGGGAAGGTCGGACCGGAGCACAGCGGGCTCTACAAGGTCCGGATTCAGGCGAGCGGCATTCGGCCGATCGGGGGCCAGACGGCGCATCTCAGCATCGGCAGGCGGACCGGTGAAGAGACGGTTGATGGACTCATTGAGTTTGACATCACCGCCCCCGAGGACAGCCCGCAGGTCCATGAGTTCGAAGTTTTTCTGGAGATGCCGATGTCGCTCGACTTTTGCGTCGTCGCGACTGACGTCGTTGATCGTCGAGCCGGTGCTGCCTTCCGTAATGCGCTCAACAGTGGCAGCTACATCTTTACACACAGCAGCGAGACGCGACTGCTGAACCCGAATGCTCCGCAGATGTTTGACGACAAAGGCCATGGCCTCTTCTCGACCGTGCTGCTCGATTGGATCGAATGGGAAGGACCACTTGAAACCGATGCCGAGAAATCGCGCCGCACTGGTTTGCTTCCTCCGGATGATGCGACGATCGAAGTCGTCACCGCGTACCTGCAGCGGTTCGCCGAACGAGCGTGGCGACGGCCGGTCAGAATGGACGAGCTGTCGGATTATTTACAGGCATATCGTTTGGAACTTGACGCAGGGGAAAAACCTGCCGACGCCTATCGAGTCGCCATGCAGGGCGTGCTGACATCGCGGCATTTCATCTATCTCGTCGAGGGCGACCCAACCCCGCGCGAACGGCTCAATGATTCGGAACTCGCGTCGCGGCTGTCGTACTTCCTCTGGAGTTCGATGCCGGACGATGAATTGTCTGCAGCGGCTCGAAGCGGCACTCTGCAAGGCGACGGGCTGGCGAAAGAAGTCGACCGAATGCTCGCCGACGGCAAGGCGAATCGCTTCATCAATGACTTCGTGCGGCAGTGGCTGCAACTCCACCGGCTCGGGATGTTCCCACCGGACAAGAAGCTGTATCCGACCTACGACGCCTGGCTCGAAAGCAGCCTGCGAGCTGAACCCGTCGAGTTCTTCCGCGAGATGTTCTCGAAGAACATGTCCGTCGACAGCTTCATTGATTCCGACTGGACGATGGCGAACGCGCGGCTTTGTGAATTCTACGGACTACCCGAACCGAAGACCGGGGGTTTTCAACGAGTATCGCTTAAGCCCGAAGATCATCGCGGTGGGCTGCTGACGATGGGGGCAGTGCTCGGGCTGACGTCAGATGGGACTCGGCACAGACCAGTGCATCGCGGCGTGTGGCTCAGCGAAGCGATCTTCAACAGGACTCCGCCGCCGCCACCGGCCAACGTCGATCCGATCGAACCGATTCCGCCGACAGGTAACAGGATCACGATCCGCCAGAGGATCGAAGTCCATGCCAGGAACGCAAGTTGTGCCGCCTGCCACGCGAAGATCGACCCGCTCGGACTGGCGTTCGACCAATACGACGCCGTCGGCCAATGGCGCACTCGCGAGCTGGTGCCGACTGGCGTCGGCGAGAATCCCATCGTCGATGCCTCGGGAATCATGCCCGACGGTCGCTCGTTCAATGACTCGGTGCAGTTCAAACAACTCCTGATTGAAGACCGGGACCAGATTGCGCGTGCCTTCATCGAGCACCTCTGCACCTATGCCCTCCGTCGCGTGCTCACCGTCGATGATCAGGATGACCTGAAACTGATTGAAGCCGCCGCGAAGAAAAACGATTATCGGATGAAAGAGATCATCCGTGCCATTGCGATGTCCGATTTGATCCACAAACGCTGACAATCTCTGACAAGGAGTCTCTCGATGAGTAACTTCCTATCCCAGTCCTGGTTGATCGATCGGCGCCACGCTCTGCGGGCGTTGGGCACCTGCATCTCGCTGCCGTTCCTGGAGTGCATGCTTCCGTTGCGGGCCGCAGAGGCGAAGACGGAGACGCCCGGACGCAGTGCCTTCATCTATCTCGCGAACGGTGTGCATTCCCTGAACTACCAGATCACGACGCCTGGCAGGGAGTATCAGTTCTCGCGGTCGCTGAAACCGCTCGAAAAACATCGCGCGGTCATCACACCGATCAGTGGTTTACATCATCCCGGTGCCCTCAGCCATCACCACAACTGCATTTCTGTATGGCTGACCGGCGGTAAACTCGGGCCATCGGACAAGAACACGATCTCCGTCGATCAGAAGATGGCCGAGATCACTGCTCAGCACACGCGTTATGCGTCGATGGAAATTGCCCTCACCGGAGATTCGCTCGGCTGGACGGCGGACGGAGTGCGGCTTCCGTCGATGCGTCGTTGCAGCGAGATCTTCGCGTCGCTGTTTGAAGAACCCAAAGGTGGCAAGGCAGCTCAGCGCCGCGCCCTGCGTCACAAAGGGAGCGTGCTCGACGCCAACCTCGCGGAAGTGCGGCGGCTCGAACAGTCGATGGGAGCGGCGGACAAAGGACGGCTCGATCAATACCTGACTTCGGTTCGAGAAGCTGAAGTTCGTACACGACGAGCCGATGCGTGGCTGGATACACCGCTTCCCACCATCGCTGAGACCGATCGCCGGCGCACCAGTCGGGACATCCCGCAAACGCAAGCCGGCGAATACTTCCGCACGGTCTATGACTTGATTGTGCTCGCGTTTCAGACCGACGTGACGCGCGTCGCCACCTTCAGCCTCGGCGGCGAAGGCGATGCGTTCTCGATTCCCGAGATCGGCATCACCGAGTCTCGCCACCAACTGAGCCATCACGGTGGCGATGCGGGCTACATGGAAAAGCTGACGAACTACGACACGTTCGCCATCGAACAGTTCAGCTATTTCCTGACGCGGCTCGCGGAGACGAAAGACCTCAGCGGGAAGCCTCTGCTGGGCACGACGATGGCACTCTTCGGCAGCGGCATGTCCTACGGCCACAGCCACGGCAACGCGAACCTGCCGCTGGTGCTCGCCGGTGGTTCGGACCTCGGCCTGAAGCACGGCAGTCACCTCGATTTCAACCAGGGGCACTTCAAAGGCTATCAGCTCGACAAGCCCGGCGAGCACTACTCGCTCTGTAGCCGCCCGGCGAACCCGAATGCGCACATGAGCAACCTGCTGCTCCTCATGGCACAACGCATGGGCGTTGAGACCGACAAGTTCGGCGACAGCAATAAGGTCATCGAACTATGAGCGAGTGCTTCGTTCGATTCGCGCTCCTCGTGCTTGCGTCGTGGTCCCTCGTCCTGACGCCCGCCGTGAGCGAGGAACCGGGTGCCAGGAAGCCGGAGCAAGCTGCTCAGCCATTCCGCCCCGAGTTGGGTAAATTTGCTCCGGTCGAAAAGGCACATGCCTATCGGGGCGAACTCGTCTTCGTGGACCATGCCAACCGTCGTGGCAGCATTCGCGTCGAAGGGACAGGCAAATTCTACCGGAACGATCCGCATCCGTTTGCCATGCTCCCTTACGGCATCGTGCGTTATCAGGGAGCGCCGGCGGATCTGCGCGATATTCCGCTCGGCACCGTGATGCACGTCCGCGCTTTCCTTCCACCGGACCCGAAGACCTCTGCTGTGCCGGTGCTCCCGGTGAACAACAAAGAGAAAGATGCGGGGCATTATCGTGGCACCGGCACCGCCCCCGCTGAAAACCATGTGTTACTGCTCGAAGACGAACCCAGTCACTGTCTGCGAGAGGGCAAGGTTTGGAAGCTCAAAGAGGTGATTATCCAGCACAACGCCGGGAAGATCATCGCGAGTCGCAAGCCGAAGTCTGCCGACGCGGGCAACTCGAAAGAAGAAGAGCTGACCTTCGACGCTGCCACTCGGATCTGGCGCGGTCGCGAGCGCATTCGAGTTGCTGATTTGGTGGCTGACAATGCATGGCCTGCCAGCGGCAGGAAATCGCTCGAAGGGCAGGCGGTTCATCTCGGAATCACGTGGAAGCCCGCGCCGGGAGATGGGTTGAGTGGCGCTTTCACCGAATTTCACATCTCGGACATCTGGTTGGACGACGCGGCCCTTCACCACGCTGCCGAATTCCAGACCGAGACGCACAAGGCCTTCATCCGCAGTCGTTGGATGCCCGCGTTTGTGGATGCGGTCGCGTATGGCAGGTTCGGCCGGGCCACCGTCACCGCGACGCTGTTCGGCGGCATGGATCCCTCGCTCTACGCCGACTTCCAGAAAGGTTCCGGAGCTCAAATGAATGGAGCCGAGAACACCTTGAAGCACACGGCGGGTCACTATGGTCCGTCTCACATCGCCGCCAATGGCAGGATCGTGGATGTCACTCAGGCAAGCGGAGAAGCCCCCGTCGGCAGCAGCGGCATCCAAATCCAGTTCGAGACCGAGTTGATCATCGAGGGGATCCGCCCCGGACGAGTCGTACGTGTTCGCCCCGAAAGCTGGCCGAAGATGCAAATCCCCCGCGAAGAGTATCTGTTCGACGGCGCCGGCATCGACGAGCGTTTTCCCACTCCAGCTGTCTTCCCGAAATACTGATCAACACATGAGACAACTCTTCGCTTCTGGTTCTTGCTTCGTGGTTCCTCGTGTGAGGTTCGTGATTTGTTGCTCGTTGATGATGCTGGTCGCTTCGACGTTGCTTCAGCCGATAGCTCGCGGCCAGGAACAAGCCCCCGGGAGCCAGGAACAACCCTACCGCCCCGAGGCGGGGACGTTCCCGCCGCTGGAAAAGTCACGTTCCTACCGAGGCGTGCTGGCGTTGGTCGATCATGCGAATCGTCGAGGTAGCCTCCGCGGGGAGACGCCCGGCGAGTTCTTCCGCAATGCTCCGCATCCGTTCGCGATGCTGCCGTACGGCATCGTGCGTTATCACGGAGCGCCAGCGGATCTTCGAGATATCCCGCTCAGCACCGTCCTGCATGTGCGAGCATTCCTTCCCCCCGACCCGAAGACTTCTTCCGTGCCGGTTCTCCAGAAAGGAAACCCCGAGCGGCCCGTGGAGAATCATGTCATGCTCCTCGAAGACGAACCCAGTTTCTGCCTGCGGGAGGGCATGATGTGGAAACTGAAGGAAGTCGAGGTCGAGGCGAATCACGGGCTGATTGCGGCTACTCGTGAACCCAAAGCCGGTGGCGACGGCAAGGCCAAAGAGGAAAAGCTGACTTTCAATGCTGCAACGCGATTCTGGCGCGGCCGCGAGTGTCTCAGTGTCGACGACTTGCTTGAGGAAGGCATTTGGCCTGCGAGCGGAAAGAAAGCCCTGGGCGACCAGGCGGTTCTGCTCGGGCTCACGTGGCAGCCGACTCCCAACGGAGTGTTCCTCCGGTATCACGTTTCGGACATCTGGCTGGACGAGGCCGCCATGCAGCGAGCCACCAGGAATCAGACCGAGACACACAAAGCTCTGATCCGAAGTCGTTGGATGCCTGCCTCGGTGGATGCCGTCGAGTACGGCAAATTCGGCCGGGCGAAGGTGACCGCGACATTGTTCGGCGGCATGGATAGCTCGCTCTATGCCGACTTCAAAGCTGGCAGTTCCGCGCAAATGAACGCGGTCGAGAGCACCTTGAAGCACACCCACGGCGACTATAGCCCGGCACACATGGCCTCCGGCGGATCGATTCTCGAAGTCATCAAGCTTCCTGGAGAAGCTCCTTCAGGCAGCAGCGGCATGCAGATTCGCTTCGAGACGGATCTGATCATCGAAGGCATCCGCCCCGGGCGCGTCGTCCGAGTACGACCAGCGAACTGGCCTGTGGTCAACCTGTCTCGTGAAGAATACCTCAGAGAAAACATCGAGGAACGCTACCCCAGCCCCGACATCTTCCCGAAGTACTAACCTCCCCCTCGAGATCCCATGCGGAATGTGAATTCATCGAGCACGATCGCTTTCTGCAACAGCATGGACGAGCCGTTGAGGAGTATGGCTTTGCCCAGCCGCGACGGATCTCGAGGAGAAGGGAGACAACTCGCCCGAACCACTGTGGAGTGTTCGAGGATACGGCAAACCGCACTCGCCGACGCCTTCTGATTGGCACAGTTTCGGCACAGTCGACTATGCCAATCAGGACTCCTCGTCACAACTCACTGCATATTAGTGACTTGCGGCGACCCCGGAAATTAAAGCGGAGAGGGAGGGATTCGAACCCTCGGTACCCTTGCGGGTACACCGGTTTTCGAGACCGGCACATTCGGCCACTCTGTCACCTCTCCGAACTGCAGACAGTGCAGACTGCCCGCCGGGCCGCATGATACCCGGAACAGCCACGCTAAGGCAACCCAACCCGACTTGCAGGACAAAGTCGGAAGTGACCGCAGATTCCGGTTCAGAGTGACGTCAGACGTTTCTGTGTCTCCAGTCCGTCGGCTGACGCATGCTGCCGCACCCCGTCAGCCAGTCATTCTTCGGTGTTGATCGGTTCCACGATTGTCAACGCGCGATTGAACTGGGGCTGCAGCTGCTGAGACTGGCCGGAGGGCCACTCGATTTGCAGCTGTACGTCAGTTGCCTCGTCGGGCACGGCGAAGAAGACGCTGGCACTTTGTGAGGACCCATAGCTTCCACCGCCACGCAGGAAACGACTCTGAGTCGTTCCGGCCACCAGTCGTACCACAGCACCCGTCGGATCCCGTGCAGAAGAGCGTCCCACAAGCCGAACTGAGAGCCATCGATTCCAGAGGGGCCGGGAGGCGTTTTCAAGCACCACAGCCGCCTGTCGTGTTCTTGAAATTGCCAGATCGGCATCTCCATCGCCGTCAAAGTCTGCCGCGACCGCCGCGCGCCCCATATGCTGCTGTTTCATCCACGGTCCAGCCGATTCGGCCCGGTTCACAAGCCGGCGTCCGGCTTCGTTTTCGAGGAGCAGCGGGACCTGAAACAGAGCTGAGTTCTGCGGGTAGCGAATGACATGTCCGTTGGAGACGAAAACATCCTCGTCGCCGTCGCGGTCGAAATCCTGAGCAGCGGTGCCCCAGCCAACGTACATGCCCCCGACCGCGTTCAGGCCGATTCGCTGGCTGACATGGCGGAAGACCATGCCTCCGGCGTTCTGATACAGCGCATTGGTTTCCCGCTCGTAATTCACCACCCAGATATCAGGGAGCCCGTCGTTGTTGTAGTCACACACGTCCACTCCCATGCTGCCGTCCGGAACTCCTGTGCTGCTGAGACTTGCTCCACTGTGCAGCGACACATCCTGCAAATGTCCGCCACCGATATTCTCGTAGAGGAAATTCGCCACCGTGTCGTTTGTCACATAGACATCGTTATCGCGGTCACCGTCGAGATCCGCGATGACGACCCCGAGCCCTTTACCTTCCGGGGCCAGCGAGGCTGTGTCGGTGCCATCGCGAAACGTGCCATCACCGTTGCTGAAGTACAGAACATCGCGAAGCCCCGTGTAGCTTCGAGGCGGGCAGATTTCGCGGCCGCCGTTCGGGCCACCGGCGCAGAATGGATGATTCTGCCAGGACCAGTCAACATAATGGGCGATATACAGGTCAGGGTGCTGATCGCCGTTGAGATCTCCCCATGCTGCACTGCTGCTCCACTGATGATCGGTCAGTCCGCATTCAGGCCCGGCGGCCGTGAACGTCCCATCCCCCTCGTTGTGCCACAATTGCACGCCGCCGTAGCCGGTGACGAGCACATCGGGGAAGCCGTCATGGTCGTAGTCGCAGCGGCAGACGCCGTGGCTGTAGTGCAGGGCAGAAGCGACACCTGAGACAATCGAAACATCCTGCCACTGCCAGTTTCCATTCCAGCGAAACAGTCCGTTTGCTGCTGGCAGAATTTCCTGATCACGGAAGGTACCGCCTCCCGCAAGAAACAGGTCTTCAGTGCCGTCTGCGTCATAGTCGAGCGGCGCGAGTCCTCCACCGAGTGATTCAAGGATGGAAAAATGCCCGGCTTCTTCACCGTTTTCGTACTGAAATCGGAGTCCACTGTCGGCTGTGCGGTCGACAAACGACCATTGACCGCCAGCAGATTGTTTTTTCGGATCAGCAGTCTGCTGTGAAGATGTCCCTGTTGCAACTTCCGGCGCCGGAACCGTCCCCGCTTCCTGCTGACACCCACAGATCAGCAGGCTTGCGAGTACAAATGCCGAACGAGGCCACCGCAACATGTCAGCCTACTTTCCGCCGGTGGATTCCGTATTGTTTTCCGCTTCAGCACCACCTTCGCTGATAATCACAGCCCTTTTCACATAGTCCAGCTCAGGAAATGCCCGTTCCAGATACGCATTCCCCTGCTGTTCGATCACATTCTGCTGAGGCTGTTCGCCGTACTGCGGATTGATGCCTTCGACGTTATGGAAGCCTTCGATTACTTCGCCAAAGACAGAGAAGCCCATGCCGTCGAGGCTGGCGTTATCGGAGTAGTTGACGAACAGCTGGGTAGTTCGGGAGTCGGGGCCGGAGGTGGCGAAGCAGAGCGTTCCGCGGCGGTTACTTTCCACCACCTTGTCGTCGGAGATTCTGCGGTTCCATTTGCGATGTTTTTCCGGCGTACCGTTAATTCCGAACTGCACGACAAATCCCGGCACCACACGAAAGAATCGGCAGCCGTCATAGAAGCGGTCCTGAACCAGTTCGTAAAACCGCTGGGCTCCGAGGGGAGACCAGTCACGGTGCACTTCGACGAGGAAATCCCCTGCAGTGGTTTCGAATCTGACTTTGAACGTTCCTGTCTGCGGAGCTGTGATTTTCTCGTTGGGGTTTGGCCCCAGATTATACGGCAGGTCTTCCGGGCGCATTTCGTCCTTTGCCACCGGGAGGTCCTGAGTTTTGCGGGTCTGTTCGTATTCGCCCAGACCTTGCGGCAGGCCAGGGGCGTCACCGGTCTCATTGCAGCCACAGATTGTGGCAGCCAGCAGCAGCGAACATATCAGCAGCAGGTTTCGATCCATACCCAGGGTCCCTGAAACGACGGGTGAACATTTGCGACGCTTGTTTATCCCGGGACCGGAGAAATTTTCAAGAGCCGGGCCGGGGAAAATCAGGATTGAGGGACCGGGAGAGGGTTCAGGCCGATTCCGCTGTAGTGAAAGCCCCGAGCTGCCATGCGCTTCGGCTCAAACAGATTCCGCCCGTCGAAGATCACCGGGGATTTCATCTTGACGCGGATGTAATCAAAGTCCGGATTCCGGAATTCGTTCCACTCCGTCACGATACACAACGCATCTGCGGCATCGCAGGCGTCGTAGTGATGGACGCAGTACTTCACTTTGTCTCCAAGAAGCCTGCGGACGTTGTCCTGAGCCACGGGGTCGTGTACCTGCACCGTGCACCCTGCCTGCAGGAGCTGTTCAATCAGCACGAGGGCGGGGGCTTCACGAATGTCATCTGTTCGCGGCTTGAAAGACAGCCCCCAGACGGCGATCGTGCGCCCCGTCATGTCTCCACCGAAATGCCGGCTGAGCTTGCGGAAGAGCACGCTTTTCTGCTGGCTGTTCGTTTCATCAACTGTTCTGAGAATGCCGGCATCCACACCGTGTGATTCCGCAAGCGACGCCAGAGCCCGCACGTCCTTGGGAAAACATGAACCGCCATAACCCACTCCGGGGAACAGGAATGAGAAGCCAATGCGGGCATCGTGCCCGATACCCTTGCGGACTTCGTTGATGTCAGCCCCCACCTGTTCACAGATGTTTGCCATCTCGTTGATGAAACTGATCTTCGTCGCCAGCATGCAGTTCGCTGCGTACTTGATCATCTCGGCGCTTTCGATCCCGACCGTGATGAACGGCTTCTCTGTTCGCAGAAATGGCTTGTAGAGTTCCTGCAGGATGTCTGCTGCCTCTTCCTCGTCCACACCCACGACAACCCGGTCCGGTTTGGTAAAGTCGTCAATCGCCGCCCCCTCCTTCAGAAACTCGGGGTTCGATGCGATCAGAAATCGAGTTGATGTGTGGGCGGAAATCCAGCGTGCGACCTGCCGATTGGTGCCCACTGGAACAGTACTTTTGCAGATCACAATCGCACCTTCGCGCAGGTACGGTGCCATGCTTTCTGCCGCTGATTTCACGTATTTCAGATCAGCTGCCCCGGACTGATCCTGCGGTGTGCCCACACAGATAAACACACACCGCGCCCCGGTAACAGCGTCCTGTACGGAAGTGGTAAACTTCAGCCGACCGGCGGCCGCGTTTCTGCGTACCAGCTCTTCAAGGCCGGGTTCGTAGATCGGCACCCCGCCCCGATTAAGCAGCTCGACTTTTCCGGCATCCACGTCGAGACATGTGACATCGTTGCCGCTTTCCGCAAAACAGGTCCCCGTCACCAGGCCCACGTAGCCGGTGCCAATCATCGTTATCTTCACTGGAATTCCTCTGCAGCAAGGTGCGGCTGCTGGTCTGTCCGCGAGCCTGCGAACCGGCGAAATCGGCGGACAACTGCAGTATACAGACCGCGGTAAGCCAGCCGTCTGAAAAGCGGCAAATCCACAGCGCTGACAAAGAATTCCAGGAAGGTTTTGTTGAGTTTTCACGAAGAATCGGACTCGGCGTCCCCGGATTCTCCCGGAAATTCCTCAGAATCGTCAACGCTTCGCTCGTGGACGAAAGAACGGCAGCAACTGGGGCCCCGTCACCGGCTGCACTTTCGGTCCCGGTATGGAGTTGGCAGGAGCCTGAGTCTGAGAAGGGCTGGCAGTACCCCCGCTGCGGGCTTCATGTATGGCAGGATTCAATGTCGGGAACAAGCCCGGCAGTAAGCCGGGTAACGCCATCGGCAGCAAGTCTTCCACCCGCGCGGGCAATGGTGGCTGCACCGGACCGGGCACTGTCGGGGGGCTTGTACCGTCTTCCAACCCACCCGCCGGTCCACCGCCCGCCATTTCCGCCGCAGTTTGAGGCAACAGCCCCGGCAGAATTCCAGGAAGGAATCCCGGGATCGTCAGCGTCGGAATCCCCGCCTGCAACGCCTCGTTCGGAATCGGCAGCTTCTGAATCAGCGTCTGGGGAATACGTCCCTGCATCGCCCCTTCGAACTCCGTCAGCACCCGGTCGACCTGTTCCAGCTTTGCCCGATCCTTCTCCCGGAGCAGCTTCGACTGCGACGCCTGCCGGACCAGTATTCCCGCATCCAGCCTGCCGCTTTGCAGACTGGTGAGGACTGTGCGCACTTCCCGCACCTGTTCCAGCAATCTGCCGTTGTCTGCCAGAAGTTCCTGATACTCTTTTGAACAGCGCGCTTTGAGCCTCGCAAGCTGCTCCGCCGCACGCTCATCCAGCTCCTGCAGCAACCGTAATCGCGCCTTCTCCAACTGCGTCAGAAACGCCTGCCGCACCCCCTGCGAAATCTGCTCGCCAATTCCTGAGGTCAGATTGATCTCGGGCTTGAGCACTGTGCCGGTAAAGGCTGCCACTGCATCAAGATTCCTGACCGCTCCAAGGGCCTCATTCGCAGCCTCCACAACCTCCGATCGCACATCTTCGGACGCTCCGAAGTTCAGCCCCTCGATATCTGACTTCAGACTGACAAATCCCTGCAGCCGCTGGCCACCCAGCTTCATCCGCAGTGACCAGTCCATATTTCTTAAACCACCCTCGAACCAGACTTCTCCACGTTTGCCCACCATGACCGGCAGACCCTCGTTGTCCCGGAAGGTCGCCTCCACCTCGCTCTGCAGCTCATCCGTGGTCGCATCCACTTTCATCGCCAGAATGAGCGGTCGTCGCCCTTCCGCCCGCAGTTCAAACACACTCGGGCGTCCCAGTAACTTCGGCTGCTCCGTGACATCCCGCCACGCCGCCGCGTACGGCACCTGCTCCTCGTCAATCGAAATCGAACCTGACAGCGCCAGATGCTTCAGCAGAAACACCGGAGCCGGTCGCGTCTCGATCACTGGAAAAACACGGCCCTCCATCCGTGGCGGACGAACCTGCTCCGCCAACTCCTGCCGATACTCCTGAATTGCCTGCACCCATGTAATCACCTGCTGCACCCGCCCATACATGGCGGGCCCGAGCAATGTCTGTGAAATTCGCCGACCGTCCGGTTTGAGCAGTGTAAGTTTGTGCTGAATCATCTCCTGATCCCGCAGCCGCGCCGCATTCAGCTCCTCATAGTCCTCCTTCACCTCCGGTACCATCGCCTGCAGCTCCCGCTGCATCTGTTCAGCCTGACGCACAATCACGTCGACTTCCTGAGCCAGCTGCAGACCACGCTCAACCTGTTCCAGCGGCTCCAGATTCTTAATCGACTCAAATCCATCCTTCACCGCCATTGCTCGCGGCTCCAGACTTCGTGCACGATCCGCCAGATCCCGGAATCGACTGTCCCACTTGTCAAACTTCCCGGAGCCCAGTCGCCATGTCTCCAGGGTATTCGGGTCCAGCTGAGCCCGCGCCTGCTCCGCCAGCTGGTGCAGCCACTGGTCACTGACCTCCTTCAACTGCTCCTGCATCCATGAGCGTTCCGTCGACTTCGCAGCCTCCCCCGGCGGCAGCCGCCCATCGTCACTTCGATTGGTATCAAACCGCAGGTTCCGGACTTCGCCGCTTTCCACCACAAACCGACGATGCGACAGAGAATCCGGCTCCAGCCGCACATGCAGCTGCTCAAATTCGAACAAATTCCTTCCCGGACGCCGCGGACTGGCCACCGCCGTGCCCTCAATCGTGACCGTGGGCGGAAAGAAACTCGTTCGCAGCGTTGCCACGTCCACACGCGCCCCCGTTGCGGACTGCAGTCCTCGCACGAGCCCGTACCGCAGCGCAGGGTCCAGCCCCCAGCGGAGGAAGCCCCAGATCATCAGTGTCAGCAAGAGTCGGGGAAGCATCCATTTCCAGCGCATCACTCATTCCCGTCTGTACTGAAAAGTCAGAGCCTGACCGGTTCACTCCACGGCACTCACTCGATTCACCGCCTCAACACCCTGAGCGACCTTCACCACCCATGACCTGCCTGCATACTTCCTCAGCACTCCCGCATACTTCGCAAACAGTGGTCGTGATGCAAAATGCACCGGAACGACAAGCGCCAGCCCGGTAACAAAACTTCCCATCACGATGGAATGATTAAAGTCGGTCCACGGCACAAACGGCTGCTCATACAGCCACTGCCAGACACCCGCCAGCTGCGGACGACTCAGCACCCACCAGCCAATCTGATCAAACAGTCCGTCGCAGGCCACCGCAGCCAGTGCTGCTGCCATGGCACCGAGAGCGGCGACTGCCAGATTCAGACGTGTGGCTGCCAGCATCAGGCCGAGGCTGATCGCGAGCAGATTGCCTTTGGGGACCAGGCCCAGCAGGATCCCGAAAGCCAGACCCATGGACATCTGTCGCGGAGTTGACTCCATCACCGCCGCCTGCATCAGCAGCCGCACCGGACGCAAAATCAAATACATCCCCGACATCCCTGCCAGACCCGGATTCGCCGACCCACAGCACCTGCTGTGGCAGGCGAATTACCGAAAGCTTCCTCTGCAGATGATCCCGGATTTGCCCCGGTGCAATCAATCCGGTTCCCGGCACCGGCCAGGCTGCTCCTTCACGATCGGCAACCGATGCATGCAAAGGCCGGCAAAACACAGCGACCCCCCAACCCCGGCGGCAGTCTTCGCCACCGTCCTTCAGTGCCTTGCCGCGAGATGAGCGGCAATCTTTGCCGGATCCGGGCGCTCAATCACACCACGCTCCGTGATCAGATACCGGATCAGCTCCGCCGGTGTGACGTCAAACGCCGGATTGTAGACACCGATTCCCGGGGGGGCTGTCCGACGACCGAATCCTTCCGTCACTTCGCGCTCACTCCGCTGCTCAATCGGTATCCCGGCGCCCGATGACAGCTGCAGATCAAACGTACTGGAAGGTGCCGCGACCGCAAATGGAATTCCATGGTAAGCCGCCAGCACGGCAAGCCCGTATGTTCCGATTTTGTTGGCAGCATCTCCGTTGGCCGCAATACGGTCCGCCCCGGTGATCACCATGTCCACTCGACGCTCCCGCATGACCTGAGCCGCCATGTTGTCGCAGATCAGAGTGACCGGAATGCCCCGCTGCTGCAGCTCCCATGCCGTCAGCCGCGCCCCCTGAAGCAGTGGTCGAGTCTCGTCGGCGAACACATGCAGTTGCTTGCCCTCACGCGCCGCCGCGAACATCACCGCCAGTGCCGTGCCGTCACCCGCCGTCGCCAGGCCACCCGCATTGCAGTGCGTCAGGAGCGACATTCCGCTGCCTACCAGAGTACTGCCGTGCCGACCAATCGCCAGACACATCTCACGATCCTCATGCTCAATCTGCTGCGCTTCCCCAAGCAGTCGATCGTGCAGTTCAGCCACGGAGTCGCTCCCGCACACCGCCGCAAAACGTTCCATCCGATCCAGAGCATAAAACAGATTCACCGCTGTCGGGCGGCTCTGCCCCAGCTCCTCGCAGACGGAATGCAGCACGCGCAGAAATTCGTCGCGGTCAAGACCACGGGCCTGCTGAGTTCCGAGAACAATGCCATATGCCGCCGATACCCCGATCGCCGGGGCTCCCCGCACTCGCAGCGAACGAATCGCTTCAAACAGCACAGGCACCGTACTGCAGGTGACTTCTTCAAAGCGTTCCGGCAGCAGCGTCTGATCCGTCAACCGCAGAACCCCGCTCGCTGCATCCCCGCTCCATCGCAGTGTGTCATAACCAGTCATGGATTCATGCTCTCTGAGATTTCAGCCCGCAGCAAAACGCCGCCGTGAAAGGAACTCAATCGGTAAATCTGTCTGCCCCCGCAGCAGCAGATCCGCTGCTGCTTCGGCGATCACCGGAGTAAACTTAAAGCCGTGCCCCGAAAACCCGGCGTTCACCACAACAGGCCAGTCCGCGTGCCGATCCACCAGAAAATGGCCGTCGGGACTCATCGAATACTGACACACAGCCCCCCGTACGGCTCCCGCGCGCATACCCCGCAGATAATCGCGGACAAATCCATCAACCGGCCCTGCATCGGCAGCATTGAGTTCACGGCGAACATGCCCCGGATCAGTCACCGCGTCACCCCCGGAATGCTCTCCGACCTTCATGCCCTGAGGATTGGCTGAGGGGACTCCGTAAAACTGGCCCTGCGGCAGGTCCATCAGAAACATCGGAAAGCCTCGGGCCGCCTCCGCATCTGCGGCAGCCGCATACCAGAACAGCGTCTTCCGCAGGACCTGTATCAGACTGGCATAATCGGGCAGCAGCCTGCCGGTCCATGGACCGCAGTTGACAATCGCCGCTCCCGCAGAAAGCCGCCCCTCCGATGTCTCGACCTCCACGAAATCACGAGCACCAGTCAATCCGAGCACCTGCACACCGGTTCGGAGTTCCGCGCCCGTGGATTGCGCCAACTGAAGATGAGCCGCCACACAGCGTTCAACTGCCAGCCAGCCAGCCGTCCGCTCCACGACCACCTCGTGAGTTTCCGGGATCGCCAGCACCGGATACCTCGCACGCCCTTCCGCTGCGTTGACATTCTCCACCAGCAGTCCGTGCCGTGCCGCTGACTCCCGCGCTCCGCGAACCACCACGGAATCGCAATCGCCCATCATCACCAGATCACAGCGATGCAGCAGGCCTGCACCGCTGCGCTGCGATAATTCTGCCCATAAGTCCCACGCCCGATGCAGCAGCGGCACGTAGTCCGGGTGCTCGAAGTAAGCCTTGCGAATGATTCGCGTCTCGCCGTGCGAACTGCCGCGATCATGCGGCGGAGAGTACTGGTCCAGCCCAAGCACCCGCAGGCCCCGCGCGGACAACTCCGCAAGGCAGGCCGCTCCAATGCCACCGCACCCGATAACAATCGCATCCCACGCCATTCGCACTGCCCCGTCAGATCCGAATGAACAGTTTTTGGCGGTACAGCCAAAGCAGGAGCAGCCAGTACACAGCGAACACCGTCGTCGGCATCACCAGCGATCCAAACCACTGGTCGTCCAGAGCCTTCGAACCAAACGTCTGTTCAATCACCCCCGACAAATGCACTCGAATCACCTGCTCCCGCACCCAGCCATTCAATGTCTGACCCAGCAGGTAAATCAGAATTGAGTTGCTGCCGACGACAACCAGTGGCAGCGCCAGCCAGCGGAACGGGAGCAGATCAAACAGGATGTAGAAAATGGCCAGCATCCCGATCACATAACCACCGCTGACCAGAGCCCATGAGGGCGTCCAGATGCGTTTTACGGCCGGGCAAATCGTCGCGTGCGCCAGCAGACCAAGGGCCAGGCAGACGCCCCCCAGCAGCAGCAGTCGCAGGAGCTTCTGCCGGCCGGACAGGGTCGTCGACAGCAGCCACTGACCACAGAGAATTCCCAGCAGCGTGGTGGCGATCGACGGAATAAAATTGAGCGTCGTGTAGCCGCCCGCATTCGGCGCGTAGGGTTCAGGGTTTGAGAAAAATGCCCGCCTCCAGTCGAAGCCCTGCTTCGCCGCGTCCGGCAGTGCAGCCTCAGCCCCGGCAGCCTCCGGCTGAGGACTGCGCAACTGTCGCAGCAGCCAGTCATCCACCCGATAAGCGGCGTTGGCATTCTTTGACCACCCGGCCCATTCCCCGGTAAAGACCTCGCCCTTTTCAGCATCCGCATTCACTGAAGCGTAGTCATAGTCGGCTGCTGGTGGCGTGAAGCGAAACCATGCCCCGTAACCGACAAGGATCAGCACAAGTGCCGCAAGCTGAACGGTGAAAGGTCGATTCAGCAGCAGAAACGCGAATGTGTAACCCAGACCAATCTGGCACAGAACATTGGGGAAGATCCAGTTCGTCGCCGGCTTTCCGAATGATGACAGAAAGACTCCCATCAGCACCAGCACCACAGCGCGAATGACTGCGTGTGCCGACATGGACAGCCAGCCTTGTCCCTGAGACCGCCGACGTGCGTACGAAAACGGCATCGCCACGCCGACCATAAACATAAAGGCCGGCTGGATCAGGTCCCAGAACGCCACACGCCAGCCGTCAAACACGCTGATCCATGCGGGATGGTCGAAGTGAAAGCCCAGTTGCTGCCAGACATCCCGGTCCGCAACCGCCCAGACCGGAGCATCCTCGGGAAGACGCGAAAACCGCAGAATCCCAAATCCGCCGGCTGCCAGCATCATCATGATGAAACCGCGGAACGCGTCGAGCGATGCGAGCCGCCCGGGAGCGGCTCCCGGAACTGCTGTATTCGGCCGCAATCCCGTCGGCAGAGACGGACGCCCCGCCCGCAGCCGCGGAACACTCGGAGTCGCGCCGGAGGGAACCCCGGACTTTGTGACCGGAGGTACCGGGGAAGCGGGGGCCGGAGCCACTGTCTTTGCCGGGGGGACCACTTCCGGTGGCGGACTCGGTTTCGCCGGCGGTACCGCTGCCGGTGGCGTTCCAGGCTTCGCTGGTGACTGCCCCGGCACTGCCGGCGGGTCTGCAGCAGACACTGTCAGCGGAGACTCCAGCGACACCTGCCGCAGCTGCCCCTCTGTCTTTTCGGTGGACAACACTGTCTGCAGAACTCGCAACCGATCCTGTTTTGTGCGCATGGATGTGTTCACCTAAAAGGCCAGGTCCAGCTGTCCGGAGCGAAACTGCAATGCCTCCGACTGTCGCTCGATCCGACAATCGGATCGGCGGGACAGTTCTTCCATCAGGTCGCCTGTGACGTAGAGTTTTTCAAGGTGCAGGGTATTGGGAATGAACATCCATCGCTGCTCCCCGTAACGCTCAGCAATTACCCGGACGAGTGTTTCATCGTCCGGCAGAGTGGCCGGGATCTTTGCCCGGTCCATGTCTCCTGTGGTGAGCGTATTGATCAGCGTTTTTTCTTCGTCAATGGCATCGCGCAGGCGGCGAGTGATAAAGTCGGCGTTTCCCACTCCCAGAGCATTTCCCTGGGACGAAGCAGACAATTCCAGCGCGCCAATCACTCGAATGGCCGGCGACTCAAGATCCTCAAATCCGTGGATCCCCCGGCGACCGATCACATTGGTATCCATCCCGGTGCCGCTGTAAGTCTTGCCGATTGTTCTCACGATCAGCACATTCAGGGCGTCGACCGGCAGCCGGGGAAAATAATGCAGGTGCCGCCGCAGCAGTTCGGCCTCCCGCTGCAGAATCTGCTGCGGACGAATTCCGTGCAGCTCGGCTGTCTGGTCGTGGCCGTCTTCAAGGATCGCCAGCCCCGCCAGAATCCGGCCACTGTCCAGAACGTACTGCCCCATTTCCAGAAGCATGTCCTTCATCGCCCGGGCACCAGCAGAATGAAAGGTCCGTGCTGAACGGATCTTACCCATGCCCACCACCATCATCTTCGTCAGACCACTCTGCACCGGCCCGGCAAAACAGGTGTGCAGCTTCACGCGGTTGACCACCAGCACCCCAGCCGACTCAAAGCAATGCCGATCCATGAAAACCGGCCCCGTCCGCACCTCACCAATCTGCACCACTTCCATGCTGCTGCGAATCGGCATGCCCATTGCCGCTTCCGTAATGCCCAGCGACTCCACCATGGACCGCTGACCGGCGGCAGTGGCTCCGTTATGCGAACCCATCGCCGGTACGATGAATGGCCTCGCCCCCTGCTCCCGTAACCACTCGCCGCACGAGCGGATAATCTCGGGAATGTTGCTGATTCCTCGACTGCCGACCGGAATGGCCACCTCTTCGGTCGGCACCCGCAGGTCCAGTCCGGATAACTGATGAAAAACTTCTGTCCGAATATCGGACAGAGGCGCTGTCACCAGCGATTGCTGCACGCAGTACAAGTCCATCGTCCTGCCCTCTGACAGACACACCAGAGCGAGAAAGCCTGCAAATATGCCGCGAGGTTCCGATTCAGGGCCTGGTCTCAGCCGCAGCAGCGGCCCCCTCGTCTGATTTCGCGTCGCCTGCGGATGGATCGGCAGCAGGATTGTCACCGGGTTTCTCGGCAGGTGTCTCGGCAGGCTTTTCAGCAGGTGTCTCAGCGTCCTTTGCGTCGCCAGCGTCAGCCGCTTTTTCAGGGTCTGCTGAGGGAGTTGGGGGCTGCTCCGTCTCTGCTGTCTTCGTATCGTCCGGCGATGATTTCTCTTCGTCCTCGACTGCGGGACGCCTGCGACCCTTGCCGCCACCCGGCGGACCCATCATCCCGCCAGGACCTCCCGGCGGACGCATCCCACCCGGGCCTCCCATGCCCATCGGCCTTCCCGGCCCTCCCGCTTCGCCGGCAGCCTCCGGCGGGATCAGCGACGGTAGCGGGGTCAGGCCCGCTGATCCACCGGGCGGCTCCTGATAAACATATCCCGCACCGGGCTGTTCTTCTTCGGACGTAAAAAAGCTTGTGGCCAGTGGTTCTTCATCCATGGAGACGGAAATGAACACTTGTGGGGATGGTTCGCCCATGAGCGGCCGGAGCAGGCTGTACCACGAGTAGCGATAAACTTTCTCGTAGGGAGTTTCGCGGATCAGGTCTTCTGTCGGGCTCATACTGAGCAGAGCCTGCGCTTCGCTGAACCGGACTTTCTTCACCACTGCAACGCTGTCTTCACCTTCGAGGGCAGCCTTCAGGCCTTTGGTGCTGAGGTACTGGCCAAGCCCGGCGCGCATCTCAATGAGACAAATCACTCCAACCACGGCCAGTACAATGAGCGACGCGATTGTTCTGGCTGGTGAAACTTTAGGCCCCTGCGGAACGGTTCTTTGGCTGGACACGATACTCTCCCGTCAGGAAATCGGCGAAGCGCGGCGCAGACGAACTCCGGTAAGTCACGTTTTACCGGAGGTGTGTATCGTCTCCGGCAACGCCTCCTGAAGCAAGCCAATCTGCCCGCATCCACCCGGCAAATTTGAGCCGAAACGCAAATTGCCGGGGGAGTGACCGCGAGAAAAGTCGCCGGCAGCAGAACTGTTGAGTGGCTTGCGGAGCCTGTGAAGGGCTCAGATTCAGCACGTTTAACGATACCGGGCGAGCTGCCGCTCGCGTTCCAGACGCACGGCCTCCTGATGGTGATGCCTGGCAAGGTCTCCCTTACCGGTGGCTTCATAGGTTGTGGCCAGGAGTCGATGGGTAGTGGGTCGGTCAGGGCGCACCTGAACGGACTTCTCGAGATCCGCGATCGCAGCCCGCAGATTATTTCGCGCCAGATAAATCTCA
Organism: uncultured Chitinophaga sp.; assembly: GCA_964561125.1. GTDB lineage: Bacteria > Planctomycetota > Planctomycetia > Planctomycetales > Planctomycetaceae > SXXK01. The sequence continues at coordinate 36,460 of CAZLOQ010000012.1, read as the reverse complement.
GCCCGGGTAGACAGCAGGTCCGGGTTCTCCGGGAGCAACACGAGGCTGCGTTCCACGTAATCCAGCGCTTTTTCCGGTGTCGGGGGCGAGCTGCGAACCATGGCGACTGCCAGGTTATTGAGAATGATCGGGTTCTGCCCTCGCGCCAGCGCGTCAGCCACTTCAAGCCAGACCACCGATCGATCGTATTTCCGCGCGGACAGGGCGCGAGCCGAGAGTGAGTTCAGCACGAGCAGTGAATGGCGGCCATCGACCCGCAGATTCATCAGCGTCTGCTCGGCTTCCGTCGCCCCCGCCCCTTCAGCAATCACCAGCCGCGCAAGCCGATCGATGGCCGGCACAGCAGCTGTGTCGCTCTCCGTGGCTGCCAGCAGCATCGCAATCAGCTTCTCAACCGATGCACTCGGGGGAATCACGGGATCACCGGGTAACTCCAGACTGACCAGCGGTATCCGCAGACCACAAATCCGATCGAATTCCGCGACATAGGCGAGCCCGCGGCTGGTGAGCGCCGCTGGAGATCTGCTGACAGCTTCAAGCAGCTGTTCATCCTGCAGCTCCAGGAACAAAGCACTCGCTTCGTCGGATCGACGAAGCATGCGGAACGCATCGGCGAGTAGTACGCGGGTCGCCAGTCGGGCAGGATCCACCCGCAGACGCTCCTGTGACTCACGCACGATTTGTTCCAGCACCGCTGATGCCTCCGTGGGCGAATTCGCTTCAACCAGCAGCTCTGCCAGCAGCATTCTCTGCTCCGTATGCTGTTCGATCCCGTCACTCAGCAGCGCTGCACCATCCCGCGCGTGACCGGACAACAGATACAGTTCCGCCAGACGCACCCGCGGCGTCCAGTCTTCTGCTGCCATCCGATGCTGCTCACGCCAGTAGGTAACGGCTGTTTTCAGGAAATCCGGTTTGATGCAGGCCCCCTGTTTTCGCAGACGGAGCAGCAGGTCCACGGCTTCACCACTCGACGGATCACGGTTAATCGAATCAATCACGAGGGCACAGCAACGATCCCGATGGGAGATTGATTGACCAAGGAGCTGTTTGGCGATGTGCCTGAGCACCTCCGCAAGAGCCGCGGCCACCTCGGGATCAGGAGATGCCTGATAATGCTCCTCCAGCATCTTCCTTGCCTTCTCACTTTCCCCGGACAGCCGGAGTGCATCTGCAAGCGCAAGCAGTGGCCCGATGCCCGACGTCCGCCGAAATTCCTCCTGCAGTCGCTGCACCGCCAGCTTTGCCGTGGATGCAATCACCTCCGGAGGACGACGAATGCGATACTGCAGTTCCAGCAGCTGCAGATTCAGCTGTGGATGCAGTCGCGATGCCGCAATCAGACAGCGTTCTGCCAGCTGCCATTCCTTTTCACTGCTGTATCGCTGTGACAACAAAATCGCCGCATCCGGATTGTTGGGCGCCTCCTGCACGGCTCGCTGCAGCTGAACCACGATTTCGCTGTGAGTCATCTGAAAGGGCGGCACCGCTGAAGTCGCATTCCGCACAAGCCACAAACGCACGTCCGCAAAGCCTTCAGCATCTGCAGGAGCAAGCGATTTCGTAATCTTCAATGCCTCCTCCACACGACCGGCAGAGACCAGCAGATCCGCCAGGCGGATCGGGAAGACAGATTCGCGCGGCACCAGACTGCACAGCTGACGCAGACAGACTTCCTGCCCCGCCACATTTCCCTCCGACGCAGCCTCACTCAACGCCGTCAGATACAGTTGCCGCACCGACTGCAAATCACCGCGGTCAAGCCCCCACGCCGCCACCGCGCCAAACAGCAGCAGCGTGAGCACCACAGGGAGCACTGCCAGAAGAGACTCAATGTCACGTGAAAAAAACCACCTGCCGCTCCACTCCGATGTCTGCTGACAGAGTTTCTTCAGACGCTCAAGGCCGACGATGCGGCTGATGAAAAAGCCGTCCCCGTACGACTGCTCGAACATCGGAGAATCTGCTGGTCTGCTTTTTCCCGGTGATTCCGTCGATGGACCGTTACTCATGCTGCTGCTCATAGTCCTGCTCCCGATCCCAGAAGTCTCACGATTTGTGCTGCCGCCAGCAGCAATGCCACAACGGCTGCCGGTCGACTCAGATATCCCAGCCCGGAAAGACGTGTTTCCCCCAAACCCTCTGCGTCGATTTTCACCGACTGCGATCTCCGGCTGCCGGATCTCTCCGTGCGATGGGCAGATGCCTTTCCGTAATACAGAGGAGCGGATACCAGCCCCGATGCCACACTTTCCGGCCACGGTGCCGCGAAATTATTCCACACCGCGATCACCGGGTTTCGCGCCGTCACCACAAGCTCCCCGTCCTCGTTCTCACGCACTCGCTCAAGCTTCCCGGCAACCGTTCGCTGCATCTCCGGAATCCCGTCCAGCAAAAACTTCAGCAACCGATCAGCACTCCACACCAGCAGCACACCGGGAATCAGCCAGTTCAGGCGATACACCAGCGACAAAAAACCACCAGACACGTCAATGTCAAACCAGACGGCAAGGTGAGTCGCCAGCACCGTGTTGGCCACGGATGTGATCACCCCCAGAACTGCAGCCAGAGGAAGCAGCATCAACTGGTGAATCACTGACCTTCCAAGCCAGGCAGCCGTAATGCACGCAACAACAGGTAAACACCAGGCCGACGCAAATCCGCCCCTCGCCAGCGCCGGCTGGAACGACACCCGCTCCAGTCGGATAAATCCCGAATCCCTGTAATGCATCGCACCTGTTGTATTCAGAATCGCTGTGGCAGTCTGCGTCAACCGCTCATCAAGACTTCGCTGCAGACGCATGTCCATGCCCGGAGGTAATCGCACAATCAGCGCCAGCAGCAGGGTGATGGCAAGCATCCAGCGAGGTTCCGTCATCGCACCACGACTGCACAGCCACGCAGCCCCGCAACACGCTGCCCCCACGGTCACCATCCATGCTGATCCCCGCCAGAGTCCCGCGGCCGTCAGCAACAGATCGGCAACAATCAAGGCAACTCCGAGGAGTGAACTCGTCCGGACCCGTCCCCCGCAACGCCGCAGCGAAAGAAACACAACAGCAACCGTCGCCGGAATCATCGCACCATACAACGGATAGCTCCATGAATCCGCGTAGTACTTCACCAGCATCGGCAGGTGTCCGAGAAGGAGCAACGCCGGAGCAGAACGCGGACACTGAAACACCCGTCTCGTCATCAATCCAAGCAACCCACCCATGACCATTTTCTGCCTGAAAAACGACAATCTTCAGAATTTGCCACGCATAGCTCAAAACCATGACGTAGCCTCCCCATCACCAGCGGTTCAGGGACGCGAAATTATCCACAGTCCGCTCCCGCCCTCCAGTCCCCCCATTGCCGTTCCCCCCAACTCCGGCGTCGGCATTTGTCGGCAACTCGCAAAAATCACTACAAACCGGCGCTGCCGGGAGGCAACCAATCCGCAGATTCGCTCTCACTCGTCCGACCTCACCTCAGCCGACGCCTCAGCCGACGCCTCAGCCGACGCACAGCAGATGCTTCGCGTTTCCAGCAATCGCCTGCCCCAAATCACCTGCCCCAATCGCCGACGCAAGCGAGCAGGAGTGTCCCATCGACTGAAGCTCAATCGTCCGGTTGTACAGACGCTGAGGCAGCGGAACGGTACGGCAGTGCCCGGAAGTTCAGCGAGCACCGCCGGTGCGGATCTCAATCAGCATTCCCGGCAGGAATAACTCAGGCAACTCTTCCAGACGGCGTTTGTCCAGCAACTCGCATTCCAGCTGCAGATCAGCAGCAGTCTTCTGCACCATCTGAATCGCCGTCCGGCAGCCGTAGGCCAGCCACATTCGGCCTCCCGGCCGCAGATGCTGCTGCGCTCCGCTCAACAGCGAACGCAGGAGCTGAAAATCCGGGTCATACAGTGCGAATTGTTCCACGCTCTCCGGGCGCTGATCTTCCCATGGGGGATTGGAAATGATCAGGTCAAAGGTCTCTGCGCTGCCAATCACGCTCCAGGCACTCGGATCACGCCTTGGTACCAGCCTTGCATCCAGTCGATCACTGCAGCCCAGCCGGTCCGCGTTTTCGCGTACATTATCGATCGCCGCCGGGTTCAGATCTGTGGCCACCACGCGGGCTGCACCGGCGGAGAGACAGCAGAGCGACAACAGCCCGGAACCTGTGCCGATCTCAAGAATGCGTGCATTTTTGACAAACCGTTCGCTGACAATCCGCTGACGCAGGCTGTCGGTGTCTGCCGGTTCCCAGAACACACTGTCCAGAATGACCAATTCTTCCGGAAGTTCAGGGACGGACACCCAGCGTACAATGCCGGCGGTAGTGAGTCTTTGCGGGGCGGCGGGGGAAAAGTCGACAGTTGAGGGAGTTGCGGGGGGCCGGGCCTGTTCTCGGCAGCCATAGGAGCAGACGACCGTCAGCAGGCCGAACGCCAGAGCATTTCGGCAGCTCTTGTTATTCATCCTTGCTGGATTCCAGCACCGACAGAAACGCCTTCTGCGGAATCTCTACTTCGCCAAACTGTTTCATCCGCTTCTTGCCTTCCTTCTGCTTCTGCAGAAGCTTTCGCTTACGCGTGATGTCGCCACCATAGCACTTGGCCGTGACGTTTTTTCTGAGCGCCGAGATCGTTTCGCGGGCAATCACGCGCGAACCAATGGCAGCCTGCAGCGCAATCTCAAACTGGTGCTTGCTGATTTCTTCCTTGAGCCGCTTCACGAGCGCTCTGCCGCGTCGTTCGGCATTGGAGCGATGCACGATGGTTGAGAGCGCGTCGACGCGAACGCCTTTTACCAGGATATCCATCTTGACCAGATCCGCAGCCTGAAAGCCGATGATCTCGTAGTCCATCGTCCCGTAGCCGCTGGTGACGCTCTTGAGCTTATCGTACATGTCGTAGACGATTTCGCTGAGCGGAAGTTCGTAGATCAGCTGAGCTCTTCCGGGGCCGAGGTATTCGGTGTTGCGATAAATGCCCCGTCGTTCCTGGCAGAGCTGCATGATGGTGCCGACGTGCTGCGACGGCACAATGAAGCTGACCTTCGCCAGCGGTTCGCGAAACTCTTCAATCATGCCCGCATCAGGTACCTCCTGCGGGTTGTCAATGACCAGCGTCCGACCGTCCCGGGTGAGGATTTCGTAGGTGACGTTCGGAGCAGTCTGGATGAGGTCCATGTTCTGCTCGCCCTCCAGACGCTGCTGCACAATCTCCATGTGCAGCATGCCGAGGAACCCGCAGCGGAAGCCGAAGCCGAGTGCGTCTGAGGTTTCAGGGGCGAAGGAGAAGCTGGAATCGTTCATGGAGAGCTTTTGCAGCTCTTCCCGCAGATTCTCGAAGTCCGTGGCATCGATCGGGAACATGCCGCAGAAGACCATCTGTTTTGGCTTCTGGTAGCCTGGGAGCGGTTCTGAGGCGGGCTCGTGATAGAGTGTCACCGTGTCGCCCACAGTGACTTTGCTGAGTTCCTTAAGGCCTGTGAGAATGTAACCGACCTGACCTGGCCCCAGCTCGTCGCAGGGTTTCATGTTCGGACGGAACTGGCCCAGTTCAAGAACTTCACTCACCATTCCTTCCCGCATAAACCGGATCTTATCGCCCTTACGCACACTGCCCTCGAACAGACGAATGTACGTGATCACCCCGCGATAGTTGTCGTACTTGCTGTCGAAGACGAGCGCTTTGAGGGGCCGGCCGACTGTGCCTTTCGGCGGCGGAATCCGCCGAATGATGGCCTCGAATACGGACTCGATGTTCAGGCCGGTCTTCGCACTCACTCGCAGCGCATCTGATGCATCCAGCCCCAGCACGGTTTCGACTTCGTCGAGCACTTCATCAATACGGGTTACCGGCAGGTCAATTTTGTTGACCACCGGGATGATTTCCAGGTTGCCGTTGATCGCCGCGTAGGCGTTCGCCACGGTTTGCGCCTGAACCCCCTGAAAAGCATCGATCAGCAGCAGCGCACCTTCGCAGGCCGCCAGACTGCGACTCACCTCATAGTGAAAATCCACGTGACCGGGTGTATCGATCAGGTTGAGCTCGTAGACCTGCCCGTCCATAGTCCAGTTGATGGTCACCGACCGCGCCTTCACCGTGATGCCGCGTTCCCGCTCAATGTCGAGATCATCAAGGATCTGTTCACGGAATTCGCGCTGAGTGATCGTGCCGCTTTTAAGCAGCAGCTGATCAGCCAGCGTACTTTTGCCGTGGTCGATATGGGCGATGATGCTGAAGTTGCGGATGTACTTCGAGTCCATGGCGATGACTACAGTCGTCCGGAAAACATGGAAAACACACCAGGGCGGTGCAGGACAGCACTGCGCAGACAAAGAGCCGGCGATTTTGCTCGCCGGCCCCGCAGCTGCGATTTCGCAGTCAGCCTGCCGTCAGCGAGACATGAATACCACGACCGGACCAACATCGACCTTGAGCCCGACGTCGTCTACAGTTGGCAGCGTGGTCACAATGACCTTCATCGCCGCCTTGTCGACCGACAGCCACTCAGCCGTTGTTGCGCCGGCAGATTCACCGACAGTATTATACATCTTGCGGATGTTTGGCCGATTCCGCAGCGTAATCACATCGCCGGGACGAACCATAATACCCGGCTTGTTGACTGTTTTACCGTTCAGCTGAAAATGCCGGTGCACGATGCCCTGGCGAGCCTGCGGGCGAGTCAGCGTCAGGCCGGCCCGACGAACCACGTTGTCCAGACGACGCTCACACAAAATCAACAGCGTCGCACCCGTGTTTCCCGCCGTCCGCTTGGCAATGTCCAGGTAGCGATACAGCTGGCGGTCACGCAGACCGTAATAAAACTTGATTTTTTGCTTCTCGGTCAGGGCTGCACCGTAGGTCGTCTCTTTTTTGCGACGCTTGTGCATCCCTGGAGGATATTCTTTCCGGCTCAACGCCTTCACCGAACCAGCCGATTCGTAAACGTTCTCATTCAAACGGCGGTTTACTCGCCCCTTCGGACCCGTGTAACGACCCATTTCCCTGACAAACTCCACAAGTGGTACCACTGCTCTGCACCATCCCCAGAAACGCTCTGGGGACCGTTACCGTCTTTTGACGCAGTGTCCGTGCCGAACAAGTGCTGGCGCAGACCCGCAAATTTACAGGCCGACCCCGCAGATGCGGGCGGCGTGCAGAGTTGTTCCGGAATGACGAAATTCGCCCCTCCGGAAGCCGAAGCAGCGGAAGGTATCGGCTGCCGCCGGGAAGTTCAACACGCAGAACGCTCCCGCAACGCCAAATCCCGCTTTTTCCCGGCATTCAATGGTCATGTGCTCCTTCCCCCCAACCTCACCATTTCCCGGAAATGAGACAAACGGCATTCCCGGCGAATGTCCGGCGAAACTGTCAGTCGCTTCGCAATGCTCTGCATCACAATGCCCGCCACAGCGCACTGCCCGCACCATAACCGTCGTGCATACCGTCACCATCGCGCTTCACCCCCAACCGCCACCGCGAAAGCTCTGATATGACCCCGCCGACCTCCGCTCGGCCTCTCCAACCCTGGTTTCAAACGCTCGACGATCTTCCGCCGACACTCGACTGGGTCACCCTCTTCCCCGTCGCCGGCCCCGTCGAAGTGGACATCGGCTCCGGTCGCGGACTGTTTGTCCTCACAGCCGCCCTGCGTCATCCTCAGACTAACTTTGTCGGCCTTGAGATCGACTATACCGAAGGCCGCCGGGCTGCTGAACGGCTGCAGAAACGCAATCTCCCGAATGCCAGAATCCTGGGGGGAGACGCGGTCCGCGCACTCTCTGTGATGATCCCACCGGCCTCGATCCACGCCGCCCATGTCTACTTCCCGGATCCCTGGTGGAAGACCCGCCATCACAAACGCCGCATTTTCAATCCGCAGTTCACGGAACTCCTCGCGCGCGTGGTCCAGCCAGGCGGGTTCGTGCATCACTGGACCGATGTTGCCGATTACTTCCACATGGCCACGGCATTCATGAATGCATCCCCCCATTTCATTCCTCGGGTGCCACCTGAGGAGCGTCAGGCCGAGCACGATATGGACTACCAAACCAGCTTTGAACGCAAGAAACGCCGGCTTGGCTTTCCGATTTATCGGGCTCTCTGGCAACGCCGCTGAAAATTCAGCCAATCAGCAACACCTCTGACAGGCATCACCAGCGAATTTCCACAATGACCTCCGCCATCGCCGCACCTTCAGGCAGCTGCACCAGCAGTTCCTGGCGATCACCCGCCTGACGCACAATCGGCAATCCTCCCGAGACCGCATACTGCACGCCGTCACAGACAAAGCCACCCGGCTGTTCAATAATCTTTCCGGCCGCAATTCGCAGCCAGAGGCCGCGAAGAGCGGTCGTGGATGCAATCTGCAGGGTGCGTTTCAGTCCGAAATCGGGGGTGTTGGCGAGCGGTTCAATGGTGTCGGTCAGCTGCAGATCCTTCCACGCAGTCCTGAAGGACGGCAATCCTGCGGGATTCAGACGATAGCCGCGAAACTGATAGCCCTGTTCACGCGGGTTGCCGCCCGGCCAGGCTTCATCCAGCGAACTGAGTGCTGCGATGGGCGGGCCCGCAGGAAGCGTCATCACGTGATCCCCCAGTGGTGACTGGAACCCCGGACCACGATCAACCCAGTGTTTCGCAGCATCTATGAACGCCCCATGCCAGATCAGCCGCGGCGTCATCTGCTCGGCGTCCCACGCAAAGTGCACTTTTTCCGGGAAGCCCACTGCGATACCGCGAGGTGAAAGACCTTCAATAAAGTTGCGATAAATCAGCGGTCGCTGGTCCGGGGTGAGCACGATCGACTGACGTTCCAGTCCCGAAGGAACTTTGGCCCGCCGACCATCCAGAAGATATCGCCAGACAGCTTCAATCTGCCGCGCGGAATCGCCTTCCAGAACATGTGGAATGATGGAATTGCCGCCAGGCCACGCAGCCGGCATGCGTGTTCCGGGGCGATATTTCTGGGGATCCAGCAGGTAGCGATGAAACCAGTCGCGCCGGAGCCGCGTGGTCATGGTGGTCATATCCAGCGACTGCAGTCCGGTGGCGGCAAGGTTGTCGAAGCGGTGACATTTGATGCAGGAGAGCCCTTTGTCGCCGATGAGCAGCCTTGCGTCAGCCTTGATGCGATGGTCCGCCTCGGCGAATTCAGGGACCGCGACTTCAGCCTGACGCTCTGCAGCCAGACGCGGCAGCAGCACAGCGGCGTGCTGTGCACCGAATGCGGGCATCCGCGTGTGCATGTAGGGGCGGTCTTTGGCTCCTTCGCTGAGAATCCGGCGGAGCCAGTCTTCGTTGAGCTTATCGCCGGCGCCGTCCAGCGGCGGCGGGACGCGGCCTTCATCACCCATCTCAGGAATTGTGCCGGTGAAGACGTGATTGAGCGGTTCGGAGGGACCGCCGATACCGCCACGCGAGTGGCAGGCGAAACAGTTGAGTGAGAGCATTACGGAGCGAACTTCGGCAGCCGGGGTGGCCGGAGCTTCCGTGGCCTGCCGCGCGTCAGCGACTGCCGCCTGCAGGTCAGCCCGCTGACGATCGCTCAGCTGAAACACAGGCGCTCGGCCCGCACTTCCCGAAAGGCAGCCCGAATCTGGCCGCATGGTTGCGAAGGCTGGAGCCGCAACGGCGGGCTGAGACACGATCCGCGCCTCACCGTCGCCGTGCTGGTGACAGGACGCACAGCCCAGCTGAGCGAACAGCAGGCGACCTTTGGCGATGAGTTCAGGGCTGGGGGCCGGAGCACTCTTTTCAGCAGCTTTGGGGGGCTCGCGGGTGAGCGTGACACTGCCGGAAAGGGGTTGCCGCGGGAGTCCCGGGCCCTCGATCTCCACAGCCAGCTCTTCACCACCACCTTTCTCGAAGAATTCCACAACCACCGTGTGGCTGCCAGGCTTCAGCGCGATCATTCCGTCACGGCTCACAGGCGGATGAATGCCGTCGTTGTTGACCACTTCCTGCTCATCAATGATCACTCGCGAACCGTCGTCAGAACGCACATGGATGCGGTAGTCACCCGCCATTGTGATCTGCAGATACCCGGTAAATCGCAGCGCATAGTCGTCTCCGCGGGCTGCTGGTCCGGCAGAAAAGTCTGTTGTCGTGCCGGTGCTGACAGGCTTGAGCGCCGTGAAGTCGGGAAGCTTGTCCCAGCCGCCTTCAAAATACTCGTACTGAATGTTGCCTGCCACCCTGACATCCCGCAGCAGATAGCTGGCGATATCCCGGGCGTCTTCAGGCGACAGTCCCAGCGATGGCATCCGCCCCGAAGGACGCACTGTGTGCGGTTCACGCAGAAATGCGATCAGGCCGCCGGTGTGATATTTCTCGTGGAGTGGTCCGAGGGGCATAAGGAAATCCGGACGCTCGACCGTAGCGGGATCCGGGTTCTGCGGCTCGTCTTCGTCATCCGGATTCGGCACAGCAAGTCCGCGGCGAATGGCGGTGATGGCTTCGTTCGACCGCTGGTCCCCGTGACAGGCTGCACAGCCCACGCGATGGTACAGCTCTTCGCCCCGGCGAATGGCATCCGCAGAGACAGCCTGCGGACGCCACGTGCTCCCCGCCGTGACGAAGGCGGTCAACGCGTCGATCGTCTCTGGTGTGCCGGAAACCTGAGGAATCGCGGGCATCGCCGTGCCCGGCTTCTGCTGCTGCGGATTGGCCAGAAATCGCCGCACGTGGTCCGGGTTGAGTCGTGCAGCGGCAGATGTGAGCACCGGGGCCTGACGCGGAACCACGGTGAGCCCGGGAAACTGCCCGTGACAGGATTGACAGTTCATTTCCGCAATCAGCAGACGCCCTGCTTCGGCTGACTGCAGATGTTCAGTGCGGAACCGCGCGTAGGCGGGGACCAGCGTTTCAGGAGTGGGGGACTTGGCGTCCTGAGCAGACAGGTGCAGTGTGCTGCTGAGTACGAGCAATGCAGCGGTCACGTTCAGGCGGAGGGACATTGCGGTTGCCATGGTGGGATGCCGTCAAAGGGAAAGCTGTGGCGATTTTCCGTCCCCGGCGGCAGCTGAATTGAAGCCGTTTCCGGGGCGGACAGTGCTGCCGTGCTGCGTAATATCGGAAGGAGTCGTTTGGAAAGCAACTGAAGAACGCCCCCTGATACCCTTCATCTGCGGAGTTCGCTTTGTCTGCAGAGGCAGTCAATCCGTCGGGATGTCGGCCTGACAGCACCTGGCCTGGTATTTGGCCACTCCATCGCGCATACTTTCCCGCCGTACACTCCTTCACCCCACCGACCCCGACCGCGCGAAAGGCCTCCGCAAATGCTCCGACCGCTGATCCTGATCCTGCTGCTCCTCCCAGCCACCGCAATTCACGCTCAGGACAAGCCGGCCGATTCTTCGGCGATAACAAAGATCTTCAACGGTGCGAATCTCGACGGCTGGGACGGCGATCCCCGGCTCTGGTCCGTCAAAGATGGTGTCATCCATGGGGAAACTACAGAAGAAAACAAAGCCGATGGCAACACCTTTCTGATCTGGAAGGGAGGCCGCACGGGTGACTTTGAACTGCGACTTTCTTTCCGCTGCAATGCCACAAACAACTCCGGAATCCAATATCGCTCCAGACACATCACGGAAGGCAATCCCCGCAACAAATGGGTCGTCCGCGGATACCAGCATGAACTCCGCAACGAAATCATGTTCCCCAACGTTTCAGGCTTTATCTACGACGAAGGCGGAAAACGCGGCCGCATTATTCTGGTCGGCGAAAAAGCGTCGTGGGAGCCCACAGGGAAGAAGGTGGAATCCAGCTCGCTGGTTGACCAGGAAGCCTGGAAAAAGCTCTTCCGCCTCGATGACTGGAACGACGTCATCATCCGCGCCAAGGGAAACCACATCCAGCATTTCATGAATGGTCAGCAGATCATTGACTTCCATGACAACGCTCCCGACCTCACACTCCTCGACGGCATCCTCGCACTGCAGCTGCACGCCGGCAAACCTATGTGGGCCGAATTCCGCGATCTCTGCATCGCGGAACTGAAGTAATCGCTGCCCCCGACCTCAGCCGCAACGCATCAGCGGCAGGCCTTTTCCGGATCCGGCCGACGAACTCCCAATCCCTCGGCCCCCCCCAACGCGCCGTGCAGGCGATTCGCACCCCGCGACACGTCAAAGACAGCGACCAGAGTTTCAACTGGTCGCTGCCCTCGCGACAGTCCGAGCTTCAGAAACACTACTGCGGAGAACGCGTCATTGCGGTAAACCGCACACAGCAGCCCGGTCGCGAGCAACAGGATTTTGCAAAGTCCGGGTGATACTGATGACCCTCGCAGGCATCCACACAGGCGGGCAAAAAATATCCGGCTCCGGCGATTCAGACGGCGGACCGCAGAACTGGCAGTCTTCCTGCTTCACATCCCTTCACCAGGCAGAGACACCTCCGACAAGAAGGCCGATCCTGCAAGGATTTGTCAAATTTGTCATCCTGCAGTGGGCCTGTGAGAGTGCTTTCCCGGAAAGTCAAGTCCTCGGGCAGAGCGGCAATTCCGCTCTGAGGCATCTTCAAAACAGTCGCGCCGTCAGGAACCTGCGTCACTGCAGCACTACTGGAATCGACAAATTCCAAAACTGCATCCCTGCTGCTGGAAAAGTGCGCTCAGGTCTGACTGGAACTGACACCTGCGGGCGTAACAGGCATGTGTGCAGCTGCACAGTGCTGGTGTTCACCCTCGTGGCCTTTTGTTTTCCGGTGCCTTTGCGGATCCGATAAAGATGGACCTTGTGTGAATTTCGTGTGAACACGGGCAGAGCGTCCGGTTCCGGAGGCAGTGCGTCTCTGTAGAATCGGCGGGAACTTCCGGTCCGGTGAATCGGAGCATGGATGGGGAACTCTGGCATGAGTTGTTTGCGAGGCCGTTATGACGCAGTGGTATTACCAATTGCTGGGTGAAGAATTTGGTCCGGTCTCCGCAGCGAGTCTGCGGCAGCTGCTGACTGACGGGACACTGGGAAATTCGGACCAGGTCAGAAGTGTGGACTCCGGGGACTGGATGCCGTTGTCTGCAGCCGGCATCGACCTTTCTGTCGACGACAGTGCGGGGGACGCTGCCGGGGATCAGTCTGACGTGGCGCAGGAGCTGTCGGAGTTGAATTTCGAGTTTGAAGAGTCCGGGGCGGCGACGGGGGCGGCGCGGAAGCAGGGCTCAGCAGTTGTGGAGCGGCCGGCGGGGCCAGCGCAGTACTACTACCAGTTTTTCGGGCAGACACTGGGGCCAATTCCGCTGGATACGCTGATTCGGATGGCGGAGGCGGGGCGGCTGCAGGAGACGGATCTGGTGCGGGCGGAGGAGGATTTTCTGTGGCAGGCAGCCGGTGAGTTTTCTGAATTATCGGCCGCATTTTTGTTGCGGATGCCGGAGACGCCTGTCGTGGCTGCTGCACCGGTGGCGGCTGTGGCATCCCCTGTTCCGGTCTCTGCAGCACCGCCTGTACCTGTGTTGGAAGTTCCGGCACCGGCACCGGCACCGGCGCCGGCACCGGCTTCTGCGGCCGTTCCAGCGTCTGCGGTTGCTGAGGCATCACGGGGAGCGAAGCTGGAAGCCGGGAACGCGGGTTCAGGAGGGGGGACTGGCGGTTCAGGGTCGAAGTCCGGGCCAGCGGGGGGTGGTGCGAAGGCGAAGGGGGGACGTGGCAGGAAGCAGTCCCGTCAGGCGGAAGAAAAGCTGGTTGACAATATTCTGAGTGAGGTGTTTGCCGAGGAGGAGGACGGTGAGTCATCCGGGCAGTCTGCGACGGCTGTTGCGGCGGTTGATGCGGGTGCCGGGCGACCCGCGGCTGGTCCGGGCTCGAGCGGGACTGCTGCGGGAGTCGCGTCAATATCAGGGTCTGTGTCAGGGGTGACTTCAGCGGAGACGGTATCGTCCACTGCGGCTCCCGCGGGAGTTCGCAACTGGGGCAGTGTGAGTCCGGCTTCGCAGTCTTCCAGTGCGGCGGCAGCGGCAGCATCAAGGCCGGTCCTGCGGGCTGCACCGAAGTCAAAGTCATCGAGTGGCGGATCGTGGCTGCCGGATATTCGTCTGGAGTTCAACGGGCCTGTTCAGGCCTTGCTGGGTTTGGGCGTGCTGGCGGCAATCTGGTTTGGTTACACACCGCTGATGCGTTACTTCAAGACGGATGAGGCGCGTTATATCAGTCGCATGGAGCTGGCGATCGAGACATGTGAGAAGCTGAATCCGGTGACAGAGGCGGTGAAGTTCAAGGGGCAGCAGGATTTGATGAAGCGTGAGTTTGGGGCGTATGTGGCGTTGATGACGGAAGCGGGATCAACGCGTCAGTCGGCGAAGAACTGTCTGGGTGCATTGAATCGTCTGATGGAATTTTCGGCGGTGGATCCGCAGAATGCGGTGCTGCAGAAGAAGCTGCTGGACGAGGCGAAGTCGCTGATTAAGAAGTACAAGGGTTGAAGGGATGTGGTGAGAAAGGCAGCGGTGCATTCGGGATTGCCGTGTTGTGCTGGGACAAGGGGCCGGGATGTGGTAGACTTGGCATCAGTCAGCAACAATCCGCGCCGATTTCCTGAATCCGAACCGGAATTTTCCTATGTACACCCTGAAAATGGCTCGCCGGGTGCTGTTTGAGACGAACAAGCGGCTGCTTTGGAAGCTGGTGTGGAATCTTGGCGTGAAGGGTTCGCTGTCGGTCCTGCGGCATCGTAGTCGCATGCGTCGCGGCCAGTTTTTTCCGCCATTCCTGTATGTGTCGATCATCAACAGCTGCAATCTTCGCTGCCAGGGTTGCTGGGTGGACGTGGCGCACAAGCAGCAGACGATCGACGTCGCTGCGATGAATCGTCTGATTGGCGAAGCGAAGGCTCAGGGCAATTCCTTTTTCGGGCTGGTGGGTGGCGAGCCGTTCATGCATCCGGAGTTGTTTGAGATTCTGGAGGCCCACCCGGACTGTTATTTTCAGATCTTCACAAACGGTCACTTTATCACGGAAGAAAAAGCGCGGCGGCTGTTTGAGCTGGGCAATGTCACTCCGCTGATCAGTGTGGAGGGCAACGAGATCATCAGCGACGAGCGTCGGGGTCGCGCGGGTGTGTACAGCAAGACTCTGCAGGGGATCCACAACTGTCTGGCGCAGAACGTGATGACGGGAGTCTGCACCAGCCTCGCGCGGAGCAACATCGACCATTTGCTGACGGAAGCGTGGGTGGACCGGTTGATCGAGATGGGAGTGCTTTACACGTGGTTTCACGTTTACCGTCCGATGGGTCCGGATGCGACCAGCGAGTTGTGTCTGACGCCGGAGCAGCAGCGTCGGGCGCGTCAGTTTGTGGTGGACATGCGTGCGAAGAAGCCGATTATCATCATTGACGCTTACTACGACGGCGAGGGTCGGGCGCTGTGTCCGGCGGCGAACGGGATCAGTCACCACATCAATCCGTGGGGTGACATCGAGCCGTGTCCGATCGTCCAGTTTTCGCGTGAGTCGATTCACTCCGAGAGTGATTCGCGGTCGTTGTTTGAAAAGTTCACGCAGTCTGAGTTTCTGGCGGACTTCCGTCGACTCTCCCAGGAAACCACCCGCGGCTGCATCGTGCTCGAGCGTCCTGATCTGCTGGCAAAGCTGGTTGACTCCCATCAGGCGAAGGATTCAACGGCGCGGCAGACGGCCATGCAGGAGTTGCGGGCGATGGTGCCGCGGACATCGCAGTATCATCCGGGGCACGAGATCCCTGAGAAGAACTGGTATTACCGTCTGGCTAAACGGCTGTTGTTCAATGATTTCGGGGTGTATGCGGGGCACGACCATTCGCACACGGCTGCTCCTTTTCTGCCGGTACAGTCATCGGGTGCTGACAGCCGGACTGCGGCGTCCCCGGTACTGGTACCGCTGGGTCTGTCAGCTGTTGAATCCACCGATCAGGCTCCCTGAAAACCTGAAGAAGGATGTTCCCATGTTCCAGCGCATCTTTTCGCTCCTGCTGCTTGTCTGCACTGCATCCCCCGCAATCGCTCAGGTCTTCCCCGGAGTTCCGCCGGAGGAGTTATGGAACGAAGGCGAGTTCACTGAGGGCGTTGCGGCAGCACGGGACGGTCGGATTTACTTCAGTGACATTCCTTCTGCTGCGGCAACTCCGGGACGAATTCTTGTATACGACCGGACGTCGGGAAAAACGGAAGTCTTCTGTGCGGACAGTCGCAAGAGCAACGGTCTGGCATTTGACAGCGCCGGCCAGTTACTGGCCTGCTGCGGTGCGAACGAGGGTGGCCGGGCGTTGATGCGGTTCAGCGAATCAGGGGTTCCTGAGGTGGTTGTGGGACGTTATCAGGGGCGGGCGTTCAACGCGCCGAACGATCTGGTGGTGCATCCGCAGGGTCTGATTTATTTTTCCGATCCGCGTTATGTCGGCCCTGAACCGCTCACGCACCCGCAAATGCTTGTCTACTGCTGGGACCCGGCGACACGAACTCTGCGAGTAGCTACGGATGCGGCGAAGAAGCCGAATGGGATCGAGGTATCTCCGGACGGTCAGACGTTGTACGTGGCGGAGACAGACAACGGGTCCAGCGGGTTGCCCGGGGAAGTGCCTGGCCCCAAAGGGCTCATGCAACTGCTGGCCTTTTCGATTTCACCGACAGGACGTTTATCGAGTCCGCGAGTGTTGGTGGATTTCGGCAGCGAGAACGGGATTGACGGGATGGCAGTGGATCGGAGTGGTCGGATTTTCGCGGCTGTGCGATCGGAACAGAGATTCGGCATTGCGGTTTACGATGCTGCCGGAAAGGAGCTGGATTTCCTTGTCACACCGGCTCTGCCTACCAACTGTGGATTTGGCATGGGCGACGATTCCGGCACTTTGTACATTACGGCAGGTAAAGGGCTGTACCGTACGCAGGTTGCTGCTGCGAAGCCCTGAGGGTGCTGATCACCACGATTGCCCGAAGAATGGACGCTCATGCTGTCGTGTGCTGGGTTACTGCGTTGGCGTCGCGGTCTGTGCCTGCGGACGCCGCGGTGGGTACTGGTCGTACTGCTGTTTGTCGCAGAGGCCACGGGATTTTCCCAGGAGCGTCAGCTGCGTCTGGTTGAAGAAGATCCGGCGGTGGCAGCGTTCAGCGGGGGAACGCTGCGGAGAACGGCGGCGCAGCTGGAAGATGCCTCTCTGCTTGATGTCTGCAGTGTGGGCAATTTTTGTGCGGCGGTGGGTGAGCGTGGGGTTGTGTGTCTGTCGGCGGATGGTGGCCGTACGTGGGAGACACTGGCGGTTCCGTTTGAGTGTCGGCTGACATCGGTTTGTTTTCTGACCAATCGTGTGGGTTGGCTGGCGGGCAGAAAGGAGTTGGCGGGCCGTCCATCGGGTGCCGCGGTGCTGCTGGCCACTCGCGACGGCGGAGCGACATGGCGGGATCTGACGTCGTCCGGGATCGGTTTGGGGTCAGGTTCTGGTGCAGTGAACAGCGTTGCAGGTGGTGTGGGGCGATTGCCTGGCATTGAGCAGCTGCAGTTTTTCGGGCTTGAGGACGCGTTGG
Organism: uncultured Chitinophaga sp.; assembly: GCA_964561125.1. Lineage (GTDB taxonomy): Bacteria > Planctomycetota > Planctomycetia > Planctomycetales > Planctomycetaceae > SXXK01. The sequence goes on along the minus strand of CAZLOQ010000012.1, from coordinate 18,971 downwards.
CGATCTGCGGGCCGGATGCGGAATTTGGCGGTGCGACGGTGTTTCGTTCGCGGGACGGCGGTTTGACATGGCAGGCTTTGGAGACAGACCGGCCGGCAGCGCCGTGGGTGGCGATGGGATGTTTCAGCGCTGAGGAAGCGGTGCTGGGCGGTCTGCGACAGCAGTCTGGTGCGCTGGTATCGGGGGAGCTGGTGGTGCTGGAGGAGCCGCGGAGAACTTTGCGGAGTCTCCGGGGCATCTCTGTCGACCGTGACGGCCGCGGCTGGCTGGGTGGGGACGGCGGAATTCTGCTGCAGACCGAGGACAGTGGTGTGACGTGGCGTACAGCGGAGGGTGAATTTCCGCGTGGTCTGTCGGAAGTGCTGGACCTCCGCACGGTCGCTCATCGGAACGACACGGTGCTGGCCGGTGGCTTTCCTGGAAGTGTGCTGGCCTGCAGTGACGATGGTGGAGCGAGCTGGGAGGTTCGGCGTCTGCCGATGGGTGGTGTATTGCAGCGTTTGCGTCCGCTGGGTGAATCGGGATTTGTGGGAGTGCGCACATTCGGGGTGATTGTGCGTTCGGATGACGATGGTGCGACGTGGGAATGCGTGCGTGGAGCGGGGCGCCACAGCGGCGTTTTGAATCTGGTCACGGAGGGGGATTCGTGTGCCTGGGAGTTGCTGGCGCGGGAGAGTGCGGAGCAGGGACTGCGAGCGGCGGTGTTTCAGCTTTCGGGGCAATTGGGTGCTCTGTCTGACGACGGTGTGTTCCGCGATAAGCAGCAGCGTCAGCGGCAGGCATTGATGCTGCTGTCGGTGAACGAGCTCGAGCAGGACTGGATGTTTGCGCGTGAGCAGCGGCTGCAGCACATCTCACGGCAGGCACTGCTCACTGGCTGGGACCGTCAGACGGACGGTCGTCTGGGAGAGTTGCTGCCGTTGCGTCTGGCGCGGTCATTGTGTGCGTTTCGACCGCTGGTGGTGGTGGTCGAGCCGATGGCGGGGGATGATGCTGTCTGTGAATTGCTGCTGGAGGCTCTTCCGCGGGCGCTGGAGCTGGCAGCGGAGCCAGGCGGTACATCGCTTGAGGCGGCGGGTCTGGAACCGTGGCAACCGCTGCGGGTTGTGCGGCGGCTGCCGCGGAGTCAGCGGGGTGCGCTGCAGTACAGCCGCGATGACCTGCTGGAGTGCAGCGGAACATCGATCGGGCTGGCGTGTGCGGGTGTCTGGAGTGCGGTTGGGTTAGAGCAGGAGGCGGTTGTTGAGTCGGCAGCAGTGAGCAGTGTGGCATACGGCAGCTGGCCTGAGACGGGGGAGCCGGTGGAGCGGCTGACGGCGGGAATTGAGCGGTATTTGACGAGTGCGGTGAGACGTGCGGTGGTACGGCGTTCGCGTGAGGAGCTGGAGGAGCTGCGAGCCATTCTGCGTCGGGGGCGAGTGGAATCTGCGGCACTTGGCGGAACGGAGATGCTGCAGGGGGCTGCGGAGGCCTTTGTAGGGAACCTGGAAACAGCGGGTGCAGAGCTCCCGGCAGCACTGGCGGAGCAGCAGTTGCGAGAGCTGGCGGCTTTGTGTCTGGAGCGGAACAACGTGGAGGGCTGTCTGGCGGTGCAGCAGGAGCTGGTGCGGCGATTTCCGGGATCGGCGGCGGGGTGGCGAGCGGCTGCGGAGTTGCTGCTGATGTACAGTTCGGCGGAAGTGCGGCATTACCGTCTGGGTCGGGGAGCTCCGGGATTTGCGGGGCTTCGAGGTGTCGCTGATGTGCCGCCTGGTGATGTGCCGCCTGGTGATGTGCCGCCTGGTGATGTGCCGCCCGGTGACGCGGGTACTGCGGGGGACGGTGCATTGCGTCCGCGAATGGAACAGGGTGCAGCGACTCCGTTTGGAGGACCGCGAACAGGTCAGCTGACGGCGGTGAATGAGACGTGGAATCGCCAGGCTCAGACAGCGTGGAAGCTGCTGCAGCGTCATGCGCGGGGTGAGTATGGAGTGATCAGGGCGGTGCCCCCGTCTGCTTCGCTGCGCTGGGGCATCAGTCTGTCGCGGTCACAGAGTGCGGGCGAGGCGGCCAGTCTGCTGACGGGTCTGGCTCGCCGCCGCGACCTGCCGGGGCGGTGGGCCGAATCTGAATTTCAGCAGCAGCAGGGTTTGCGGTCTGTCTGGCTGCGAACGGTGAATCTGGAGCAGTCGGCACTGCGACCGCTGCTTGACGGTCAGTTGAGTGATGAGATCTGGCAGGCTGCGGATGAGTTATCTCTGGAGCCGGCGGCGGGGCGGGGAGTAACGGGAGTTGATGCACCGCGGAGTCTGGCGATGCTGGCGTGGGACAGCGAGTTTTTGTATGTCTCGGCGCGACTGGAACGTGCTCAGGGCCGGGAGCTTTTGCAGACGGCGCTGGAGCGAGCGTATGACGAGCCGCATGGTGAGCGGGATCGACTGGAGTTGTGTGTGGACACTGACCGGGATCTGTTGACTGCGTTTCAGCTGACGATTGATGAAACGGGGCGAACGAACGACGCCTGCTGGAGGCTGGGCAAATGGAATCCCGAATGGTATGTGGCGACGGAAGCGGACGAGCGCAGCTGGCGTGTGGAGTGTGCTGTGCCTTTGGCGGAGTTATCAGCGGAGGCAGTGCGACCGGGGACACTGTGGAGTCTGCGGCTGCGAAGGTTGTGTCCGGGTCAGGCGGATCAGGAAGTTCCGGTGGCTGAGGCGGGTGTGGATGGCGGGACTTTAGTCTCGGCGGACGGAGCGTTTCTGGTGCGGTTTATTCGCCCTCAGTCCGGTCGTCGCTGAGTCCTGGCTAGTCGGGGTTGTTTTTTTCGAGCATGCCGTATTTTCGCATTTTGTTATAGAGGGTAACGCGGCTGATGCCGAGGTGCCGGGCTGTGTTTGTGCGACTGAAGTTGTTCTTGACCAGTGCCTGTTCGATCATTTCCTTTTCAGTGACTTCCATGCGGTTTTCGAGTGATTCGCCGCGACGTACGGCGAAGAAACCGGAGACTGAGGGGTCATTTGCGGGACCTGCGTTACCGGCGACGATGTGTGTTGGGAGGCAGTCTGAGGTCATGCGGCCCTGCTGGCTGTAGATCACAGCACTGCGGATTGCATTTTCCAGTTCGCGGACATTTCCGGGCCATGGGTATTGCAGCAGATGCCCGATGAAATCTTCTTCAACATCGAGGATATCAACTCCGAGTTGTCCGGCGTGGTAATGCACGAAGTAGCGGGCCAGTGGTTCGATGTCGGGGAGTCTTTTGCGGAGTGGCGGAATGATGAAGCTGAGAGTATTGAGTCGATAGTAGAGGTCGGGGCGGAAGCGTCCCTGTTCGACGAGTGGCTGCAGTTGCAGGTTACTGGCTGCGATGATGCGGGCTTTGACTTTGAGTGTGCGATTGGAACCGACGGGCTCGAATTCTCCCTGTTCGATCACACGCAGCAGTTTGACCTGCTGATCCGGAGTGAGGACGTCGATTTCGTCGAGGAGGATGGTGCCGTGTCCGGCCGCGAGGAATTTGCCATCCTTGTCAGCGTGGGCGCTGGTGAAGGCGCCTTTGACATGCCCGAAGAGTTCACTTTCGATGAGTTCTCCGGGGAGGGCACCGCAGGCCACATGCAGAAAGGGTTCGGAGGCTCTGGGTGACATGGAGTGGATCAGATTGGCGAGATGTGTTTTGCCGGAGCCGGTTTCACCGATGAGGAGGATGGTGACGGAGTGTCGGGCAGCGACTTCGAGGCGTTTGAGCATTTGCCGGAGTTCGGGGGTCCGCGTGCGAAACTGGTCGGCAATCTGACAGTACTCAGGCTGGCTGATGCGATTCCGTTCGGGACTGGCGAGGGATTCGGCATGGCTGAGTGAGAGTTGTTCGAAGAGATTTCCGGGGATGGCGACGGGCGTTGGGATATCGGTTCCTGAGAACCGCGGGCGTGATTCGTGTGAGACTGGTGGCGTGGGTCCGGATGTGGTTGAAGAGCCGGAGAATGGCATGTGCAGGCTGGCAGAGCCGTGGCTGGTGCCAGCGACGGCGGCAGCGGGTACCGGGGCAGCTGCGTTTTGTGAGGCGATTGTGGTCTGCAGGTGTGCTGCGGGAGTGACTGCAGGGCGGCTGGTGAGTACGCGTTCGGCCAGTTCGTGGTAGTTTTCGTCGTTACGGTCGACTTCGACGAGTTCGATGCGTTGAACAAGTTCACGGGGAACGGAGGTTTCGGAGATTTGTCCGTAATTCACGACGACGACAATGCGGGGGCAGGCGAACTGGGCGAGTACGGCCCAGGTTCGAGCGAGCTGCTGGGGTGAAGCTCCGCGCTGATCAATGACGACATAGCGAGCCTGCTGAGCCAGACTGAGTCGGGGGACTTCGGTTGGAGTGTAGCATTCCATGAGTCGCACGCGACCGGTCAGAGCGCTGCCGAGGCTGCGAAGAAAACCGGGAGAACCACTGCAGATAAGTGCGGTGTCGGTGGTCACTGTGGCTGGTTCCTGTGCGAGGTGCGATGATCGTGTTGTGGATTTGCTGCGTTGATCGCTTCGGGAAGCGAGCTTTTTTCCTTTCTGCATGAACAGTGCCGAAAACAAATAAATCGAAAAGTACGCTCAAAATGCTCAGTTTTGTTGAGATGTTGTCAGGCAGACGTTGTCCTGAGGCATCAACTGCGGGGTGCAAAGGCAACAGTGATGCTGACAACAGGCAACGTCACACGCGGCCGCCGGCGGATTTAAGTGACGTCCGGGCAACTGGCCGGAGGTCAACGGACTGCGCGAGGACCATCATGCGGAGAGGTGTTTCAGCGATGAAGATGGTGCTCCGGCGCGCCTCATCTTTCCCGGATACTGATTGCGGTACCTGCACTGGCAATTCGGCGACAAACGCGGAATACTCCACACGTTGCGCCAGATCAGCGCAGACCATCCCACGCCTGTTTTCAAAAGGAAACCAATCCCCATGACCGATGCAACCAGAAGTCCCGGCCACGCGATTCTGCAGGTGATGACACTGCTGGGAGCCATTCTGCCAGGTACGGCTGCTGTGGCGGCAGACAAGCCTGATACGCGATTGTTCGAGATGCGTGTGTACTATGCGGCCCCGGGAAAGCTGGACGCGCTGAATGCCCGGTTCCGCGATCATACGGTCAGGCTGTTCGCAAAGCACGGCATGACCAATCTGGGATATTTCGTGCCGACCAGCAACACGGAAAACAAACTGATTTATTTTCTGGCCTTTCCCGACAGAGCGGCTCATGCGGCCGCGTGGAAAGCGTTTATCAATGACCCGGAGTGGATGGCAGCGCGGGCTGCTTCTGAGAAAGACGGGAAACTCATCGATCGCATCGAGAACGCCTTTCTGACCGCGACGGATTATTCGGCACTGGCGGAGCAGAAGAACTATCAGGTCGGCGTGTTTGAACTCAGAACCTACACCACCGAAGCCGGGCGACTCCCGGATCTGCATGCTCGATTCCGCGACCACACAGTGAAGCTGTTCGAGAAGCACGGGATGACGAATGTGAGCTATTGGAATCTGGCTGAGGACCAGACGGGCGCGAAAAATTCATATGTTGCCGGCAACACGCTGATTTATCTGCTGACGCACAAATCTGAGGATGCGGCGAAGGCGAGTTTTGCGGCGTTCCGGGCGGACCCTGTGTGGCTGGCTGCTCGTGAAGCATCCGAAAAGAAAGCGGGCGGATCGCTCACGATCGCTCAGCCCGCCGGCGTGAAGTCTGAGTTCCTGGTACCGACGGACTATTCGCCTGTGCGCTGAAAGAATTCCCAGGAAAGGCTCAGCAATCGCTCGATGCCATGCTGCAGGTCTGGCATCGAGCGCTGCCGGGTGACGAGAGGGAATCAGCCTGGCGTCCGGGGCTGCTGTTAGAGTTCAAGTTCGATGGCATCCAGTTCCTGGACAAGTTGTTCGCCGAAGTACCACCGCAGATCTTCTCTGGCGCCGCGGTAGAGGGTGCTTCCCGGGCCCAGGCAGATCAGGGAGCTTTCGACGGTTTCGTTTGAGGGCAGCAGGATTCCCTGATCGAAGGTGACGGGGAAGAGTGAGCTGACCATGGGCTTGAGTTGCTGGTATGGAAGGCCCTGTTGCAGGCACCAGGAGTGAACGAGGCAGCCACGGCCGCTGCGGTTGAGAAACACGCAGCGGCCGTCGATGACCTGAGTTCTGCGGTAGCCGCCACCGGGGTATTCGGGATCGAGTACGACTTCGTCCTGAAACCACTGGGAACGGGGCCGACCGATGAACTGTTCCAGTTGTTCCGGGGCCGCCTGGAGCCTTGCCACATTTTCGAGATCGACGTCGACGCCGTACTGGCAGCAGATGTCATTGCAGAAGCTGCAGCCCATACAGTTCATGTAGTAGGTGAGCTGGAAGATCCGGGTATCGACGCGGTCGACCCGCGTCGACGGTGTACCGGCGAGGCTGTAGTGTCGGGAGAGGGAGTGAATGGTCATAACGTATTCGCGGGGATCAGACGCGATCGGCTGTAGGGCAGATATAGGGAGCGCGATATTCGCGGGTGAGCAGTGCGTTGGCGTCTGAGTTGTTGGTGAAGGTTTCCTTTTCAGGATCGAATTCCAGGAGTGCGCCGAGGGAGAGGAAGTCACGGGATGTATCGACGCCGTTTTTGGCGAGGTGAGCGAGTGTTCGCCGGAGGGTTGCCTCGTTATCGTCGAGTGACTGGAATTTGTTGAGTTCAGCGGTGAGTTCGTCAGCGGCGAGTCTGTGGGATTCGCCCATGTAGAAGGAGATATTTCCGAGGTGGCTGATGGCAGCGGAGAGATGACCTTCGCGAACATCGGCATTGAGGTCTTCGACTTTGCCTGACTGGCAGGCGGTGACGAAGTTCTTGAAGTGTTCGCCGCCCCCTTTGAATTCCTTTACAACCTGCATGTCGCGGTTGTAGACCCAGCAGTGGCTGTAGGAATCCTGGACGACGAAACCTTCGGTGCCGTAGAACACAACACCGACTTTATTGCCGCTTTTGCTCTGGAAGAGGGTATTGAGTTCTGTGTCGTCGCTGTCATCGACAGACAGACCGCGGGTTTCGAAGACGATGCAGCGATCGCCATAGTGGTAGATGGAGACTTCGGTGTTGGCGGTGTCACCGGCATCGACGTAGTCCGGGTTTTTGCGTTCTGCCTGGTAGCCCAGTCTTCCGCCGTAGGAGAGGATGCGGGAGGGGTGTGTATCGATACCCAGTCCCCAGCGGGCGATGTCAGTCTGGTGCGGGCCCTGGTTTCCGAGGTCTCCGTTGCCGTACTGGCGTTGCCAGTGCCAGTCGTAATGGAAGTTGGGCCGGGTGCATTTGGGGTCGGTGAAGGCGGCCGGCCCGCTCCAGAGGTCAAAGTTGACTGTGGCGGGGATGGGATAATCACCACGGGCACCGATGGATTTGCGGCGTTTGTAGCACAGACCTCGGGCAAATTTGACTTCACCGATACCACCGGAGCGCATGAATTCGACGGCTTCGATGATGGCTTTGCTGGAGCGGCACTGGGTGCCAACCTGGCACATGCGGCCGTATTTGCGAGAGGCGGCGATGAGTGCGGTGCCTTCGTGAACGTTGTGGCAGACGGGTTTTTCGACATAGGCATGTTTGCCGGCCTGCATGGCCCAGATGCCGGTAAGAGCGTGCCAGTGGTTGGGAGTGGCGGTGCTGACAAGATCGACAGCACTGTCCTCGAACGCCTGTCGCATGTCGGCAACGGGTTTGGGCCGCAGTCCCTGTTTCTTTTCGATATCGTCGCAGCGGCGATTGGCGACCGCTTCGTCGACGTCGACGATGACGCGGATTTCGGTGCGGTCATCACGGAGGAATTCGCCGATATGTTCGCCGCCACGTCCATTGACACCGACAACGGCGACGCCGAGTTTTTCGTTGGCAGAGAGGCCGGCGCGGCCAATTGCGGGTGCGGCAAACAGCAGTGAGGCGGCACTGGCGGAAGACTTGATGAAGGAGCGGCGCGGCAGGTGTGGCATGATGGGCGGGCATCCTGTGGGAGGAGGGTGTTGCGGTGTGAAGACCGCGGTCCGGGGAGAAAACGGGATTGTGAAGGATGGCAGAGTCAGGGATGTGAATACAAGTGAACGGAGGCTTTTTCGGGGAGCGGGGGTTCAGACATCGCGGCCGAAGAGCATGATGGCGATGTCATCATTCTGCGCGCGTCCGTTGGCATGTTTACGAACGTCGGCAAGGAGAGCGCGACCGATGGCGGCGGCAGAGCCGGAAGCTTTGGCGAAGAATTCGTGAACGCGTTCGGTTGTGTAAAGGCAGCTTTCGGGGGCCATGGCTTCATCGACACCGTCGGTACGGAGGAGGAAGATTTCTCCGGGGCTGATATCGTGGACGATGACATCGTAGTCGTAGTCTTCCATGATACCGACAGGGATGCCGATCTGATCCTTGCCGATTTCTTCCAGTGTTCCGTCGGGTTTGCGGACAACGACGGGGTAGTGGCCGGCATTTGCGAGTGTCATGCGGTTGGTTTTGAGATCGATGACACCCAGGGTGTAGGTGACGAAGCGACCGGAGGCCATATTGTGGCACATGTGGTTATTGATATGGCGGATGGCGACCATGACATCCGTGGTGAACTTCATGGTGTTCTGCACGACGCTGGCGATGCGGGACATGATGAGTGCTCCGGGGACGCCTTTGCCGGCGACGTCACCGAAGGAAAAGCAGATTCGGGACTGATCGTCACCGATGGGGAAGCAGTCGAAGTAGTCGCCTCCGACGGCCTGGGCGGCATCATAGGAGGCGTAGAAGGTGTAACCCTTCACCTCTGGCATGGAGGCCGGGAGGAGTGCTTCCTGCACGGCCTTGGCGATCCGCATTTCGTCTTCACGTTTTTTGCTTTCAGCAGCAGTTTCGGCGAGCCGAATGTTTTCCCAGGCAGTGGAGGCCTGGGCGGCGACGGCGAGCAGGAGCTGGAGGTCTTCTTCGCGGAAGCTTTTGGCGGGGTTTTGGGTATCGAGGTTGATAACGCCGAAGGCATTCTGCTGCAGGTCCAGCATGGGCACGCACATCATCGAGCGGATGGTGAGGTTGGAAATCGATTCGCTGGCGCTGAAGCGTTCGTCGTTGGCGGCGTCTGCGGAGAGGATACCGGTTTTATCCTGGAGCACTTTGGTCATGATGGTGCGGCTGAGACGTACGGATTCGTCGTTGCCTTCATCACGGGTTTTCTGGGCGATGGGTATAAAGCGGTCGGTCTTCGCGTTTCGGGTGAGGATGGAGCCGCGGTCAGCCTGAGGGAAGATTTCGAAGAGTGTGTCGAGAATGAGTGGAGCGATGCGGGCGGGATCGACCTGTCCGGCGAGCGCGTTGTTGATGCGGAGAATACCTTTGAGCTTTTCTTCGGGCCTGACCTCGAAGGCGCCAAAGCCGCCGGCTGCTGCGCTGCCCATGATGGTGGACGAGTTGCCGTCGACCAGTTCAAGCTGGCCGTCATCGGCCATCACAGTGCCAGTGGCGAAATCGTGCAGGGACTGAGAGGCTTCAAAGCGGAGCTTGATGGGGCCGAGTTTGATGCGGTCACCGCTGGCAAGCGGCGTGGGATAAATGCTTTCCCGGGGGACCTGCTGTCCGTTAATGAACGTGCCGTTGGCTCCACCGAGATCTTCGAGATAGTAGGAATTGCCCTGCTGAACGATCTGGGCGTGATAGCGGGACACCATCCCGGAATCGATGGACACGCGGCAGGACGGGTGTCGTCCGAGCTTTGCGGGGAATTCGGTCAGGTCGAAGATTGTTTCGTGATCAGTGAGCAGGATGATTCGCACCATAGGTTCTTCCTGTTGGAGCAGGGGATTGGTGTCGCAGGATTGATGCGGGTGGGGGGGAGATGTCGGACAGTGTGTGTGGATGAATTACCGGGGGCGATTGAAGATCTGTTCCACGTTGCCTCGAAGAATCTGTCGCCCGAGGCTGACGGCTTTGTCGATGTTCCAGCCTTTGTCGGCCACGAAGTCCTGTGCGAGCACTTTGGCGAGGACGCGGCGGTACATGGCAAATTTGGGGAGGGCGAATTCGAGTTTGTACATATCGCTGTAGTAGCCGATCTGCTTGGTGGCCGGAACAGCCTGCAGCCGGGCGCGGGTATCGCGTTCAATGTAGACCGGAATATTGGAATACCACCAATGACCGCTGGTGACGACGTTGGGAAAAATCCAGGAGAAGCTGACGAGCTCCTGATTGCTGGTTTCGGCGAGTACCGAGACGGGGAAGGTCACGTTGGGGAACGCGTTAAACAAAGTTTTGTACTGCACGAGGGAAACGCGGGAATCGAACAGATCCTGTCCCTGGAAGACACCATTTTCGTACACGCGGCGGTTGACACCGATCATCAGGTCGAAGGGAAGCTGATGCTGGCTGCAGAAGTCGGCCAGCGTCATGAAGACGAAGGAGCTGAGGGTTGCGGTCTGGCTGTGATCGAGCGACTGGCCGCGGGCGATGGTTTCGAGGAGTGGATCGGCGACGGCGTCGCTGACGAACTGGGGGGAGAAGTCCGGGGGCAGGGAAATGGCGCAGGCGCGGCAGTTGTTGCTGAGGAAGTGCCGAAAAAGATGTGCGATGCCGTCTCGAAGAGTGGCAGCGGAGGAGGGAACGATGCCGGTGGCAGCGGCAAAACGCTGCTGTACGGCGGGGCGGGCCAGATGAAAGACGAGGTCATCGGTGCGCAGACAGGGGACGTAGAACTGAGTATTGAAGCCCTGGAGCGGGTCGTCAAAGTCGTTGGTGAGGTAGACCTGATCGAGCCCGGAGAGTTCGAGCACGTGCTGTTCCCAGCCGGGGTCAGCCATGCGGGCTGCGGAAGAATCGTAGAGGGCTTCCCAGTTGTCGGTTGTGAGTCGATCGTGGGGGAAGTTGAAAAAGCGGGTGCACATTTCGAGCAGCCAGCTGTATTGGGCGGTATTTTCGATGGTCGCCAGCCACGGGATCAGGCGGGCCACTTTTTCCTTTGGGTCGAGTCCTGGCTGTTCGATCCGGCTGCGGGGCATACCGGCGGAATGGGCGAGTTCGGTGTAGTAGTGGTAGCCGAGAATATCAGCCAGAGTGCGGGATGCGGGCTGCAGCGGGTTGATGTGCGTGTGTGGATCGATGAGCCGGAGACTTTCCAGCTGTTGCAGGATTTCTGTGCAGGCGGAGAGGGCCATGTTGGTGTCTTTGGAGATTTGAGCGGAGAGACAGGCGATTGCGGGCGCACTTTTCGGGTACTGCAGCGAAGCGAGGGGAGCAGGAGCATACCGACTTCGGCAGTCAGTGTCAGCAGATTCCTGACAATCTGCTGACTGGATTTTGTGGTTTTCACCCCCGGCTTGCTTTTCCCGGATTTTCTGAGACACTCGGGCAGCCCGGCGGGGGGTCTTCCGGCCGCCTCGACTTTCCGGGACTTTTTCTGTTCGTCCAGTGAATTGACCATGGACCGCCGCGTCGCGGGCTTCCGCTGGGATCTGCCGCAGGGCACCCGGCTGCAACTCTGGCAAAAGCTCAGCCCCCCCCAGCTTTTCATTGCTTCCTTTGCGTCGCTGATTTTCGCGGGCGCGCTCGGCCTGCGACTGCTCCCGGGGATCTGCGCTTCCGGTCCCTTCACGTGGCTGGATGCTTTGTTCATGTCGACCAGTGCCGTTTGTGTGACGGGCCTTGCTGTGATCGACCCCGGGGCGCATCTGACATTTGCGGGCGAGGCGTTTTTGTTGTTTCTGGTGCAGCTGGGCGGCCTTGGAGTGCTCACTTTTACCAGTCTGATCATTTCCGCCCTGGGGCGTCGTCTGTCGCTGCGGGAAGAGTCACTCTGCATCTTCACATCCGAGGCAGCTCCGCACCTTTCAGCCGGCCAGATCACGTGGAACATTGTGCGTTACACGCTGATGTTTGAATCTGCCGGTGCGGTTCTGCTGTGGTGCAGCTGGGGGCCGACGCTGGGCTGGCGCGAAGCGCTCTGGCCAGCCGTCTTTCACTCTGTCAGCGCCTTCTGCAACGCTGGTTTTTCCACGTTTTCTGACAGCCTGATCGGCTTTCAGAACTCTCCGGGCGTACTGCTGACCATCAGTGGTCTGATTGTGCTGGGGGGGCTGGGATTTCTGACACACGAAGAAGTTTTTGGATTTCTGCGTCGTTCGCGTCAGCAGCGGAGGCGCCGATTTTCGCTGCAGTCGCGAATTGTGCTGACAACCACGTGCGTGCTGATTGTGGGTGCGTGGGTGCCGCTGACGATTCTGGAATGGGACAACACATTGAGTCACCTGCCGGTGCCAGTTCGCATTGTCAACGGTCTGCTGCTGAGCATCACGCCGCGAACAGCCGGTTTTAATTCGATCGATTACAGTCAGGCGACGGATGCCACAAGTCTGCTCACCATGATCCTGATGACTATTGGTGGTTCACCGGGTTCCACGGCTGGTGGCTTGAAGACGACCACGGTTGCTCTGCTGCTGATTCTTGCGTGGTCTCGTCTGCGTGGCCAGGAATTCACAACGGTCTGGTGCCGGACGATTCCTGCAGAGACCGCGTATCGGGCGGTGGGGCTGTTCACAATTGCCACGGCTGCGGCCATGGGAGGCATGCTGCTGCTGACGATTTCTGAGAGTGGCATGAAGTCAGAGGGTGGCGTGATGCCGGAGTGTTTGTTTGAGGCGATCAGTGCCTTTAATACAGTGGGTTTAAGCATGGGCATCACTGCGAAGCTCTCTGTGGTCGGCAAGCTGAACCTGATCGTGCTCATGTTCTTCGGCCGCGTGGGCCTGCTCACGCTGGCCGCCGCGCTGACTGTGCCGCGCCGCGGTGCTCGCGATTTTCGGTATGCCAGTGAAGATGTCGTGGTGGGCTGAATCATGAAACGATTTGTGGTTGTGGGTCTTGGAAATTTCGGATCCAGCGTCGCTGAATCGCTCGCCTCGCAGCGGCATGAAGTGATTGCCATCGACATCCACGAAGACGCAGTCGAGCGGATTGCGCCTTACGTGGCGCGTGCTGCTGTCGGGGACGCGAGGAGTCTTTCAACCCTCGAGCGTCTGGGGGCGCGCGGCGCCGATGCCGCTGTGGTCAGCACGGGTGATGACATCACCGCCAGTATCCTCACTACGATGGCTCTGCATGACCTCGAGATCCGGGATGTCTACGTCAAAGTGATCTCGCGGGATCATGCCCGCGTGATGGAACGGCTGGGGGTGTCGGAGACGATTTTTCCCGAGCGGGAGTCCGCGATTTCGCTGGGCAAACGGATGTCCGGTTCCGGACTGCTGAACTATGTCACCATCGGCACGGGCTTCAGCATTCAGGAAATGGGGGTACCCGCCAGCTGGAACGGGAAGACTCTGCGATCACTTGCGCTGCGACAGAACTTCGGACTCACAGTTGTGGCCATCCATGACGTGCTTTCGGACCGGATGTCCTTTGTCTCAGACCCCGACCTGGTGCTCAAGGAATCGGATGCACTGATCGTTGCAGGTCGCGATGAGGATCTGGCGCGCGCAGCAGAAATTCGCTGACGAGCTCAGCGGGATCCGAAGTAGAAGAGCATGGCGGCGAGTGCGATGCGATCAAATTCCTGAGGGATTGGTCCGCGGTCAGGGAGCAGTTCAGCAGCGGCGGCGAGTCCTACTACGGAGAGTACGGCAAGGGCCTTAAGGTCGCCCCAGCGGGAGGACGGTCGTGAGCGTCGGCGTTTGCCGAACCAGCCCGTAATGCTTTGCAGAATCGCCCCCAGCACAAAAGCCGCAACCAGCAGCAGCAGGGAAAATTCGCGGGTGGTGAAGAGCCGGCCCTGCTGGTACAGCCAGACGGCCAGTGCCGTGAACGCGGCTGCCAGGAGCACGCGAATACTGTGCCTTGGCAGAAACAGCGGAGATGACTCACGCTCGATCACGCCTTCCCGCTGCAGCTGTTCAATCACGTCTGGCGGAAGTGCCACAAAGCGGCGGGATGTGAAGTACCAGGCGAGTGCAATCAGGAGTGTTTCCGTCCAGATGATGTCGAGGCTGCGTTCCCGGACGACCGCCTGAATGACGATGCCGACGACGGTCAGTGTGAGCAGTGCGCGGACGCTGCCGGTGGGCAGGCCGAGCGGCGGCCAGTATTCCGGGGAGCCTTCTGGTTCGAGCGACATGCGGGACCTTTTCGGAAAAAGCCTGAGTAACCTGAATGCAGCAGCTGTTGAAAACGCTGGGTTTGCGGAACGGCTCACTGGATTCGCGAGCGTTTTCCGGGAATGCCCCGGCGGACATCAGGGCTGCTGACCTGCAGCATCCAGACCGCTCAGCCAGTGCCCTGCCAGCTCAGGCCACGAACTGATTCGGGAACCGGGGATCGGGCGGAGTCCATAGCCATGACCGCCACGGGCAAAGATATGCAGCTCCGCAGGGACCCGGTGCTTTCGCAGCTCCGCATAGAACAGCGCGGAGCTGAGTGAGGACGCGGAGTCATCGTGGGTGTGTATGAGAAACACAGGCGGGAGTGCGGGAGAGATCTGCAGTTCCGGGATGAGCTGGTCTGTAGCTGGGTTCCAGAGATTCCACGGATAAATCAGCAGGGCGAAATCGGGCCGATGGGAATGCTGGTCAATTGCATCCGCAGGTGCATAGGCCAGCCGGCCGCCATCGCCGAGCAGTCTGGCTGCGGTCTGTCCGCCTGCCGAAAATCCGGCGACACCCAGTCGATCGGGGTCGATTTGCCATTCAGCAGCCCGCGCACGGATGAGCGCCATCGCTCGCTGTGCATCCTGGAGCGGCTTCAGCCAGGGAGTCTGCGTGGAGTCATCCGCGGTTCGATAGCGGAGGACGAACGCGGAAATCCCGAGGCTGTTGAGCCATGCTGCAATCTCGCTGCCCTCTTTGTCCACCACCACACGACGAAATCCACCGCCGGGGAGTATCAGCACGGCCCGTCCCGCGGGCGTTGCGGGTTTTGCCGGGTAAAAGGTGAGTGTGGGCTGTGTGATTGCGGTGATGCGGGTGACTGGTGGCTGTTCGTCCGGGCGGAGGGGGAGAGGAGTTCCGGGGTGTCGAGTCGTTTCGCCGGGGGCCAGTCCATTCCAGAGGTCGGTTGGACTGGCATCTGCGGGAGACTGCGGCAGGAGTGCAGCTGCGGCGGTGCACTGACTGGTGGCCAGCAGAGAGCAGAGGGCGATGAGGACAAGCGGGCGTCGGGTGAACTGCGATTGCTGGCGGAGTGATTTCATGGGTTGGATTCCGTGTGTGGGCAATCAGGGTTTCAGAAGCAGCGGTGCCCAGAGGCCGTCCCGGATTTCGGGGATTTTTCCGGAATCCGGCAGGGAGGAGTCGACAGCGTGGCGGAGCAGGGCGGCCAGGTCCGTGACGGTTGCAGCCTGATCCGGCTGGTCGGCGAGGTTGGTGAGTTCCTGCGGGTCGGTTTGGTGATCGTAGAGTTCGCGGCCGGCCTGGCCGCTGTCCCATTCCGTATAGCGGAATCGCTGAGTGCGGATGCTGTATCCGAAAATTCGGGCGGAAGCTGTATTCGGGGTGGCTTGTTTCCTTTTGGCGGCGTTTCCGGCGTTATTTCCGCGGACGACCTGGGTGAGTGCCCAGCCACGGCTGGCAGCTTCGCTGTTGTTAAGCAGTGGTACAAGGCTTTGTCCCTGCAGACCTGCGGGGGGCTGAATACCGCAGAGTTCGGTGAGTGTGGGGAAGAGATCAACGTGGGATACGGGCGTCCTGCAGACCTTGTTCGCCGGCGTACCGGGGGCCACGATGATCAGCGGAACGCGGCTGCTTTCTTCGAACAGACTCTGCTTCTGCCAGAGTCCATGTTCGCCGAGGTGATAGCCGTGGTCACTGGTGAAGACAATGACGGTGCGGTCGGCGAGCTGCAGACGATCGAGTGCATCGAGGATGCGTCCAACCTGTGCATCCATAAAGCTGATGCTGGCGTAGTAGGCCTGCCGCGCCTGCTGACGCTGCTCGTCCGACATTCTGGTTTGTTCATTTTTGCGGCTGGCAAGTGCGAGTGGCGGGATATCGTTGAGGTCTGTTTCGACGTTGCTGACGAGGGGCATTGCGTTGACATCGTACATGTCAAACCAGGGGGTCTTCGGGGCCACGTAGGGCGTGTGCGGGCGAAAGAAACCGACGGAGAGGAAGAAGGGGCGGTGCGACTGGCGGGCACAGCGTTCAAGGACCCATTCAGCATCGGCTGCCTGGAGCGCATCGGTGTGATGCTGGTCACTGTGCGGGGAGGCGTACCAGCTGAGTGTCCCGCCGAACTGTCCGGGCACCAGCGAAAAAATCCGGTCATGTTCGAGCGTGCGGTCGACACCGGCCGGGTTGAGCTGCAGTTCCCAGGATGCCGGATCGTCATGTCCGACGGTGCCGACGGAATTCGGCACGTTGTAGTGGTAGAGCTTGCCGATGCGGCCTGCGAACCAGCCCTGCAGCCGGAAGCATTGCGGGAGACTGACAGAATCCGGAATCGTCTGCCGGAAGATCTGGCTGTTGGCGAGAATTCCGGTGGAATTCGGGTAGAGACCAGTGAGCAGGGAATTTCGACTGGGGCCACACAGCGGGAACGTGCAGTTGGCGGTGTCAAATCGGGTACCACGGGCGGCGAGTCGGTCGAGGTTGGGAGTGCGGACGAGCGGGTCACCGTAACAGCCCAGACTGTTGTTCAGATCGTCAGCGATGATGAAGAGTACGTTGAGCGGCTTTTCTGCAGCGGCAGCGGTAACGGCAGCAGTGGGCTGCCAGGGCAGGCCGCAGAGTCCGGTACAGATCAGCAACAGGAGTCGCCTGAGCATTTTGAAGTTCCTTCAGGGCGTGGAGTTTCCGGCCGCGGTTGCGGTGGGTTTGTGAGACGGCGGAAACGGCAGCGTGGCCGGCACCCTGGGGGGACCGGCCACGCGGAGAGTGTAGATTGAACAGCAGTCAGAGGGAAAGTGTCCAGTCTCAGTGGACCGCTAGAATTCACCGGGGACTTCGCCACCTGAGATGGTGGCCAGTCCGCCGTAAAGGCCCTCGTCGATGCTGGAGGAGATGAAGCGTACGGAACCGTCACCCAGCACGAACTGTGCACCACCGGTATGCGGACTGCTGAAGTCGTCAAAATGGAGATGCGGATCATTCGGCGGGTGATCGGCGACTCCAAGAATCCGCTGGAACGCTTCTTCACCTTCGGCAATCATGCCCGGCCAGGTGGAGTACCAGTTGAGCAGGCGATCCGTGCGACGTTCACCGACCATCAGAGTGTTGCTGGTGCCGTCCGTGATGTCCGCAATTCGTACGCGACTGTTGTGAAAGAAGATCCCGTCACCAAGGCATTGGCCGCTGGGACTGACAGGCGCGATTCCCGGATCGTACTCGCAGCCATGCAGTTCTTCTGTGCCGAAGACGCCGATGTAGTTGGCCACGGGGAGTCTTGCGAGAACGGCGGTGCCATCTTCTTCGGTGAGATCGAAGTATGGTGGCTGGGGATCGGAGGGACAGCGATACATGGGCAGCTGGGTGGAGAGAAAGGCCGCGTTGGCAGGGTCGGTGAGATACAGTCCGGACCGGAACTGCTGGAAGAGATTCTGTTGTTCGAGCATCGGCAGGATCATGGTGGCCCAGCCGGCACCGCTGCCGCCGTCATGGGCACTGGGAAGTCCGAAGGTGTTCACTCCGATCCAGCCGGATGGGAATGCCTTATGAATCTCAAGATAATTGTGCAGCGCGAGACCGATTTGTTTGAGATTGTTTTTGCACTGCGTCCGCCGCGCGGCTTCGCGAGCCTGCTGGACAGCGGGAAGCAGCAGAGCCACGAGCACAGCGATAATGGCGATGACAACAAGCAGTTCGATAAGCGTAAAGCCGCGGCTGCGGCGGGAATGCCGAAGGGACATGGAGGTTTCCTGACGTGTGAAGCGAGAATCGGGGACCGCGATCCGGACGCTGCAGTGTGCAGGTCGGATACGGCCGGACAGCAAGGGGGCACCAGCACACAAAGGGGGGTGCGCCGGGAGTCGCTTCAGTCACGGGGGGGACCGCGGGCTGTTGCCGCAATCCATGGGGGACTGGCCAGCAATCTGTCGTTCGGCAGCGTTCGCCGAACTTCGATGGGAACGACCTGTTCGGTCTGCAGCAGGGTGTTCGGGAGGCTTTGCAGGAGGAAGGTCAGGCAGATGTTGCAGCGGTCAGGGTCGTGGTCATCGCCCTGCGGCGGCAGGGAGTTCGGGTCGGCGGACTGCACTGGCAGGCAGTGATTGTTCACAGGGGCGTAATGCACACAGCCGCAGGCAGAGGGAATGGCGGCGGGGCCGGGGGGCGAGGAGGAGTGTTCGAGCAGGTGCAGTGGGCGTCCGCCGAGCGCAACGACACACAACAGGATGGCGACCATCACTGGCAGGATTCGTTTTGAATGGGCGCGGGCGGGCTGCATAAGTTCATTGTTCCCTCGACGAGGGTGGATTCTCAAGCCCTGAACGGGCAAATTTCTTGCATTTCGCGGGAGTTTTCGAAGAATTTCCTTGTTCGCGTGGTGCAGAGAGGCAGATTCGGGCTGCTGCCCACAACTCGCAGTGAACCACCGGGAAAAATTCGATGCTCAGGCGATTTCTGCAAAACTATCTGCCCCGTCACCGCAATCGCTGGAATCAGGGTTTGCATGCGGTGGGAGTGCCGCTGACATTTGTTGTGCCGGTGGTGCTGCTGGTTCGTGGACTTGAGTGGTATTGGGTGGTTTCCTGTTTTTTTGCCGGATATGCGCTGCAGTTTGCCGGTCACGCAGTTGAGGGAAACGACGCAGGCGAGGTTGTGTTTATCAGAAAAATGCTTGGAAAGCCTTATACCGAATATGGCCCTCTCTCTGAATACTCAAGGTGTTCCGAAGGAATCGACGATAGCAGTCCTGTTCGATGAAACGATTGCAGAGTCTGTGGTCTGGAAGCTGACAGGGACGTTCCATGAAACATCTGGCAAAAGGAATCCGGGGACTGGCGGCACTCTCGCTGGCGCTGCCCCTGACGCTCCCGATCACCCAGAGCGGGTGTTCGGC
>CAZLOQ010000011.1:22528-65236 GCA_964561125.1 uncultured Chitinophaga sp. | reverse complement strand
GGGAAGCGCTGGAGTCAAAGCAGCTGCCTGATCCACAACCGTCAGCCGAGACTCGATGCGATGCACGAGCTGATGCTGAGGGTTGTTCTGCGCCCCTGATTCGAACAGCAACGGAAGAGTCGTCTGCGGAGCCGCCGTCGCCGGAATGGTCCGTCTCCTGCGGGTTGGCTGCTGCTGCCTGCAGCGACCGTCAGTCCGGACGACTGCAGCCAACTGATCCGCTCACGCCACACCTGCTCCAACCTGACCATCAGACACACACCATGGGGAATCGGGAAACCGGAAGACACCGGCCTCCAGACTACAGACCCTGGCAGGAATGAATTCGTTGGAGGCTTAGGAACAACCCGGCGACGGCGGCGGTCGTTTGAAGGAATTCTCGTCGATTGGTCATGATTGCTCCCAGGGACATGGCACAATGGAAAGACGTAGATGGGTGTGGCGGGGTTCGGGTGCAGAAGTTCGTGCTCGTCAATACTCACGCCTAAAGATCATTTTTTCCGGTACGTCCTCGAAATGGGCAATCACACGACTCGCAAGATCGAATCCAAGTCCATCAAACGCTGTTCGACACTTTTCTGACCAATACACTTGATCTTCATTGAGCGTCACGATGTATTGCAACGACGATAAAGTCCTGGCCTTCTGCTCAATGTAATTCAGGAATTGCACCACCGTTTTGACATCGACGCAGTTGAACGCTCCGTCGTGAACAAGAAAGTGGGGCAATTGACGATCCTGCGCCAATATCCTCAGGAATACGGTCAGATCGTAAACAGGCAGTTTGAACCTAGATTTGCCAAGTGAATCGCTCTTAGGAACTTCGATCTCGACGTTCAACGGAGATGCAGCCTTACCTGTAGCCGTTATGTCGAAGTAAGCATCTTCGACAGCTTCGCCGAGATAAATTGTGTGTTGCAGGATGTCAAAAAAGGTCCTGCGTATCTCACGAATTGACACATCCTGCGTCTGACGCTCTCGAACTATTTGCACGACCGTTTCCGAAATCAATGCGTTCGTCTCGGCAATCTTCTGTTCCTCAGCTTCCAACGCCCTCACTCGTGCGGCGCTTCTCTCCAATTGTTCGCTATCGTGAGCAATTCGCTCGTAAGCATTTCGTAGCGCATCTAGTGCCTGCCGCTCTTGGAGCCATTTGAATAGTTGGCTTCGCCTTTCCTCAAGTCTCTTAACTTCAGATTCGATGTCGGTTAGGTTTGACCTCAATTCTGCTTCTCGTTCAACGAGGAATTTCTTGCGATTTGCGACAATATCTCTTCTGAATTCAAGAATCTCCTCAAGACGCCGTTGAACGAAAGCGGCAAGTTCTTCTTCGATCTCCGCATAGAGGCGAGTTACCCGCTCAACGTCCACGTCAACTTTAAGTTCGTAACTCTTCTCAAGATGCGAGAGCCGTCGCTTCAAGGATGCGAAGACTCGCATTCGATCAGATATTGTCGCAGTCAATGTGCGCAGTTCCAGTTCAACTGACTCGTAGTCTTGGAGGAATGTAAACGCTTCGAGATTTGCCTTGTATTCTTCAATCTGCGCTCGCACACGATCCAAATCTGATCGCACCTGCTCGACGGCCTTACCAGTCTCCTCCTTTATACGTGCCTCGATCTGTCTTTTGTGGCGTTTTTCTTCCTGGAGTTTCTGTCGAAGCCGATCGAATTCAACCAAATGCTGATTGGGCAGGTTGAGCAAATAGTAATTGTATGCCAGTAGTTCTGACTTGCGTGCGCTGGCGAAGACAAAGTTCAGCGGTTCCGTGCGCTTGTGTGCGGTCTTGTCATCGGTGATGAAGAATCGCAATAGGTTGCGGAACCAAGCAGTATCGACATGACCGGGATATTCGGGATCGACAATCATTATCGGCGCAAGAATGTCCTTCATTTCCGATTCGGAATAGATCGAAAACCCCGCTCCGGCCTTAGCGAATTCGACTTCATCACTTGTAGAGAAGTGCCGCCGAATCTGGTACTGCGCTTTGTCGTTCTCAAAGGTCAAAGTAATCGAATGTTCTTCGTCACGTAGAAAAGCAGTGCGGTCCTGATGGAAGTAGGATTTCGCTTCCGTTCCAATGAAGGCGTAATCCACCAATCGAATAAGGGTTGATTTGCCAACCCCATTCAATTCTCGTCCGTTACGGTCGCCAGATTGGACACCGAGTATTACATTCAATCCACGGCGAAACGTAATTTCATCGAGAAGGCCGGAGTCGGAATGAAGCCGAACTAGGTGAATCATGATTGTTTTCGCCTAATTCTGAAATGCTGGTAGTCGATCAAGCCGAGTGCGAAAAGCACGCTCATGCTGTCCATGAAATCATCGGCAGTGGTCTTAGGGTGGTGCTTGAGGAAGTCCATCATGATTTCCTCAACAACGATCTGGTCACCATGTTTTTTTAGAAAAGCCAGAATGTCTGCCCCATGCACCAACGGGCTGTCATTGAGATCAGTCTCGGGTGGTGGAGTCAGCATGTGCGTTCCCCCTCAACTTTGGCCCCAATCAAGCATTGCTCAAAAAAGAACGTCAATAGCACCGTCACGGCAAAGACATAAAGGTCATCTGAAGGTCGTGTTTGGCAGTAACGGTGTAGCAAGCCTCGAAACCGATCAGAAAAAGTGCCGCCAAGGGAGTTGAAGTCCGTGCATATGCGACCCCTCAATGCGGACACTTCCATCGGTGTGTGTTCACGCAAAATTGCCTGCGTGGAATCAAAAAACTCCAAGCAACGGTAGTATTCGTCTGTCGCATTCTGAATCTCTGACTCACTGAAATTGATCGCAATCTTGTCCTCGATATAGATCGCATAGGGGCGAAGCGAGGTTGCTTGTCCTGCGTCATTTACACGAATCAGATCATCAACAACGTGTCCAATCAGGTCATTGACAAGCAATTCGGAGGGAATCCCGAGGTAGTCGCCGATTCGCAATATCTTTCCCCAGGGCAAAGATTCAACCTTCTGCACGAGTTCCGAAAGGCCAATCTTTGTTGCGCCAACATGCAACGCATCGACGTGCTGGACCATATTTGCCATGAAGTCGTCGTTGAAGATTACCATCCAATTTGGGTGGGTTGATTTCCAGTTCGTCTTGTAGCTCTGGTAATCGTCGTTAGCCTTCTTCTTGAAGGCTCTCAGCGTGTAGTTTTCAGGCCCGTATGCGGCGAGGACCGTATCGCCGTTCAAAACTCCATCGCTGCCCTTGTCATGCTTTTGTTTCAGCGTGGTGAACGAATCTCCGTGGGCAGTTGAAAAAAGAAACGCAATGAAGTCCTGGAAACTGCTGTCCGTCAGCAGCTTGATAGCGTTTCTGAATTGCTTACGAAGAAGCGGATTCATTGAGCGGTCCTAGGCTTTCTTGCGATGCTCTTCTTCGGAAAACGTTGGTGTCGGGGCGATGGCGGTAGTTGGCCGATCAGTGCCTCAAGTGCCGCATCATAGAGTGTGACCGCACGGCCGTGCGGCATAATCTGCCGCACGAAGATTTTGATCGTGTAAGAAAACGTCCTTCCTGCAATGCTCAATGAGGTTCAACAAGCGGAGGAGCAAGCCAGAAAGGACTCTGAGAGTATGACATCGCAAATCGAGTTGATCAAGACACACGTTCGAACTTGGGGCCATCGATCTGTTCTGTTTGGCGTAAGTGTCGTTGGGCATGGCTTTTGCGCACCGACTTGCGTTCTAATCACGCGTAGTCGGGCTATCGAAGGTAAGCGTCCGGCGCATCCATCCCCCTTTTCAGCGGGCGGTGCCCCAAGGCGGGGAGGGATGGGCTCCATGGCGGAGTCTCGGTTTGGGCTGTGCATTCCGATCGCGATGGCCGAGACAAGGCCGTCGGTCGTGCGGAGGGGGGCGTGGGCGCGACGGGGCTGCGACTCAGGTGCGAGGAGGGATGACAGGCTTGTCCGTTCGGTCGTTGTGTCGGCGATTCGGCAGATCGCTGGAGGAGACCTCACACCACAGCCGACCGGCGGCGCGCAAGGGTACGGCCGGGCGCGATGGCAGTGTCTGCGGTTTGCCATTCGGCCGTCTGTCGCCCTGACGCGGAGACTGCGCGTTCATTTGCAGACTGACGACCGTCGCCGGGCCGCGCGCGGGCGCAAGTCGGGAAACGCTGGATTCAAACCAGCTGCCTGATCCACAACCGTCAGCCGAGACTCGCTACGGTGCACGCGGTGTTGCGTCTGGCCTGACCGCGTCAGTCACTGACGGCTTCCGGCTGGCAACCCGGCGAGACTCCTTGATGCGATGCACGAGCAGATGCTGATGATTGAGTAAACTGCGGCTATCCGATAGCCGGCTGCTTCTCGCATGCATCACCGCTGTTGCCCACGATTCGGCGTCATCTTGCCTGCCGGGAATTGGGGGGACTGTCGGCGTAGCCGTCAGACCGTCTGACTGAAGCCCTGGACTACGACGACGCCAGCCGTAACGCAAGTGAACTCGATTCGGCCTCGTGACACAAACTAAAGTGGCCAGGTTCCGTTTTTCATCGGCAGAAGTTTCAGCTTCGCGGGGTCCACTACGGCGTGGACAATTCTCTTCCGCTTCCAGGTCCATGTGACGTGCACCATACCATCGCTGGTCTGAATCACGGCAGGGTACGAAAACTCGGCGCGGGGTTCGTTGTCCAGGACCAGTCCGGCCTGCCAGGTTTCTCCGTCTTCGCTGACGGCCAGATTCAGCATTTCGCGGCCACGAGGCATGCCCTGACCTCGATGGGTATGGTTGTAGATCAGCACGTGACGCCCATCCTTCAATGTCACGCCGTCAATACCGCTGTTGGGGTTGGGCAGGGCAGTGGGCCGAAGTTCTGACCATGTTCTGCCGCCGTCTGCGGAGGATGTCGAAAGAATGGATCCGTTTCCGTTCTGGTTGCGGCAGAGCGCCAGAACCGTGCCGTCGGGGCGCGTCAGCAGGGTGGGCTGAATGGCGCCAAAGGTTCGACCGTCGTGAATGGGACCGACACGTTCCCACGTGCGGCCGAGGTCAGCGGTCCGCTCAAAGTGAACTCGCCAGCCGGCATTTTCCGTACTGCTGCCGCAAAGGAGTGTTCCATCAGGCAGCAGGATGGGCTTGTTTCGCACCGGGCCGTCGATCTGCTCCGGCAGTCGCTGGGGAGCACTCCATGTTTCCCCGTGATCATGAGAGAGCGACAGCATGCCCCACCACGACGCCGGATCAGGGCCACACTTCCAGAACAGCATCAGCGGTCCACCTGAGACCTGCCAGAGCACAGGGTTCCATGTGGGGTGACGATGCTGTGAACCATCGGGTCGGGTGTACTGGACTCCGGTGGCCACTTCACGCGGGGCCTGCCAGCGTCCGTCGAGGAAACTTGAAATCCAGATGCCCACGTCCGGATGCTTTTCTTCGGTGCCACCGAACCACGCAACCACAAGCCCCTTCGGCGTCTCCACGATTGTGGAGGCATGACATTCAGGAAATGGAGCGTCTTCATAGAGAAACTCACGGGAAACAAGGCCCGGAGACGAGTCTGCAGAGACGCTGCGGGCGGACTGGCTGAGAAGACTTAGCAGGCATGCGAAGACGATTGCGAAACGCAGCATAAGAATGGCTCTCTGGAGGGCTTGCGAGGCGGGAAACGCAGACTCAGCAGCTATAACACCAACCGCAGAATAAGTCCAGCCGCGACGGAAACAGCCAGCACCACGCCGAGTGTCGCGCGCAGGCCGAAGATCAGCAGGGCAGCCAGCGCGGCGACTGCAGCGGCATCGGCCCGCAGAGAACTCCACAGCGGCAGCTGCAGTGTCAACGGCCCCAGTTGCACTGGTTGCTGTTCGCTGAACAACACAGCTCCTGCCAGCTCAACACTCAAGGATGCAATCACACCCACAACGACCGCGGAAATTGCCTGCAGTGCGGTCGTCAGTCCGCGGATGCGCGGGAGCTGTTCGATCCAGGGGGCGCCGAGAAAGATCCAGAGAAAACTGGGGGCGAACGTCACCCACGTGGCCAGCAGGGCTCCCAGAATGCCCCCCACGACCGGTGGAAGATCGGTCGCATGTCGCCAGCAGGCCACGTGGCCGACGAACTGCACGACCAGAATGAGCGGTCCGGGAGTGGTTTCGGCAAGCCCCAGTCCATCGAGCATTTCACCGCGTTCCAGCCAGCCGAATTTTTCGACGGCCTGCTGGTCGACATACCCCAGCACCGCATAGGCACCTCCAAACGTCACCACCGCAGCACGACTGAAAAACAGTCCGGTTTGAACGAAGACACTGCCGGATCCCGCAACGAGCCATGCGAGGATCAGCGGGGCGAACCAGATCACAAGGCCGGTGGGCAACACCCTCGCGAAATGTCGCCAGCCGGGTGCCGCACGACTCGCCGAAGCCGGATCGGGAGCGCAAAGCTCCTGCTGCTCCTCACCACAGGTCACAGGTGCACTCTCAGCCGACGCTCCAGAGCCTGAAGAACTGACGGGCAGCACCGCCTGCGACTTTGTCCCGGAGTTGTCGCGAAGCCGCCCGAGGAACCAGCCGGCAGCGGCGGCAGTGCCGACGAGCCAGATGAACGGCGGACCAGCCACCAGCATCAGCAGGCAGGCGGCCCCTGCAACCCACTGCAGAGAGCGATTCTTGAGCACACGGCGGGAGAGCCTGCGCAGGGCATCCGCAAGGACTGCAAGGACCGCACATTTCAGCCCGAAGAACAACCCTGCCAGCGCCGGGAGTTCCCGATATTCGGTGTACAGCCAGCCCAGCACCAGCATAGTTCCGCAGCCGGGCAGGATGAACAGAAGTCCGGCAGCAAGTCCGCCGCGAACGCCATGCAGCGTCCAGCCAAGCCAGGTTGCAAGCTGCTGTGCTTCCGGCCCGGGCAGCAGCATGCAGAAGTTGAGGCCATTGAGGAATTTCTGTTCGTCAACCCAGCGACGTTCTTCGACGATCAGTTTGTGCATCACGGCAATCTGAGCAGCGGGTCCGCCAAAACTGAGCAGACCAACTCGCAGCCATAGCCGGAGAGCTTCGGCGAAGCTGACGCTGAAGGGAGCCCTGGAGGTGTTCGGGGCCATGCCTGAATGAACTCCATGACAGATTAAGGACGGCCTCGATACCGGCTCTGTCGGGGCGTACCAGTGGACGTTGTTTTTGCGAGGGTGTCCGTGGCAGGGCAGGGCAGGGCAGGGCAGGGGGCGTCAGAAATTCTTAGCAGCGCGATTACTCCCGGGGCGGTGTGACAACTTCGTCGGGCAGCAGGTGCCCCATCTTGCTGCGTTTGGCGGCCATATAGTCAGATCGACAGGCGTGCGGCGGGGCGACGATGGGCACCTGCTCGACCACAGTCAAACCAACGCCGGTGTAGACGAAAGCGTCAGTTTTCTTGGGGTTATTTGTCAGCAGTCGCACACGGCTGAGTCCCAGGTCCTTGAGGATCTGCAGGCCGACCATGTAGTCCCGCATATCAGCCTTGAAACCCAGGCGATGATTGGCTTCGACGGTGTCCAGCCCTTCATCCTGCAGTCGATAAGCTCGAAGCTTGGCCAGCAGCCCGATTCCGCGTCCCTCCTGCGGCAGATACACCACGGCTCCGGTTCCCTCAGCTTCGATCATGGACATGGCCAGACGCAGCTGGTCACCACAGTCACAGCGGAGGGAATCCAGAACGTCCCCGGTGAAGCAGCTGGAGTGCATGCGTACGAGCGGAGCGTCGACGGAATTGAGATCGCCCCAGACCATGGCGAGCGGTTCCTGTGACTCGTGAGCCACCTGGTAGCCGTAGATGACAGGCGTTCCGAATTCCGCCGTGGGGAGGGGGACCGAAACCACACGGGAAACGAGCTGTTCACGGATGCGGCGGTAGCGAATGAGATCCTCGATGGAGATCATCGGAATGCTGTATTGCCGGGAGATCTGTTCAAGTTCAGACAGATCCGCCATCCCGTGACTTTGCTGACTGCAGATTTCGATGAGCGCACCGGCGGGGCGTTTTCCGGCAAGGCGGAGCAGGTCGATGGTGGCTTCCGTGTGACCGGCGCGACGCAGGACACCGCCATCCATCGCCAGCAGGGGATTCACGTGGCCTGGCTGCAGAAAGTCCTCAGCAGTACTGGAGGTGCAGGCGAGGGCGCGGATTGTGCGGGCACGGTTTTCGGCACTGACGCCGGTACCGGCAGTCATGTGGTCAACGGCCCGCAGAAAAGCCGTTTTGTTGGGGGCGGTGTTGCTGGATTCTTCGACGACAGGACGCAGACGCAGCCGAGCGGCATCTTCGGCAGTCACGGGGACGCAGAGTGTTCCGCGACCCACGCGGAGCATGAAATCGACTTGTTCGGGAGTGATCGATTCGGCCGCACAGACGAAGTCGCCTTCGTTCTCGCGGTCTTCATCGTCCACAACGATCACCATCCCGCCGGACTGGATGGCCCGAATTGCCTGTTCGATGGTCTGTAATGGCACAAAAATGGACCTTATGGTGGGGAGTGTGGTCCGCTGGCTGATCGCTCACGGATTTGCTGACTGCTGTCAGCTACCTTTCAGCATAGAGCTCTGCGAACACTTTTCTGTAGGCTTTCTCGCTGGCGGGGAAGATTTGGTCGAACGTTCCTGCGGCGGTGGCCCCGTGCTGCAGGCGACGTTTTCGGAAGGTGGGCATTGTGAGTCCCGTGATCTGTTCCACACCGCGTCGGACGATTTCGCCCTTGAGGGCGTAAAGGCGTTCGTGGTCCCAGTCGGTGAGTTCAATAAACGGGAAGCCTTCCGACACTTCGATGACGTTCGGCAGCGCGAAGGGACTGAAGCCGCTGAATCCGCAGATGGCAGCAGGGGCCCAGGTGCGGACATGTCCGCGACTTTGTCCGCCGCTGTAAGTGAGCGAGTGTTTGACGGCCTGGACACCCCAGCCTTCGTGGTAGAGCAGCGGGTTATTGAGCACACTGCGAATGGTGAGCTCACTGTTTTCCTCAATCGGATAGTCCTTCAGGTTTTCATCGCCACCGTCGCCGTCAATGAGGTATTTCCAGTCGGGATAGCGACGGCGAATTTCGCGGCAGAGGGCCAGCCCCATGGCTGCAGCCTGGACGTCGAGCGGTTTGTAGTCTTCGATCACACGGACGGCTTCACGATAGTCGACCGCGGAACGCGGCACATCAATAATTTCCAGGAACAGGCCGAGGTCAAGCGAATGGAGAAAGTCCATGGCCTGAGCAGCATCCTGACCGGAAGCATCCAGTGAGAGCGTGAAAGCCTTCAGACGCGCGGGTGATTCACCGCGTTTGAGCAGGGCATCGTAGACAGCAAGAAACACAGCGCCGCTGTCGATACCGCCACTGAACAGAACGCCGATCGGAGCATTCGAGGGGATCAGGTCCAGCCAGCGAAACACTTCCTGCTGCATGGCCCCGATATAGCTCCGCCCCAGTTCGTCAAGGTTGGTGGAAGAGCGATTGCGTTCAGGAGTGAAGAATCGGGTGTTTGCGGGGCTGGGGTCGGGACAGCCGATCAGAGCCAGCTCCTGGATGTAGTGTGCCGGGACCATCCGGGTGTAGGAAGGATGGAACTGTTCCGCGAGACCTTCCTGCCGCAGCCAGTCGGCGATTTCATCAATTCGTTCGGCCACGACAAGACAGGGGCCATCGATTTGTTTGGCCAGAAAGTAACGCATCGGCCGACCGATGGAACGCGCCATCCGGATGATGTGGCCGCGGCGGTGCACGAGGGCGAACTGACCGTCGATTTCACGGACCTGCTGAGCATCTCCGGAGCCGAGCCGTTCGACGGCTTCGTCGACCGTCATGTTGAAGATGAGATTTTTGCCGGGATCGAGCAGATTCACAAATCGCTCGACATATGCGTGGCCTGCCATGCGGGAATGCTCCAGAAAACCTGTGGGGTGCCGGTGGTCTGTGAATTGTCGCATTTTCCGCCGTCATGACAACACACTCGCCTCGCAGAGAACCTCCCAGTGGGTCGTTGCGGGAAACATTTCAAACGGCTGCATCCAGGTGACTGCGCAGCGATCAGAGAGTTGCTTGAGGTTGCGGGCGAGCGTGACCGGGTTGCAGCTGGAGTAGAGGATTGTGGCCGGTGCGAGCATTCGCAGGAGATTCAGGGTGGCTGCATCAAGTCCGCCACGAGGCGGATTACAGATCACGACGTCGAAACTTTGATCAAATTCGTCAGGCTGGAGTGCACCTGCTGGGCAGGTACGGAATTCGGCGGCAAGATTCTGTCGGGCCGCAGCAGCACGGGCGCAAGCGATGGAGGCGGGTGCAACGTCGATGCCAAGCACTTCAGCTCCGGTTCGCGCCGCGAGCAGGGCGAACGCGCCGGACCCGCAGTACAGGTCAAGCACGCGACGCGGACGAAGCCGCTCCAGCCGCTCAGCTGCCGCGGCATACAACGCCCCGGCAATTTCATAGTTGCTCTGCACAAAGCTGCCCGGAGCCACCAGCAGGGATATTGCGGGTTCCGGATACGTGATTTCGAGCGACTGCTGTTCGGAAATGAGGTACTCCGCCTGACAGCTGATCAGGGATGAGCGTTTTGGCTGCAGCCCGGCTGACATTACGCTCACATGTTCGCGTTCGCCCGCTGATAGTCGTCGCCAGACTCCGCGAATGCGATCGAGTGATTCACGGGAGCGGAGAACCCACTGCAGCATGAGCTGTCCGCCGGAGGGGCTGGCGGTGGCCACGAGAAATTTGAGTTCCCCGCGGTCCGTTTCCGGAGAATAAGGCTCCAGCCTTGCAGCCTGAATAAAGTTCTGCAGCCATGCGAGGGAGTTGGTGATCAGTGAGTGGTGCAGCGGGCAATCGGCGGCCGGGACCACGGAATGCTCATCGTTGAAAAAACCAAGCACCGGGGAGCGGGAGGAACCAGCGACGGCGAGTCGTCCACGGATGCGTGAGCCGGCAGGAGTGGTGCACCACACCGGGGCTGCGAAGTCGCAGAGGCCGGCAAGAGATTCTTCAAGCACCTGCAGCTGACGCTGGCGAGCGATTTCCGGGGAGTACTGCAGCAGGCTGCAGGAGCGACAGCGTTGAGCAGCGAAGTGGTGGCAGTCTGCAGGCATCATGACGGTCAGCTCAGCGGAACAGGTCGTCGCCGAAAGGATGCAACGCTCCGGGCAGGGAAGGGCGGGGGAGTGCGTTGAGGTAGAGTTCTGCGAGTCGCAGGTCTTCCACTGTGGTGAGTTTGATATTCATGGGCCAGCCATCGACCACGTGCACGGGATGCCCGGCCGCTTCGACAAGCGAAGCTTCGTCTGTGACGTCGGCGAGTCGCCGGCAGATTGAGAAAGCGCGTTCGAGAACGCCGCGTTCGAAGACCTGGGGAGTCTGAGCCTGTACCAGTCCGGTGCGGTCCACGGTTTCAGTAATCATCCCGGACGCATTCACTCGCTTGATGGTGCTGGTAATCCGGAGTCCCGGAATGGCCGCTTTGTGGCGGACAGCGGCGGCGAAGACAGAGTCGATCCATGCGGGAGTGAGGAGTGGTCGGGCGGCATCGTGGACGGCGATGTATTCAGCGTCTGTGCTTAGAATCTGCAGGCCGTTGCGGACACTCTCAGCCCGGCAGGCACCTCCGGTGGTGAGCTGTACGTCCATGAAAGCGAGGTTCGGGCGGTATGTTTCGCGGAACCAGTCGATGTCAGCAGGTGCAACAACAAGGATCACCTGACACACATCGCTGCGTGTCATGAAATGTTCAGCAGTTCGCACCCAGACGGGCCGTCCCCGCAGATCCAGAAAGGGCTTTTTCTTTTGAAATCCGGCCATACGGCTGCTGTTGCCGGCAGCCGGAATGATGACTGAAAACTTAGACATCGACGAATCACCTTCACTGGATGTCGTTCTGCAGGTCCACGAGAATTTCAGTTTTGCCGGGAGGAATCCGGGTGGTGATGGTACGCGGACCGATGCGAATTGTGACCGGGGAATCCAGAAGCACCGGCACGGTCAGGTGATCATTGGCGTCGAAGCGGTCATCCTTTGCCGGACCGCTGTACAGCACTCCACCGCTTCCGTCCTGCACCGTGACTTCCGCGGCCACTCGACGCCCGACGTTGTTGCGAACGCGGATTCGCAGGGCCCCGTACCCCTCAGGGATCGGAGTCCGCAGAGCGATGTAGCGATCGCTGACGTTGACCGCGTTCACATCCTGAGAGTCTCGAGCCCAGACCATCGGGAAGGCGTGGCCGTTCTTTTTGAACGTCACCGCGTAAATGGCGTGAAGGCGGTGATCGGTGCGTGCTTTGGAGGCGCGGTCAATGAACCAGCCCTGATTGAGCTGATTACCGGTGGGTTCGCAGGCCCCTGTGAAGTGCCAGCCTTTGTCCCAGATTTCGACCCACGTGTGGTTACCGCTGTTGTCGGACCAGAGTGGAGTGCCAACGAGACGAGCCGGGATCCCGACGGAGCGGCAGGCGTCGATGAGCAGAATAGAGAGGCCTGTGCAGGAAGCGAGTCCGGTTTCGATGCTTTCGAGGGGGCTTTGGTCGGCGCGGCGACGCTGGGTGGAGTACTTGACGTTGACGAGAGGGAAGACCTGCTGATTGAGGATTGCAGCGGCCTCGGAGGGAGTTTTGCAGTCCTGAATCAGCGGCGAGAACTGCTTGTGGAATCGCGCGCGCCAGCGATCGCGGGTTTCACTGACGCTGGCGTAGGGGAGCATCGCATCGTGGATCACATCTTTGGGGATGTCCTTCGCCCATGGGCGTTCTTTGAGTGCCTGCCAGGCGAGCCGGCTGTTTTCGAGGAGGAATTCGGCCGAGAGAGTTTTCAGGTCACGCAGCGGCATGTTTTCAATGAGAAATCGCATGCCGGCTTTTTCTTCCGGAGGAGCTTTTTCGAGCGCGTCTTCCAGCTGGAGTCGATTGACACCGGCGTCGCCGAGCGCCTGCTGGAGCCGGGTATCGTCGGCGTAAGAGGGACCAGGCTGACAACAGAGGCAGCCGACGGCAAGGAGTGACCGGATCAGCGGGTGGGACAGCATCGCGGAGCTCGGGGAGTGACAGGGATGGAAGGGGACAGGGTGTCGGGCCGGGGCGGTTGTCGCGGCGAGCAGACTCTGAGGTCACAGGAAACACACCGGGCGATACCCGAAAGAAGTGTAGCATGTGAGTGTCAGTGGAGCGAGGCTGCTGTCGGTCGTGGAAATGCGGTGTGGCTCTGATACTGCGGTCGAGCGTCTGCTGAAGAGGTGCGGAAACAACAGAAGCGGCAGGGGCGACTGTTTATCACAAGAAACTCGCTTTCCGGATCTGTGGCAAGTTGTGGCTGGTTTCGCCTTCCGTATACTCCCGAGCACACACTCCGGACCCCTTTCTTACTCCCTTTTGCCCGCTGGACTCCTCGCCCTATGGCACGCATCGCGATTCTCGGCGCCACTGGCTACACGGCCCTGGAACTGCTCAAAATTCTCGCCCGACATCCCAGCGCGAAGCTGGTGGCTGCCACAACCCGACAGGACGACCGTCCGCCGATTTCAAAAATTCACCCCTCGATCACCGGGCTGTTTGATCTGCGATGTGAAAATCTCAGCCCGGAGCAGGTGGGAAGGCAGTGCGATATTACGTTCTGCTGTCTGCCGCATACAGCCAGCATGGAGGCCGTCCCGCAGTTGCTGGCGGGCGGTTGTCGTGTTGTGGATCTGAGTGCCGACTACCGGCTGCGGGATGCGGCGGTTTACAAGGCATGGTACGAGCATACGCATACGGATCCCGGGCGCCTGGCTGAAGCGGTTTACGGGCTGCCTGAGATTTATGCGGACCGGATTCCTTCGGCCTCGCTTGTGGCGAACCCCGGCTGCTACACCAGCACTTCAATCCTGGCACTCGCGCCGCTGTTAGCGGCCGGACGCATTGACGCATCCGGGATCATCATCGACGCGAAAAGCGGCATCAGCGGGGCAGGGCGGACACCAAAGCTGTCCAATCTGTTCAGTGAATGCAACGAAAACGTAACCGCCTACAGCATCGGCAACCATCGGCATACACCGGAAATTGAGCAGGTTCTTTCTGACGTCGGCGGCATCCAGGTGGAGGTTGCCTTCAACCCGCATCTGATGCCGATGGATCGCGGAATTTTCTGCTCCATTTACCCGCGGCTGGTTTCACCGGCAACACAATCTGAGCTGCTGGAGATTTACCGAAGCTTTTACCGCAACCAGCCGTTCATTCGGATCGTCGATCATATCCCCTCCACGAAGGATACGTCCGGCACTAATTTCTGTGACATCAGTGTTCGCTTTAATCGCGGGCAGCTGGTGATTTTCGCGGCGCTGGATAATCTCATCAAGGGCGCCAGCGGTGTGGCGGTGCAGAACATGAACCTGCTGCTGGGGCTGGATCAGCGCACAGGAATGCTTTCGGTGTAACTTCAGAAGGTCGGCGGAATTCTTATGCGTTCAACACACATCCACGCCCTGATCCTGCTGGTGCTCGCGGCCAGTCACTCCGTCGCAAATGCACAAGGCCGCGTCTACCGTGACCGCGTCGTGCCTCACTGGGACGCCAGCGGGACTCAGTTCTGGTACCGCAATGATCTTCCCGGCGATGCACGGGAGTTCATTCTTGTCAGCGCGACTGCCGGCACACGTCTGCCGGCCATGGATCATGCCCGCGTTGCAGAGGCGTTTTCAAGGCTGCTTGAACGCGATGTTGATCCCCGCCGCATCCCGGTCCAGGACCTGCAGTTTCCCGAGCCGGATTCGGTGCTCTGGACGCTGAAGGGACCGGACGGCGAATTCACGTGGAATCCCGTCGACAGCACACTGCAGAGGCTGCGGCCGCCACCAGCAGCCTCACTCCGGCTGTTTCTCCCGCCACGGCCCTCCGGACCATCGACTGAGGACACAGAGATCGTCTTCACAAACCAGTGGAAATCCCCTGTTACGCTCGTCTGGATCGATCCTTCCGGCGGCCGCCGCGCCTATGCACAGGTCGCCCCCGGCCAGACACACCGGCAACACACGTTCGTCGGGCATGCCTGGCTCCTGCAGACAGCTGATGAGCAGGAGCTGGGTTGTGCTGTGGCAGGAAGCGGAGCGAATGAGTGGGTGCTGAACGAAACAGTCGTGGCGAATATTCAGCGGGACGCTCCGACGCCGCGGAATCGCCGTGGCAGACGGTCGTCCACAGATTCTAACGCCAACAATCCAGCTCCCGAAAACGCGTTCACCCCATTCGTCCGCAATCACAATTTGTGGCTGAAATCGGCCAGTGCCGAAGAATGGCAGCTGACGAATAACGCTTCGCCGGAACATACCTTTCGCCGCGATGCTCAGCGCGCCCGGGCCATCGGCATGGACTACGAGCGGGAAGACTTTCCTGAAGACCAGGCGGATGTTCACTGGTCACCCAACTCCGCACATCTGCTCGCATTCCAGACAACTCAGGTGCCGGAGCGACGTGTGCACTACATTGAAAGCACTCCGGGCGATCAGCTCCAGCCTCGGCTGCAGTCATATCCGTACCTCAAGCCCGGCGATCCCATTCCCGTCTCTTCACCGCGCCTTTTTCGGTCTGCAGATCGAACAGAGATTCCTGTCGCCAATACGCTGTTTCCCAACCCATGGTCGCTTGAATTCCAGCGCTGGCGACCGGATGGCAGCGGCTTCTGGCTGCTGTACAACGAGCGGGGTCATCAGCGAATGCGGTTGCTGGAGGTCAGCGCAGCGGATGGTTCTGTGCAGACGGTGATCGATGAATTCAGTCCCACCTTCATTCACTACTCCGCGGAAGGCAAGTTTGAACTGCGCTGGCTGAACGACGGCACGGTGCTGTGGGCCAGTGAGCGATCGGGCTGGAATCACCTGTACCGCTACAGTCTGGAAACACGTTCGCTGCTCAACATAGTCACTCAGGGTGCATGGAATGTGCGCCGGATTGAGTACATCGATCAGTCGGCAGGATGGGTGTGGTTCTATGCGGTTGGCGTTGTGCCGGGCGAAGATCCTTACCATGAACATTTCTGCAAAGTCCGCCTGGACGGTACCGGTTTTCAAGTGCTGACGGATGGCGACGGAATGCACACAGTGGAATGGTCACCTGACCGTCGCTGGTTCCTTGACCGCTGGTCAGAAATTGATCAGCCACCGGTCACTGTGCTGCGATCCGCGGAAGGCGCCGCCGTCTGTCAGCTGGAGACAGCAGATGCCACTGAAGTGCTGGCGGAGTACGGACGATTTCCCCAGCGGTTCGCGGCTGCAGGCCGCGATGGCATTACAAGCATCCACGGAATCATTCGTCGGCCGCGGGATTTCGATCCGCTGAAAAAGTACCCGGTGATCGAAAACATTTATGCAGGTCCGCACGATTACCACGTGCCGAAGAGTTTTCGAGCGGGACGCGGTCATCAGCAGCAGCTGGCGGATCGAGGCTTCATCGTGGTGCAGATCGATGGGATGGGGACGGCGTGGCGGTCGAAAGCGTTTCATGACGTCTGCTGGCAGAACCTGAAGGATGCCGGTTTTCCTGACCGCATCGCATGGCTGCGACAGGCCGCAGCGGCTCATCCGGAACTGGATCTGTCGCGCGTCGGCATCTACGGCGGGTCGGCCGGTGGCCAGAATGCCATGGCTGCACTGCTCTGGCATGGCGACTTTTATCGAGCAGCAGTTGCCGACTGCGGCTGCCATGACAATCGGATGGACAAGATCTGGTGGAACGAACAGTGGATGGGAGTTCCTGCTGGTGACGTGTATGAACGCAACTCAAATCGCCAGCACGCGCACCAGCTGCAGGGTCATTTGCTGCTGGTGGTGGGAGAACTGGATCGAAATGTGGATCCGGCAAGCACCATGCAGGTGGCGAAAAAGCTTGTTGAAGCGGGCCGCGACTTTGAACTGCTGGTGGTGCCCGGCGCCGGACATGGTGCCTGTGAAACCCCGTGGGCATCACGACGCCGAACAGACTTTTTTATCCGGCATCTGCTGCCCGACTCCGCCCAACAGCAGACCGGATCTTGAAGAACAAATCCGATTCAACAGCCCCCATTCCCCGGCATCTGCGTGTCTTCGGTCGCGCCATTCCACCCCGACGGCAGACTCTGGCTGGACAACTCCGGCGGCCCATCGACCGGCTGATTTCAGAATCTGTCGATGCAATCTCACCGCTGGGCAGTTCCGGTGAATTTCCGGCCACGGAGTGCGGCGATCATCAGCGGGTACTGGAGGCGGCGACAACGGCAGCTGCCGCTGATCCCGTTACCGCAGATATGGCGCGCTCCCGTGATTGAAAATGCTGAAGAAACTGAGTTACCCGCCGAATGCCCTCGGCTGATGACCATTTGCAATTCAGCGATCTTTTATCGATCATCCCCCCCTGCAGCGACTCTTCCGGCATCACTCCTTTTCTTTTTCAGTTCGTGGCCGGCAAAATGCTTTCGCAAACCGTTGAATACGCTCTTCGCGCCATCGTCACGATTGCTCAGAACGCCGGGCGTGTCTGCACGGCCAGAGAAATCGCTGAGTCTACGCGAGTGCCCCCGTCTTACCTTCCCAAGCTGTTGCAGGCACTGGCGAAGGGTGGCATCGTG
Organism: uncultured Chitinophaga sp.; assembly: GCA_964561125.1. Lineage (GTDB taxonomy): Bacteria > Planctomycetota > Planctomycetia > Planctomycetales > Planctomycetaceae > SXXK01. Next base: position 47,729 of record CAZLOQ010000011.1, on the reverse strand, counting down.
TCCGGCCATCGAGGTCCTCACGGTGGTTTTCAGCTGCTGCGAGCCCCGGAGGAGCTGACGTTGTGGCACGTGGTGAGTGCGATTGAGCCGTTTCAGAGAATTCGCGAATGTCCATTGGGGATCCGGTCGCATTCGGGGCAGCTGTGCCCGCTGCACAGCAGTCTTGACCATGCGATGGCGACAATGGAGCAGCTGTTTCGGCAGATGACAGTGGCTCAGATGCTGCAGCAGCCAGGAAGGGTCACACCGCTGTGCGAAGGAGCACCGCAGCCGCTGATGCAGTTGGGAGTGACTGGATTATCAGAGAATTCATTGTCGGCGGGATCGGCAGTGATTTCGTCGCCGGAGGAAGTGTCATGATTCGATCGGCAGTAACGATCAGCCTTGTTGAGCAGGCACGTCGGGGACCGTTTGTGTTTCACGGGGATCTGTCGGGTGGATGTCGCGCTGCAGCGGAGCTTGGGTTTGATGCTGTGGAGCTTTTTGCGCCGTCAGCGACCGTGGTGCGGGGTGTCGGGCTGCGGTCGTTGCTGGAATCACATGGGCTGAAGCTGGCGGCTTTGGGAACCGGTGCCGGGATGCTTGTTGAGGGATTGCATTTGTGTGATGCCGATCCGGAGCGTCGCGGCAGGGCAGAAGAGTTTATTGGTGAGATGCTGAGGGTGGGATCTGAGTTTGGTGCACCGGCGATTATCGGGTCGATGCAGGGACGCTGGACGGAGACAACGCCGAAGGCTGTGGCGTTGAGAATGCTTGGGGAGGCGTTGGGAAGGCTTGGAGAGCTTGCCGGAACCCTGGGGACAACGGTGCTTTACGAGCCATTGAATCGGTATGAGACGAATTTGTGCAATACGATGCGTGAAGCGACGGAGCTGCTTGGCGGGGCGGGAATCCAGAATGTGAAGATTCTGGCGGACTTGTTTCACCTGAATATTGAGGAGGCAAGCATTGAGGGAGGGCTGCGGGATACAGCCGGCTTTCTGGGGCATGTGCATTTTGTGGATTCCAACCGGCAGGCGGCAGGTCGGGGCCACATGGATTTGCAGCGAGTGGGCGCAGTGTTGAAGGAAATCGGGTATGACGGATTTGCATCGGCGGAAGCGTTTCCGATACCGGATTCATGGACGGCAGCGGAGCAGACGATGCGGGCGTTTCGGTTGGTGTTCGGGGGTGGGGTGAGCAATTAGCGGGGAGTGGCAGCGGGGATCGTGGTTGATGTGGCAGGTGTTCTGGGTGTGGCGCGTGCGAGCGGGCTTTGGTCGGAGAACCAGACTTGTTCGTACCATGCGTGCAGTTCGACGGTGTGACCGTTGCGAGTGACGGGGAGTACAAAGCGGAGTCTGAGGTGCGGACGTTCGCGAAACCAGCCGTTGAGTGCATGAGAGAGATAGCAGGCGACTTCGCCTGAGGGATCACCGTGGCCGAGATAAACGCGGACCCAGCCCCCCATGTCCAGTTGGTTCACACCGATCCGGGATGGGCCGGACGGTGTCGGCGAGCTGGTGCCGGGGAGTGGGGGCTGTGGCATACGTGTGGTTTTCCTGTGGATCAGCGGAGACCGGTACGGATGAGGCCTGTGAGTATTCCGCAGATGCGAACGCGGGAACAAGGGAAGATCATTTCCTGCATTTGGTCGTTGGCGGGGATGAGTACGACAGTGGAGCCGACGCGGCGATAGCGTTTGAGTGTTGCTTCCTGATCGTCGACGATGGCCACGACGGTATCACCGCTGGAGGCAGTTTGAGCGTGGCGAATGATTGCCAGATCCTGGTCGTGGATGCCGTCCAGAATCATCGAATCGCCTTTGACGCGAAGGAGGAAGTGTTGCCGGGGGTCGTAGTGTCGGGCGAGGTCAAACGTTTCGATATTTTCGGTGGCTTCGATCGGAATTCCCGCGGCGACGTCGCCGAGCACACGAAATGGGAGGGTCTGGTGCCCGGCTTCGCCCAGGAGCAGGTCGGGGTCGAGCTGCAGGAGTTCGGAGAGACGCAGGAGCGCATCACGGCCGATCTGGTCCTGGCCGTTTTCGATCTTGGAAAGGTGGCTGAAGTGGATGCCGATTTGAGCTGCCAGGCCACGGAGGGAAATGCCGTGAGCCTGACGAGCCTGGCGAATGAGCAGTCCGACATGCTGCGCCATCAGTGCACCTGCAGTTCAGCGACAGGGGCATGGCAGGTGGCGTCCTGAAAGGTGCGGTCGAATACAGGGAGTTCACCGCGACGGATGCGGCAGTTATCCGGAGCTTCGAAGGCGAGGCTGCAACTGCCTTCACCGGTTTGGATGACCAGAATCCGGATCTGGCCATCGATGACAATTTCCTGACCCTTACGACGTTTTAAAACCAACATGATCGCGCCCCTTTTTCTGAAAGAAAATCCGCAGAAAACCGGTAATCCTGGCTGAGCCCCTCCGTTGAATTTGCCCGGTACAATTGCATCCGGAAACAACAAAACAACAGCGAAAGGCAGCGCTGGAAGAGCAGCGATGAGCCGTTGATTTGTGGTTTCGCATGTGTTGGGTTTTAGCCCAACACTGGTATGCTACAGGGACTTTTGAGGGGCGCCAAGGGCGGATTTGAAAAAAAGGGGGCGGCAGCCGGGACTATTCGATGGAGACGATCTGCATTCTCAGTTTGCCTCTGGGAATGGCCACCTCGATTCGCTCGCCCACCTTTTTACCCATCAGAGCACTGCCGATGGGGCTGGTGGTGAGGATTTTCATGATGTCGCCTTCGTAGTCTTCTTCGCCGGGGCCGACAAGTTCGTAGACTTCCTGGTCACCATCGACACTGACTGTGACTTTGGAGCCGAATTCGACGTTGTCTTTGGGGCCTGCGGAGCGTTCGGCGATGTAGCAGCCTGCGAGCTTGCTTTTGAGCTGGTTGATTCTGGCCTGCAGGAGTCCCTGGAGTTCGCGCGCGGAGTGGTATTCGGCGTTTTCCTTGAGGTCACCTTCTTCGCGAGCGACTTTGATGCGTTCAGCGACTACCGGCATTTCCACTTCTTCGAGCAGGCGGACTTCTTCGCGGAGTTTGTCGTAACCTTCACGGGAGATGGGCTGGCGTTCCATGGCGTGACCTGAGCGGTGGAGGGAGGGGAGAAGGAGAACGGACGAAGACAAGAGGGGACGTGCGGGAGCCGGCACGAGCGGCACGAAGCCGATGTGTCTGGTGCGTAGACAAACAAAGCAGGGCGGCTGAAGATAGCTTCGGCCGCCCTGCTGGCGTTTGTTAACAGATTATAACCGCGCAAAATGAGGCGGGCTATGTAATTTCCTTCCACTGGCCGCATTTTGCGCTGTCGAGCACTGCCTGGCAGATCTTCTGGGTTTCGAGTGCATCGCGGAAGGTGGGATTGCAGGGTTTTCCGGATTCGACGGATGCGAGGAAGTCGGCAACCTGGTGAACGAAAGTGTGTTCATAGCCGATCTGCAGGCCTGGAACCCACCATTTGCTCATGTACGGCATATCGCCGTCGGTGCAGTGGACCTGGTGCCAGCCGCGGATCACGGAATCGTCACGATGATCGAAGTATTCGAGTCGATGCAGGTCGTGCAGGTCCCACTTGATTGAGGCTTTTTCGCCATTGATCTCGAAGGTGTAGAGTGCTTTGTGGCCCCGGGCGTAACGGGTGGATTCGAAGAGACCGAGGGAGCCGTTGCCGAAGCGACAGAGGAATGCACAGGCATCATCGATGCCGACTTTCTCGACTTTGCCGGTCAGATTATGTCTGCGTTCCTTAACGAATGTTTCGGTCATTGCGGTGACACTGTTGATTGATCCGTTGAGCCAGATGGCAGTGTCGATGCAGTGTGCGAGCAGGTCACCGGTGACGCCGGAACCGGCGGCAGCGGCATCGAGCCTCCAGAGGGCAGTGCCGCCCTGCGGGAGGTCGGCATTGATCGTCCAGTCCTGAAGGAAGTTGGCACGGTAGTGGAAGATACGTCCGAGGCGTCCTTCGTCGATGAGCTGTTTGGCGAGTGACACGGCGGGGACACGACGGTAGTTGTACCAAACCGTATTGAGCACTCCAGCACGTTCCACGGCATCGACCATTTTCAGGCCTTCAGCGGGATCCATGGCGAGCGGCTTTTCGCAGAGGACCATTTTGCCCGCCTGAGCGGCTGCGATGGCGATTTCAGCATGGGAGTTATTTGGTGTGCAGATATCGATGGCGTCAATATCACTGCGTTCGATGAGTCGGCGCCAGTCTGTCTCGGTGGATTCGAACTGCCACTGGTCGGCGAATTTGCGGAGCTGATCTTCGCTGCGACCGCAGATGGCTTTGAGGACTGGGCGGTACTGGAGTTCGGGGAAGAAATCATTGACGCGTTTGTAGCCGTTGGAGTGGGTGCGGCCCATAAAGCCGTAACCCACGAGTCCGATGTTGAGTGGTTTCTGGTGAGACATGGGGGGACCTTCAGAAGAAAAATGTGACGGGCTTCGGGAGCTTCAGTTCCAGCCGCAGGCAGAACGTACGCGGAGCATCGTTTCGAGGATGGTATTCCACGTGGAAGGATTTTCGAGGGTGCTGTTGGGGAACATGCAGCCGTCCCAGCAGATGTGCCGGATGCCACGTTCGGCAGCTCCTTTGAGCCAGTATGCGGAGCATTTGACGATATCAAGTTTACCATTCGGATCATCGGCGGGGCAGTGCTTGCCCGTTTTGTCATGGGATCCGGCGCCATGGACCTGGCCGTCATTCTGAGCCACATGGAAGTCGATGGTCCACGGCCGCAGCTGGTCGGTCATGGACTTGTAGGCTTCCCAGAACTCAGCTTCGGAATAGCCGGGCTGAACGAGCGCGCATTCGGGGGCGTTGTAGCCGAGCAGGTAGAGGTAGGTGTGGGCGAGGTCTGCCTGGAAGCCGAGCGACTGTGGCATGTCGACTTCTTCGAGGAGATTGAGCATATCTTTCCAGCTGTGCATTCCGGCCCAGCAGATTTCGCCTTCGGCGGCGAGTCGCTGTCCGTGATCGGCTGCGATTCTGGCGGCTTCACGGAAGGTCCCGGCGATCTTTGAGGTGCTGGTTTTCGGATTTTCCCTCCACTTGGCGACGCCGAATTCCGCAGAATCAATGCGAATGACTCCGTACTTGCGGATTCCATGACGCTCAAACACCCCTGCGATGCGGCAGGCCATGCGGACAGCAGTCAGGAACTTTTCTCGTGCGGCATCGTCGCCCATCGCGGAATCACCGACGGTTCCCGGCCAGACGGGAGCGACGAGTGAGCCGACGGAGAAGCCGTAGCTGGCAATCAGATCGGCGATTCGAAGGAGTTCGTCATCGCTGGACTGGGGATCGGTGTGGGGCAGGAAGAGAAAGTAGTCAATGCCGTCGAACTTTGCGCCGTTGACATTGGCGGCAGCGGTGAGCTGCAGCATCCGTTCAAGGCTGATAGCGGGTTCCTGGCCTTCGCCGGAACCTTTTCCGACAAGTCCGGGCCACATGGCGTTGTGCAGCCGGGGTGCAGAATAAGTCATGCAGATGCTCCTGTGGGATTGCAAAAAAACGGATGTCGGAGGAACAGGTGGGAGTCGTTGATCAGCTCCGGCGACCGGGCCGCAGGACGGAGTGGCAAACCGCTGTCGCAGTCAGCCACGGAAAACAGTCACCTGGGGTGAATGCTGCAGAGGCCGATGACGCAGAGTTTGCCATGGGAAGACAGCCCGGAGAATCAGACCAGGTGCGGTAAAAGGACGGAATCCCCGTAGCGTCGCATCATGACGGAAATTCTGCCGTTTGAAAAGCGAGCGGCGGCTGGAGCGGCTGCAGGGCAGTGGGCGTGCGGGCTGGTAACGAGCATCCGGGGACGCAGTTTCCGCCCGGCCCGCTGATCGTCGCCACCGGGATCAGGAGCGACTCATCCGTCAGCCGGCGAACCGCTGCGATTCGATCTGGCCAAGCTTGTTGTAGAGCGTTTTCAGGGCAATTCCGAGTTCTTTAGCTGTCTGCGGCTTATCACCCTGATGCTTTTCGAGGACGCGCAGGATCATTTCTTCTTCCATCTGCCGGAGCGTTCTGGCTGCGGCCTCGGAAGCAGGCGGGGCAACAGCGGCCGCAAAACCGGGAGCGGGCGAGGCGGCGAATTGGCGATGGCCCTGGGGATCATTTGAGTGACCGCGGCCCCGCTGAATGCTGCGCGGCAGATCATCCGGACGGATGCTCTGCCCATCGCTGAGGATGACGGCGTGTTCGAGGACATTGGCGAGTTCCCGGACGTTGCCGGGCCACGGGTGGCTCTGGAGAAGTCGGACAGTTTCGGGCGGGAGAATGTCGGGCGGGAGTGAGTCTTTGCGGAGGTGTCGTGCGAGCAGATGTCGGGCCAGTTCCGGGATATCATCCAGTCGTTCGCGGAGCGGTGGCAGGTAGATTTCAAACGTGTTGATGCGGAAGAACAGGTCTTCACGGAAGCTGCCGTTCCCGACCATCTGCTGGAGTTCTCGATTTGTGGCGCAGACAATCCGGACATTGACATGGAACGGTTCGTTGTCGCCAACGCGGCGGACTTCGCCGGACTCAAGGAAACGCAGCAGCTTCACCTGCATGGCCTTATCGAGTTCCCCGAGTTCATCAAGGAACAGCGTGCCTCCGTTGGCGACTTCGAACAACCCTGCGCGGTTGGAATCGGCTCCGGTGAACGCACCTCGACGATGCCCGAAGAATTCGCTTTCAACAAGATTTTCCGGGATGGCGCCGCAGTTGACAGCTACGAACGGTTCGTTCCGCCGGTCGCTTTGTTCGTGTATTCTGCGCGCCACCATTTCCTTGCCGGTACCGGTTTCACCAAGGATCAGCACGGCGGAGTCGGTGGGGGCGATGCGGTCGATGAGTCGCCGGACGCGGAGCATGGAGGTGGAGTCACCGATGAGATCTGAGCGTCCTTCAGCACGCTGCAGCCGACTTTCGAGGGCCAGATTGCGATTTTCAAGTGCCTTCTTTTCGCCGATGCGATCGAGCACATTGACGATTTCGAAGAGCGAGATGGGCTTGGGGAGAAAGTCGTACGCCCCCATGCGAATGGCGCGGATGGCATCATCGCGATCTCCGTGACCTGTGATGATCACACAAACAGTCTCGGGGGAATGTTCTCTGAGGTGATCGATGACATCCCAGCCACTGCCACCCGGCATCTTCAGATCAATGATGGCGGCGTCAAACACATTCTTTCCAACCGCTTCAATGGCAGCAGCAGGAGACTGGCAGACGGTGGCAACGTGGCCGATGCGGGGAAGTTCTGCACGCATCAGCTGGGCGATGGAATTATCGTCATCGACGAACAGGACGCGAAGGCTGTGGCGTTTGCGAGTATTCAAGGCCGACTCCGTGGCGTTTTGATCCCGACCTCCAGCCGGGAACAACTGGGTTTGATTGTGCGGGATGATACCGGCTGACGGGAATTCGGGCAACGTGAAATCGGGCCTGAGCATGCACCTGCCCGCACATAGAAAACAACCGGATTCTCGTGAAGAGTCCGGCGTGGACTTCCCAGAGTGACAGAAATGGGAGGTTTGGAGGGGATTTGCGGGCCGTAGTTTCTGAGCAGTTCTTCCAGCTTCCGCAATCGTTACAACAGGACTCAAAAACGACGCAAGTAATTGCGGTGTAAACACATTTGCAGATTCAAGCGGGTGAATTGAAGGCGACGATAGTCCTGGTGCGTTCCAAGGACTGTGAGACAGAGGGCCGAGGTCATGGGAGACCGAGGCGGAACGCTTTACCGAGGCGAAAACATCGACTGGAGTGCCTGCCGCCTGCGGCCGGCCGAAGCCGTAAAGGCAGGGCCGGTGCGATATCAGCCGGGGCAGGGCGGTCGACGGAACGATGTCCTAAAGGAAGGAGAGAAGGTCTGATGAAGTGGTCATGGATGTTTTCTGCAGGTTTTGCTCTGGCCGGAATGATGGGATCGGCTGACGCCGGCCTCTTCGGCCTTGGCGGCAGCAAAGGCTGTGGTTGTGCTGAAGACTGTCAGCCAGCCTGCTGCAAACCGACAATTGCTCGTCCGTGTCACACCAACGTGTACACGTACCAGCGTAAGTGCTCCGACATCAAGCCACCGTGCTGCGATGACGGCTGCGTGACGGATCCGGGCTGCTGTGCTCCGGTCGATCCGGGTTGCTGTGCTCCGGTTGACCCGGGCTGCTGTGCTCCGGTTGATCCGGGCTGCTGTGCTCCGGTTGATCCGGGCTGCTGTGCTCCGGTCGATCCGGGCTGCTGTGTTCCGGTTGACCCGGGCTGCGCAGTCCCCTGTGATCCGGCCTGCGGCGAAGCCTGTGGCGAAGGCTGCGGTGAATGCAACCGCGAAGACGCCTGCAAAGTGGCACAGTTGATTTACATCTCAATGACCGACTGTTACGCAAAGAACCGTCGCAATGCTCTCGATAAGCTCGGCAACTACGATTGCTGCTGCTACCCCGAGATCATGAACGCCTTTGTGTACGGTCTGAATGACACTGACGAGCGTGTTCGTGCAGAAGCAGCCGATGAAATCGGCGACGCTGTGCGATCCAACCGCTGCTGCTGCAGCCCGACCACCGTGTCTGCTCTGACCTGTGCTCTGGCTGACTGTGACCGCGGAGTTCGTCGTCAGGCTGTGGAAGCGCTGGAAGCCTGTGGTTATGAAGTTGTGGACGGTTGCTGCAACGGTTGCACGGACGGCTGTGGCAATGGTGCCTGTGGCACTGTGCCTGTGGCTGCCGAGCCTGGTGTGAGCACACCGGCACCTGTTCCTCCGGAAGCTGCTCCTGCTGCTCCGGCAACCACCGAACCCCAGGCATTCTTCCCCTCCCGTCTGCACAAGGCTCCTCGCAAGAGCAGCGGGCTGGCCGGTCTGTTCGGTCTGAATCGCTGATATCGCTCTGCGGCGTCAGAGGCTGGTCGCTTCCTGCTGGTATCTGATTCTGCTTTGAGTTTACGACTGCGGCTTCTGGAAGGCCTTCTCCCGGAAGCCGCTTTGCGCTTGGCGAGGTGTATTGGCGGCGTGTCGGCTGCCGTCACCTGTCGCCGGGACTGCTGCTGGTGTCTGCTGCAGCGTTGCCGGGTTCGAGCTGTTCGATCCAGCGTCGAATCAGGTCGACTCCGACAGGATCCGGAATGAGCGATCCGATGGGGGGCATCCGACTGCGGTCGCGATGAGCAATGCGATGCAGGAGGACGGAGCTGGAGGGAGCCCCCGGAGCAACCAGACGTGCGTTGGCCAGGTCGAAGGTTGAGTGGACGGGGAGGGCGTCGATGAGTCGGCGTTTTTCCGGAACTTCGGTGATCTCGGCGGAAAACAAAGAGTTGCCGCCCCCGGCTTCGACATGGCAGGATGAGCAGTTGGCGTGCAGCCATGAAGCTGCTCGCAGGGCAAGCGGGGCAGTCTCATCGTCGTGGGGAATGAGTCTGAGCCGTTCGGCGGCAGGTCTGGAGAGTGGTTTTGAGAAATAGCCGAGCTGTTCGAGCAGTTGCAGCTGGTTGATTGTGCCTTCGTTGCCGTCGGGCACGCTGCAATTCATCTGGGGCTCGCACAATCCCAGAACGTAATTGGCAGCTCGGGAATGACAGACCATGCATTCCGCGCGGGAGGGGTAATGCCATGTGTGGTTAACCGCCGTGCCTGTGGCTGCATGGGTGAGCGTGAAGTCTGCATCGAGTCCTTCGCGGCTGACGAGTACGGCGTCGGTCCCCTCGTCATTCCAGCGGTATGAATAGCCGGCCCATTCGTTTTGCCAGCGGACCATGAGTCGGGTTTCGACGGGGAATCGGGACGCGGGATCGCCCTGCTGTCGCTCAAGCCAGAAGCTTTTCACAAGCACTGAGCCGTTTGGAAAGTTCCATCCGCGCGGGCTGGTGTATTCGATGGTGTCCTGTTGTGGTACGGCGAACCAGCGCTGTTTGTGGGCACCGTCAGACCAGAACTGCACGTTGACAGAGTAGGGCATGATTCCGGGGGCCATCCGGTGATCGGGAACGGACAGATAGAGCCCGGTATCGCTGAGCTTCTGGGGAAAGGCAAAGGGGGGTTCGGCAGGGGAGTGCTCAAGTTTCCAGATACCGCCGCCATGGTCAGCAATCAGAATCTCCCCGGCATGTCCGCGGGCGAAACCAGCGATCTGCAGAGTTGTGTCAGCGAGTTCTTTGTGGACGGTGGTCTGACCGTTTTCTTTGTGGATTCCCCAGATGCGTCCGGTGGAGTAATCGCCGTAAAGAAAGCAGCCTTCAAGCTCTGGGAATTCCGTGCTGCGGCACACGATACCACCGGTGAGACTTCGCGCTTCGGCATGAGAATGTTCGGCAGCGGGCGGGGTGATTGGCTGCTGACCGCGAGGGCGTTCCGGGTAGAACGGGTGGCTGCCCTCCTGCACGCTCCAGCCGTAGTTCTCGCCGCGCTGCACAAGATACACCTGCTCCCACAGATCCTGTCCGTTCTGGCCCACCCAGACCTGTCCGGTCTGCTGATCAATATCCAGCCGCCACGGGTTGCGGAATCCGTAGGCCCAGATTTCCGGGCGGGCATCCGGGAGTCCGATGAAGGGATTGTCGGGCGGAATTGAATAGGGACGTTCAGGGGTGGTTGATCGGACGTCCAGTCTGAGCATTACAGAGAGCAGATCGTTGAGTCCCTGTCCGGTGGCCAGCGGATCACTGTCGGTAGTGCCGTCTCCGGTAGGGCAGTAGAGCATTCCGTCGGGACCGAAGGCGAGATCGCCGCCGTTGTGACCGTTGGATTCCCATTCGAGAATCACAGTTTCACTGTCGGGTTCTGCCTGTCCGGCATCATCCCGGCTGATCGTCCAGCGGGCGATGCGATTGCGTTTGACAGCCTCTTTGTTCGGCCCGTTGCTGATGACATAAATCCAGCGATTTTCCGTGTAGCGCGGATCAAAGCAAAACCCGTAGATGAGGAAGTCAGTGGCGAGCACAGGCTGAACGGAGCCGGCACCGACATCGCTGTTGAAGGCCACAATGCCCCCCGGTTCCGTCCCGCCTGCCTTGTGGTCGACGACGAGTATTCGTCGGCTGCCGGGTTCGGCGCGGAGGTAGACAGGGGCTTTGACTTGCAGCTCCGGCCAGACACGAGTGGCGCGAAAGGGGGGAGGGGGTTCAGCAGTGCCATGCAGCTGCGTGCCGGTCCATGGTATCCGCTTCTGATCACTGGCTGCGCATTGAGAACTGCAGGCAGGCAGACACAGATACAGGCACAGGCACAGGCAGGAGAGCAGGGTGGAGCAGAGGCGATGCATGTGGAGGGCTCCTGAAATCAGTCGGTGCATGGCACGTCGGCCGGGGGAGGCTTGGTGTTATCGTCGAGGTTGTAAGTTTCGATGATTTCCCGGCGTCGTTCAGCGACAGCCTGGTCGAACAGTGTGAGCACCTTCATGGCGCGGTCGCGTGAGGTGACGAGCCCGATAATGAGGTACTGTGAAATGGCAGCGATGTAACAGATCCAGCCAACGATGAACCGCGTGCGACTGTGTTCGTGCATCCGTTTTCTGTCGTTGTACTGAGCAAGTGCATAGAAGCCGGGAGACGGGACCGTACCATTGCTGAGTCGGGTGCGGGCGGGGTTGCTTTCGGCGAGTCCGCAGGAATAGAGGGTTGCGGCGGTGAGGTGAAGAGCCGGGGCAGAGACTGCTGCTTCGAAGCCGACACCGGCTGCAGCCATTGAGCAGCCGATGCAGAGTCTTCGCTGGGTTTCGATGAGTTCACTGGTTTGCGGGGGGGTAGACAGTTCTCCGCCGACAATCGCACACATCATGGCAAGCACGGGGGAGGACTTGTTCAGGTGTCGGCAGAACAGTCCGTTCAGGATTTTCCATTTGAGTTCCCTGACCTGCTGCAGCCAGGGGACCCCTTTTGCCAGTTTTGGGGGGCCGGGGTGGAGTACTGCGAACAGTTCCTGATCCGGCATGGTCTGGATGACGCCGATGACCATGAGAAGCCGGAGTCCCATGGTGAACCAGTCGGCGCGATCGAGCCAGTCGACTTTGGTCAGCCAGCTGAAGAGCAGATGTTCCATGTTGGCGGTTGCGGCGAGGAGCAGCAGTGAGGCGCGAAACCATTCACGCAGGTCCTTTTCCAGTTCTTCGCTGAGTTCCTGGATGCGAAAAACACGGCGAAGAATAAGCCGGAAAAGAGGAATCGCAATGAGCCCCAGCAGCACTCGCCAGAGGGGACGGACGATGGGGCGCAGGAGGGGGCCGAGAATATCTTTGAAGATCGGAGCCCCCATCAGTATTCGGAAGAAATCCAAATCCAGAGTCTCCGGCTGGGGGTCGGCGTTGGAGAAGAATCGGGGCTGCGTGGTGCAACCCGGTCGGGATCCGTGCAAAATTGTGGCTCAAACTGTATCTTCCGTCCACACAGAATGCGACAGCGGTTGCAGCGAATGCAGTTGAATTCCGGAGGAATACCATGTTTGGTATGGCGGGAGAAACGGACCTGGATCTGAAGTTTGAACTGTTCAGGATCCCCGTCCGCGTGCATCCCATCTTCTGGATCTCCTCAGCAATGATGGTCTGGGACGGAGATCATCCCGCGCGAGTTGTGCTTGGAGTGCTCTGCATCTTTTTTTCGGTGCTGGTGCACGAACTGGGGCATGCGCTGGTGATCCGGCGATACGGCTACCCGTCAGAAATCGTGCTGTATGTGCTGGGCGGGTACGCGACATCAGCTCACTTCCCCTTCCGCCGGGCGGTGACCGTTTCACTTGCAGGTCCGCTGGCCGGCCTTGCAGTGGGGGCCGTGATCTATGTGGCGGGACAGATTATATTCCCGGGTGCTCTCGTTCAGTACCCGCAACTCTTCTTCATGTTCAGGGCACTGATGTTCGGGGGACTGATCGTGAATGTGCTGAATCTGATCCCCGTTCTGCCGCTCGACGGGGGCCAGATCATGGCAGCCTGTATCCGCCAGTATGGTCCTCGCGGGGTTGACCGATACGAGCTGGCATTGAAGGCTTCAGTCGCCGTTTCCGCTGCGATGTGTCTTTGGGCGGCGCACTGCCACAGCAGCAGGCAGCCATTCTTTCCCCGGTTTCTGCTGTCATGGATTCCGGGTCAGAATCCGGGTTTTTACTTTGCCGACGTGCAGCCGGATCCGCAGTTTCTGGCCATCTTCATGGGGTACCTCTGCGCCAACAGCCTTCTGGCTCTGAAACGCTTTTGATTCCTCAGGGAATATCAATGAATCACGCAGTTTTTCCCGTTTGTCCCTGATCCACGGATTTCGCTACACTTGACCCCGTCCTGCAATCCTGTCGCGGGCAATCACCTTCATTCGGAACGATCGGGCAATGACTGACGAGACAGAAAACCGCAAGTACTGGGTTGGCTTTGATCTGGGTGGCACCAAGATGATGGCGGTGGTCTTTGACAGCCGTCTGAAGGAGGTCGCGCGCAGGCGCCGCAGGACCCGTTCGAGCGAGGGCGAACCGGTGAGTCTGGATCGAATTGCAGAGACCATTGTGCAGGCGCTCGAGGCCGCTCAGATTCCGTCGACGGCGATCGCCGGCATCGGTGCTGGTGTCCCGGGACCACTGGATCTGCAGAAGGGGCTGGTGCTGGAGGCACCCAACCTTGGCTGGAAGAACGTAGCGCTCCGGGATTTCCTTGCAAAGCGGTTCGATTGTCCGGCCGTGATCTGCAACGACGTGGACGCTGGAGTTTTCGGTGAATACTCAGCCGGGGCAGGGCAGGGCTTTCGCAGTGTCCTCGGCGTGTTTCCGGGCACCGGGATCGGCGGTGGCTTCGTTTACGAGGGCCGGATCTTCCGTGGCAGTCGTTCATCCTGCATGGAAGTCGGCTATCTGCAGTTGTCTGCTGACGGTCCGCCTGCGGGTGCCGGCCCCCCGGGAACGCTTGAAGGCATGGCCAGTCGGCTGGCCATTTCAGCGGAAGCCGCGAAAGCGGTGTTCCGCGGGCAGGCGCCGCATCTGCGGGATCTCGCCGGCACCGACATTTCGAACATCCGCAGTTCAGCGCTCGCAAAATCGATCGAGCGGGGTGACGCGGTAATCGAACAGATTGTGCGTCGAGCGGCCGAAGTCGTGGGGCAGGGCATCGGTTGCCTCATCAATATCCTTGCCCCGGATGCAGTGATCCTTGGCGGGGGCCTGGTCGAGGCCATGCCGAAGCTTTACCTGGAGAGCGTCGCGGCTGGTGTGCGTCGCAATGTGCTGCCTTCTCTGGCCGGCTGTGCACGGTTGAAGGTCAGTGAACTGGGCGATCTGGCCGCTGCAGCAGGCGCCGCGGCACTGGTTCGGGCAGAACCGGATCAGACGAAAAAGCCGCGAAAAAAAACAGACGAGAATCTTCCACAGACCACCGCATCCTGAACGGCCGCCGATCGCAGATTCTGTCGCGGGCGCGGCCTGCTTTTCTCCGCTTTCCCCCCGCTTTCCACAATTGCTCCCCTCGATCTGAAACGTTCTCATGTCCACTCCCGCTGAACATCCTCGCCACGATCCTGCGGGCCGCACTGAACTTGTAACCGACCCGCTGCGTGGTCGCCGCGCGTTTCCGCTCGCTGTGATTGAACTGGGAACATCAGCAATCCGCATGGCCATCGGGGAGACTGATGGTGGTTCCGAAGTGCGGGTGCTCGAACAGCTTGTTCGTGGTGTGAGTCTTGGCAAGGACACCTTTACCGTTGGCGAAATTCAGCGGAAAACGCTCCACGAATGCATTCGAGTGCTCAAGAGCTACCGGCGGAAGCTTCGTGAGTACCAGTTTGCGGATGCAGGATTTATCCGGGTGGTGGCGACAAGCGCCGTGCGGGAAGCGGCGAATCGACTGGATGTGCTGGACCGCATCTACATCGCCACAGGACTCGCAGTGGAACTCATTGATGATGCTGAAATCGCCCGGCTGACCTACCTCGGAGTGCGACCGCTCCTCCAGGACGATGTCGTTCAGGAGAATGCTCCGACGCTGGTAGTGGAAGTTGGAGGTGGCAACACGGAGGTTCTGGTGCTCCGCGGAAAAAATATTGTGCACGCCCAGCCGTGGCGGCTCGGTTCGCTCCGTCTCCAGCAGCTGCTCCTGCAGTCGGAGGCTTCGCGGCGTGACTCAGAAACTCTGCTCACCGGCCAGATCGATCGCACCCTCGAACCGCTCGTGGAACTGATTCCCCGGGATCGGAAGCCGCAGATTGTAAGTCTCGGCGGAGACATGCGGCTCGCGGCCCGCCTGATGAATCTGGCCCCCCGCAATGCCGGTTTCACACACGTTCCGGCGCGAGAACTGCGGCGGCTCACGGAACGCATCCTTCCCATGCCCGTCGACGCCGTCATGCACAAGTACCACATCGAGCTTTCGCAGGCCGAAACACTCGTTCCCGCACTGCTCTCCAATCTGCGTCTCGCGGAATTGCTGCAGGTCGAATCTCTGCTCGTGACCGGCTTCAACATCCGCGATGCGCTGCTGCAGGGAATGCTCCGTCCCAACGACTGGTCGGCCGACTTCCGCGAGCAGATTGTTCATTCGGCCCTGGAACTCGCACGCAAGTATCAGGTTGACCTGCCGCATGCACTGCATGTCGCTGAGCTCGCCCGGAAACTGTTCACGGCGCTGCAGTCCGAGCACCGTATGGATGCGCGCTGTGAAACGCTCCTCTACATCGCGTCGCTGCTGCACACCACGGGTCTGTTTGTCGGACTCTCCGGCTACCACAAACACTCCTACTACCTCATCATGAACAGCGAACTTTTCGGACTCAATTCACTCGATCACCAGCTGGTGGCGCTCATCGCCCGCTACCACCGTCGTGCAGCGCCAAAACCCACGCACGAATATTTTGCCAGGCTGGATCGGGACAGCCGTGTCATCGTTTCGCGTCTGGCCGCGATTCTCCGCGTGGCCGTGGCCCTCGATACCAGCGGCACACAGAGAATCGGCAGCATCGACTGCGCGCTTGAACGCAACCGTCTGGTCCTCACGGCCACACGCTCTGCAGGCGACCTGACCCTTGAACGGATGGAGCTCCGGCAGAAAGCCGGACTTTTTGAAGACACCTTCGGTATGGGAGTGCTGCTGCGGGAACCCAACGGACGCTGATTCACAGCTCGCAGCATTCACCCCGCCACCGCCACCGCCACCCTCACCGCAACTGCATCAGGCCAGAGTCGCCATGTCAAACATTTCTGATGTGTTTATGAACCGGGAACTGAGCTGGCTGGAGTTCAACCAGCGGGTCCTCGACGAAGCCTGCGACAGCTCGGTGCCACTCCTTGAGCGGCTCCGATTTCTTGCCATCACCGCCTCCAACCTTGATGAATTCTTCATGGTTCGTGTCGGCAGTCTGCTCATGTCACTGCGTACAGGTGAGAATGCCGCAGACCCCACCGGACTCACTGCGCTCGATCAGCTGAATGCCATCAGTCGTCGTGCACAGCGGATGGCTGCAGACCAGTATCGCGTTTATCTGGAGCAGATTGAACCGGCACTCGCTGAGGCCGGAATCCGTCGACGTCGCCCGGACCAGCTCACCGAACGCCAGATGGAAGTGGTGGAATCGGTGTTTGATGAGCAGCTGCAGGCTGTGCTGACTCCCATCGCCGTGCATGATCCATCCCGTTTTCCGCTGCTGTTCGGGCGAACTGTCAATGTGGCCGTGCAGCTGCAGGGCAGGGGGGATGATGAGCCGTGGAGCTTCGCTGTAATCCCGTTCGGCAGCTACGATCTGCGGTACATCACTCTGCCGTCCGCCGGGGGAGCGGAGTTTATCATGACGGAAGACGTCATTGAGATGCTGGCGGAACTGTTTTTCCCGGGACAGAAGGTCATTGCCACCGTTCCCTTCCGTGTGACTCGCAATGCAGATGTGTCCGTCAGTGACGACGACGGCGCAGATCTGCTGGCAGAAATGGAAGACGTACTGGAGGACCGTAAGGACAGCTTCTGCACCCGTCTGGAACTGGCAGATAAAGTCACCCCGCAGCTGCTTGAATTCCTGAAAACACTCCTTCGAGTCGGTGTACGCGACATTTATCAGGCACCGGGGCCCGTGGGTTTAAGCGACCTGATGCAGCTCACCAGCATCAGCGGCTATGACAATCTGCTTTACCCGCCATGGACGCCCTGTCCATCACCGCGGATTGATCCGGCGGAGTCGATTTTTGACATCATGAAGCAGCAGGACGTGCTGCTGTTTCATCCATACGAGTCATTTGAACCTGTGCTGCGACTGCTGGCGGAAGCAGCCGACGATCGTGATGTCGTCGCGATCAAGCAGACGCTGTACCGCACCAGTCGCAACAGTCCGATTGTTCGTTCTCTGATTCGGGCAGCAGAGAATGGCAGGAATGTGACTGTGATCGTGGAGCTGAAGGCAAGGTTTGACGAAGCCCGGAATATTGAATGGGCGAGGCAGCTGGAGTACAGCGGGGTGCAGGTGATCTATGGTGTTCGCGGGCTGAAGACGCACGCCAAAGCCTGCATTGTTGTGCGGCGTGAACCGCAGGGGTTCCAGAGATACTGCCATTTCGGAACGGGCAATTACAACGAGATCACATCCAGATTCTACACCGACATCAGTCTGCTCACCTGCCATCGGGATCTGGGCAACGACGCGATTTCATGGTTTAATGCCGTCACGGGCTGTTCGCAGATTCTGCAGTTTTCACAGATTGAGTCTGCGCCGATCGGGCTTCGTGAGAAGATTCTGCAGATGATTCGAGTGGAAACGGAGCGTGCCAGAAATGGTGACCGCGGGCAGATCATGGCCAAACTGAATTCACTCGCAGACCCGGTGATGATTGAAGCGCTGTGTGAAGCATCGCAGGCCGGAGTTGAGATTGACCTGAATATCCGCGGGATCTGCTGCCTGCGTCCCGGTGTGCCCGGGCGGAGCGAGAATATTCGCATCGTGAGCATCATTGATCGTTTTCTGGAGCATGCCCGAATTCTGTATTTTCATCATGGAGGTGACGAGCGGGTATTTATTTCCAGCGCCGACTGGATGCCAAGGAACCTTGATCGCCGCGATGAGCTGCTGGTGCCAATCCTCGACGACAGCTGCAAACGTCGCGCCATCCAGATCCTCCGCACCTGCATGCGCGATACCCGAAAAGCACGACTGCTCACGCCCGACGGACTTTACCTCCAGCCGGCCGGCCCCGAACCCGATCCCGGCACTCCGGCAGCGACAGGCACACGTCGTCGCCGCAAGACTCCGGCCCCCACGCCAATGGACCCCGCCGCTCGCGGCGTGCATTCTCAGGCTGAATTCCAGCGGCGGGCAAAGGAAGCCGCGGAATCGGCGTTCGAGCGAAACCGCACCACATTCACGCCGATAGAGCCGATGCACTGAGATTTACGGTCTGGATTTCTCACTGCGGATCGTCAACAATCCGGATGCGTGCGTGCAGTTTCCAATCACCACCACCCGGATTCTTCAATGATCGCTTCCCGCCGGTCTGCAATGCAGTCTCTGCCTGGCATCGCTGCCGCTGCCACGCTCCTGCAGCAAAGCAGCCTCGCTGCGCCACCAGCCACCCATTTTGCTCCGCGCGCACGGCGAGTGGTTTACCTGTTTCAGTCCGGGGGACCATCTCACCTGGAACTCTATGACGAGAAGCCGCAGCTGCAGAGACTGCATGGCACAGAACTGCCCGATTCAGTTCGCCGCGGACAGCGACTCACCGGAATGACATCCGGGCAAAGCAGTTTTCCGGTGATTGCGCCCCGGTTTCGTTTTCAGTCATCGGCGGCCGATGGGCTGCGCCTGTCCGAGCTGCTGCCGCACACCGCGGCCGTGGCCGACCGCATCTGCCTGATTCGGTCCATGCATACGGAGGCCATCAACCATGATCCGGCGATCACTTACATTCAAACCGGTTCACAGCAGCCCGGGCGCCCTTCACTGGGAGCATGGGCCAGTTATGGTCTTGGCAGTGATGCCGCCGACCTCCCGGCATTCCTCGTACTGATCTCGCACGGCAGCGGCCGCGATGCTAATCAGGGACTGCTGGAACGGCTTTGGGGAAGTGGCTTCCTGCCCTCCAGCCATCAGGGCGTCAAGCTCCGCAGCGGTACAGATCCTGTGCTTTATCTGGCTGATCCTCCAGGTGTCAGCCGCAGCCTGCGCAGAAGCGTCCTTGACAGCGTCGCCACCCTCAACTCAATGCAGCTGCAGAATACCGGCGACCAGGAAATTGCCACCCGCATCGCTCAGTACGAAATGGCCTTTCGCATGCAGGCCTCCGTGCCGGAACTTGTGGACTTGTCCGGCGAGTCGGAGTCGGTGTTCAGAATGTACGGCGAAAACGCCCGCACGCCGGGCACGTTTGCCGCCAACTGCCTGCTCACACGCCGACTGCTGGAACGCGGCGTCCGTTTCGTCCAGCTGTACCACCGCGGCTGGGATCAGCACGGTGGAATTCCAACAAATCTGCCGAAACAGTGCCTCGACGTCGACCAGGCACAGGCAGCTTTGATTCGTGATCTTGAACAGCGAGGTCTGCTGGAGGATACGCTGATTGTCTGGGGCGGTGAATTCGGCCGGACTGTTTACGGCCAGGGAGGTCTGCAGGCGGATTATGGACGCGATCATCACGGACGCTGTTTCTCTGTGTGGCTGGCCGGCGGCGGAATTCGCGGCGGAATGGTTTTCGGACAGACCGATGACTATGGATATAACATAGACAGTGACCCCGTTCACATTCACGACCTGAACGCGACGATTCTGCACTGTCTTGGGCTTGATCATCAGAGACTGACATATCGCTTTCAGGGACGCGACTTCAGACTGACGGATATTCATGGAAATGTTGTTCATAATATTCTCAGCTGAATGATCGCACATATTTTTTATGATACTTCAGTATCTTTAATTCAATTAATTTCTTAATCCCGGGGCAGGGGAGTGGTTGTCATGCGTTCAGTGTTGACAGAAACAGGACTGCTGCTGACTGCACTGCTGCTGCCTGCACTGCTGCCGCCGCAGCCTGCGTCGGGGCAGCAGCCCGCCGTGGCCGCCGTGCCTGCCGCTTCAGCAGACGTACGGGTGCGTGAACAGCAGCGAATTGAGGTCCTGCAGCGAATCGCTCCCAGCGTCGTGTGTGTAATGGCCTCCAGCGGTGAAGGAGGAGGATCCGGAGTGCTGATCTCCCCGGACGGACTCGCAGTGAGCAACTATCATGTGACCTCGGGGTCCGGCAGCTTTTTAAAGTGCGGTCTGAATAACGGACAGGTTTATGATGCCGTAATCGTGGGCATCGATCCTACAGGTGATGTCGCTCTGATCCAGCTGCTGGGGCGCACGGACTTTCCCGCTGCGATTCCCGGCAACAGTGATCTGGTGCAGCCCGGCGACGAGGTGCTGGCACTGGGAAACCCTTTTCTGCTGGCATCGGATTTCTCGCCGACAGTGACTTATGGAATCGTCAGCGGCGTCCGTCGCTATCAGTATCCGGCAAATACATTTCTTGAATACACAGACTGCATCCAGATCGATGCTTCCATCAACCCCGGTAACAGCGGGGGACCACTGTTTGATATTCAGGGACGCTGGATTGGCATCAATGGCCGGGCATCCTTCGAAAAGCGTGGCCGAGTGAATTCCGGAGCGGCCTATGCCATTTCAGTGAACCAGGTCCTGCGATTCCTCGATTCACTCCACTGCGGACTGATCGTTGACCACGGTCGCACGGAATTCACCGTGGAAACCGGCGAAGGCAACACCGCGGTGATCAGCCAGGTCTCACAGCTTTCTGAGGCGTGGCGACGCGGACTCAGACCCCAGTCAGTGCTCCTCACCTTCGCCGGTCGCTCGCTCACATCCGCAAATGACTTTCAGAATGTGCTCGGAACATTCCAGGAGGGTGATCGTGTGCCCGTCACATGGCGCGATAATACCGGTCGCCATTCGGCAACGATCCGCCTGACCGCCCTGCACTCTTTTCGGAAGGCCCCTCAGCTGCCGCAGGAACGACGCCGAAGTCCGAATCCCGACGGGGACCCGGAATCAGAACAGCAGCCTGATGCCTCCGAACTCC
Organism: uncultured Chitinophaga sp.; assembly: GCA_964561125.1. Lineage (GTDB taxonomy): Bacteria > Planctomycetota > Planctomycetia > Planctomycetales > Planctomycetaceae > SXXK01. The sequence continues at coordinate 26,753 of CAZLOQ010000011.1, read as the reverse complement.
CGGAAGAAATTCGCCGTTTGTATGTCGAACGCGATGGATTCTGCAATTTCCACTTCAATCAGCTCCGTCAAACTGCCCTCCTGCAACCACTCAGAAGCCAGTCGGCGGCCGCTGCCAACCCCGCGGGCGTGTGGACTTTGAATCTGCAGATTCCTCTGCCGACCGGCAAATCCGCTGCAGAACTGGTGATCAGCCCGGACACTGTCGGACTGCGACAGGGTTCCGCCGCATGGCTCCAGAAAATCGCTGAGCCGGACGCTGCGGAGGAGCCACCAGCGTTTCCTGGTCTTCTGACCGCCCTTGGACAGCTTCGCAGGCTGTTTAACCCTGACACTGGCGTCTTCAGTGAAATTCTTGCTGCCGGCTCCACTCTGCACCTGCCTCTCAATCGCCCTCTGAAGGTGCTCATCACCCGCGATGGCATTCGTACGGCTCGCTGGTATTTCGAAGACTCAAATGCATTTCCGGTGGCCGTTGATCTGAACTATTCAGCCGAACTGGATGAAGCAAGGCTGATACTGGAGGACTGGCAGGATCGCAACGGTCTGCCCGCTCCCGCACGGATCGGCTTTGTGGATCCTGCCAGCGAACAAATCACATGGATTCAGGTGGAGTCTGCTTCGGCCCGCATGCCTTGATGCCAGTCAATCGCAGCAGAGCAGGGCGGGGCAGGGACGTTCTTTTGATCTTTCCCGGGTTATCCAAATGAAATCTGTGACTCTCCTCGCCTCGCGGCGAGAATTTCTCAGCACCTCACTCTGTTTGTCACTGGCAGGCCCCGTGATGGCAACTGCAGGCCTGCAGACGCCCTCACGACCAGTCGCTGACCCGCGGCAGGTTGTGGTCAAACTGTTCGGTGCGGGTGTCGGAAGTCTCGACTCTTATGGCAGCGGAGTCCTCGTCTCGTCACAGGGGCACATCCTCACTATTGCCAACCACCTCGTCAGCACCGGATTCCTCACTGCCGTCACAGCAGACGGCCGTCGCTGGCCGGTCGAAACTCTGGCCACCAGCACTGAACATGACGCCGCAATCGTACGGATCCAGGCGCGCCCGGAAGACACCTTCCCTTTCCTGGATCTGCAGCTGGCAGTGGATGCCGAACCGGGTACACCGGTGATGGCATGGAGCAACATGTTTCGTGTTGCCGCGGGAAACGAGCCGGTGTCGGTTGTTCATGGCGTCATCGCGGCCGCTGTCCCGCTCGAAGCCAGCCAGGGACGCTGGAAGTTCCCGGTCAAAACACCAGTCTGGATTCTCGACGCCATCACCAATAACTCAGGCGCAGGCGGTGGACTTGTCGTTGATGAAGCCGGGCGACCAGTTGGCTTGATCGGCCGCGAGATTCGACATGACCGGAGTCGTATCTGGGTCAACTATGCCGTACCCCTGACCTCGCTCCAGCCTGTCGTCGCCGCGATGCTTGAAGGCCGTCGCCTCACTCCTTCCGCCGCCACCGACTCCGCTGCGCCAATCATGAGCGATCGCGATCTGACCGCACGCTTTGGACTCACCATGCTCCCGGCCGTCGTGGAACGCACTCCAGCGTGGGTCGATGCCGTGAGCCCGGATTCGCCGGCAGCCCGCGCGGGCATTCGACGCGGAGACCTGATCCTGCTGATCGGTGATTCTGTCATCACCAGCGTCACAGATGTGCGTCGCCAGATGGCAGCTGCCGGGGCGGGACGGGATGTGTCAGTGACGGTCAATCGTGACAACGAACTGATTGCCCTGAAGCTGGCTGTGCCCGCGCTTCCGCGAAGCCAGCCGCAACGATGACTCCGCCCCCGGATTCCTGAGACGGAGCAGCTGTACTGAGATTCGGCATGCCCGAAAAACACGAGAACCAACGTCCGATAATGTCTGTTATGTGAAGTTGTTTCAGAGAAAAGCCAGCGTTTTTTGCGGTTTTCAGAGCAGCCTCTCAGCAGCCTCACAGCTGCGTCAGCCGCGAACGCAGACCGGAATCGAGGCCTTCGAGTGAAATGCCGGCTCGGTTGAGCTGTCGCAGGATTCGCTCGTCCAGTCGCGAATTCACGTCGGTACCCGGGTCAGGATCGCGAGGGAGTCCCAGTGCGTCGGCGTGCCAGTCAGCGAGCACGCGCGGAATGATCGCAGGAGGAACTCCGGCCAGATACTCACGCGCCCGCTGCTCAATGTCAGCACGCTGGCTGTAGATCCCGGAGATTTCTCTGAGCAGTGCGGCGTCGGCTGGCGTGAGCCGTGCTGGTCCGGCGGCAGCAGTCGACGGGGTGGCCGGACGGGCAGAGGCGGGAGCGGATTCGATTCGCGGTGAATCGCTGCGGGCGGAGCCGCGAAGAAAGTCGGAGAGAACCTGAGACATTCCGGAGGGCACTGCCTGTCGCAGCTGGCTGAGCAGTTGTCGCTGTTCTTCGGGTGCCGCATCCTGAATCGCATTCAGGGTCGCCTGAGGAAGGGATTCGCGAACGCGGTCGGGGAGCAGGCTGAGAACATCATTCAGGGCGAGCCTGTCAGCTGGATCCTGTGCGTTGGTCGGGGGATTGGTGTCGTTTGCGCTGCCCGGAGTTTGTGTGGGTGAGGAGAGCAGATCTTCGAGTCGAAAGTCGGCTGAGCCATTGAGCCACGAGTCGGACTGGCGACCGTCGGAGGCCAGTTCGGGAAAGGAACCGGGATCAGCGACGGTTGCTCCGACAAGATCGTCTCCTGTGGGTCGCAGATGCTGATTAAACCGGTCGATGACGTGCTGTACCATGGGCACGGCATGTTCGGGAACCAGATTCAGGAGTACCTGCGAGTGGCTCAGGATGACGGCGGCTCCATAGCCGGAATAGGTCTGGCCCACGATGTTGCGGATCGAGGGGGACATGGTGATCAGAAAATACATGATTGTCAGACAGATCACGATGCCTTTGGCGAAGCCCAGCAGGCCACCCAGATGCCGATCGAAGTCGAGGATCTTTGTTTTCTCCATCCAGCTGCTGGCCATACCGGCGGCAAGAAATGCCGCTCCACACAGCCCGACGTAGACGGCCAGCATTGCCAGCCATTGTCGCAGGGGAGGGGCAACGGCGATGAACGGCTCGAGCGCAGGTGACAGTGTGCCGGCAAATTTGAAGCACAGCAGCAGCGCAACGACCCATGCGAGCTGTGAGAGCAGTCCGCGGGAAGCACCGCGGATCGTGCAGTACAGCAGTACTCCGACAACCAGCAGATCAACAACCTGTGATGAATTCATGGCCGGAACATCCCTGTGGCGTTCTGGGGAAACCACTGGAGTTTACGGTCGCACCCGGCAGCGAGAAAAGGCCGAAACAACGAATAATGCACAGCCCGGGGTCGACCGTCAGAAGAGCTGCTGACTGTCGAGGAGTAATGTCACCGGCCCGTCATTGAGCAGCTGCACGTCCATGTGGGCCTGAAATTGTCCGGTTTCGACCTGCAGGCCGGCCCCGCGGAGTTCTGCGGCAACTGCCTGATACAGCGGCACGGCGACTTCCGGGCGAGCCGCCTCAATGAAGCTGGGGCGGCGCCCTTTTCGGCAGTCCCCGTAGAGCGTGAACTGACTCACCAGCAGCACTGCCCCGCCGACATCTGCCAGGCCAAGGTTCATTTTTCCTTCCGTGTCTTCAAACACCCTTAAACCAGCGATTTTCGCCGCAATCCAGCTGACATCCCTGTGGGTATCGGCATGAGTGATTCCGAGGAGCACAAGAAAGCCACGTCCGATACGGCCGACGACACTGCCCTCCACAGTGACTGAGGCTTCCGTCACGCGCTGGATCACGGCTCGCATAATTCAGTTCCTGCATCAGTTCCTGCAGAGGCAACGTCCGGGTAACGGCTGACTTCAAGCCCGGCGAGGGAGATCGGCGGCGGCTCCTGTCGCATCACCGCACTCATAATCCGGGCTGTCCCGGGTGACATCTGCAATCCCGACCGGAAGTGCCCGGCAGCCACAAACAGATTTCGGTATCCGGGAACGTGCCCCAGTAGTGGAAGATCGTCGGCAGAGCCGGGTCTGAGTCCGGACCAGCACCTTACGAGCTCCTGATGCCGCAGTTCGGGAACAAGTTCGCAGGCAAACTCAATCAGCTCCGCGACGCCGGCCGCAGTGTTGCCTTTTTCAAATCCCGTGTGCTCTTCGGTGGAGCCGACGAGAATCAGCCCATCGGTGCGTGGCACAAGGTAGCGCCGGCCTGATTCCAGCATGCAGCTGAACAGTCGTCGGGGGCTTCTGAGCTGC